>NZ_LMTZ01000108.1 GCF_001456025.1 Mastigocoleus testarum BC008
AAGCAATTAACGTGAGAAATAAAAATTTTTTCCAACTCTGGAATTATTTCAATCATATCCTTACTTTCCAATTCTAAGTCTTCAATAAAACTTTTTTCTTCTCCAATATTTTTATCATCTAAGATACTCTACCTAACTTCAACCTACCGACTTTTATCATTATTCTTCATCTTCAAATAATTCATACAAATCTCTTAATATTTCGGCTTTATCACCTGATGAATTCTTCATACATTCTGCTATTTTTTGTTTACATTGCAGCCAAATATCCTCGTCAATTTCCCCTTCAATCTCCTCAATAGCTATAAAAGCTTGTCTGCTAACTTCAAACCCACCAGTTACAACTAAGTCAACTAAAAGTGGCAGATAATCTCCAAGATAAGGGCTAAATTCTGATAGCACATAAATTAATGTCCCTCGGTGATTGATTGTTTTGGGAGCTACAAGCAATTGTGCAATTACAGGTATTGCTCTTTTATCTTTAAAATCTAAAAGTGCAAGCGCAACCTCATTTCTAATTCTATGATTTTCTGTTGTTTTAAGAAGATTTCTTAAGTATGGGACGACCCATTCAGAATGTGATTCAAGCAACTTTTTAATAGCAGGAATCATAGCTATACTAAGAAATATCGATATCACGAAATTCCCAAAATATATCTTTTTCTTCAGGAGTCGGATCGGGTAGATGATAAAACTCGCTATTTTCTGTCGAAATATATTCTTTGTACCCAGAGTGTTCCACAATATATTCCTGACCGGGTATTACATGAGAAATCGGTAGCCAAATGCTTCCCTCGATTGCAGGATTTTTTCCTCGAAATCCAATTGTTAAAAAAGGTAAAGTCAAGTTTGACTCATTTCTAACTAGTATTCTTACATCTCCATCATTGCTAAATCCAATTTTTCGCCATTTTATCTTTTTTCTTGCTTCAACTATTTCAAGTTCTTTATCATTAAATGAATAAGGATTATTTTTTATTCTGTCCCATTCCAAATCTGTATAAAAATTGCGAGCATCTTCACATCTTTTCACGATCCAGTTATAAAAACTATCAGCTATTTTTTCAAGATTACATTCTTCATCATCTCCAAGAACTGGTAATTCGCTTTTGGGTGACGTGCAAGTAGATTTGAAGAAAGCTCGTGAATCATCAAAGTGTCCAACCATGAGGAGCTTTTCACCATTTGGAAAAGTTATTTCTTCAGGGGGACAAAGTACACCTACTTCATAGTAGCTTCTTTTCTTATAAAGTTTGACGCTTCCAAATTTCGAAACAAATTCCAAATATGAATCAGGAAGGTACGGATATTTTTTTTGCAGAGCACGCAACTCGTCGTCTTCCAAACCTGAACCTAAGGAATGAATTGTTTTAACTTTATATATTAAATACTTCTTCCTCTAGCCATTCGTACACAGATATTACCTCCATACTTAACTACTGATAATTTTCCAAGGTAGATAAATCATATTTAACAGATAAGACTCACCTAAACAGTACGATATTGCACAAATTGCTTACACAGGATTTGAATGGACTGAAATATCAATCAGTAAATACAGAAAAATCATCCAAGTGGTTTGCTACACCTTCTAGAAGTTTTCCAATCTTTGCGACGTCAGCTTTTTCTCCCTTTTTGAGTATTTTTACTACTCCTTTGAGAGCAGAACCCAATGCTGGAACGAAACCGATACCATTCAGAGAAGGAAATTGTGTTGCGATCTTCATTTAGTAGATCTGAGTCCCAGAGTTGATTCATGTACCTATTCAAGGAATATTGCACTTAATTATCAATATTGTTGAGAATATTGCATTCTTATTGATTCTTGCGTTTACCCTATCAAGAAAGATTTAAAAAAACTGGTTCGGGAGAAGGCTAATTCTAAAATTCTCGATGTCTTATTATGTGTTGTTTTTCCTTTTCTACTCCTTGAGAGTTTTCTTCAAAAAATTCAAAACTATACTTAAGATTATTAGCTTCTAAAGTAGCTGCTATTTTTTCTAGTAGACTCTGTACCTTATCTAAACCACCTTGATGTAAACCACTAACTAGATAATCATAATTGCCCTGCGTATATTCTTTTGTTTTAGCAATATCATCTTGAATAAAAATATCGAAATCAGCATCTTCTATATATAATTCACTCATGTTCTCAAGACTATAATCGCAGTTTTGAAAAAGTTGTTTAAAAATACTATCCAACTGATTCATATTTGTATTGGCAATTATTCCACACATGTGCACATCAGCCATATTTACTTCACCTCCAAAAATGGTTTGAGGTCAAAATCGCCTCCTTTTGTCATAATGGAAATCGCTTCAACATTAAGTTCTCCATATTTCATACTTATATTTTTTCTCGCTGCTTTAAGTGGTTTGAGAATATCAGATTTTGAGCTAATAATTTAGACTTATCCTGTTGTGATTTTTCTGGAGTGTTAGCTTGCTTGGGCGATAAGTTCTGCACCATCTGTGGGTTCTAAAGCATCGGACTTGAGACTTACATCCCCTTGTTCTTTTAAATTTTCTTGCTCGCTCTCAAGTGGACTTTCCTTAGAACGACTGTTCAAAACAGATTTCAAAAAAACTGGTTCAGGAATTTCTTCAGGAATTTCTACAGGAATCTGCTGCTCTGGTGGAGTAAAGCCACGGGATGAGAATAAAGAAGACTTGGGTTTTGAACTATTCCCCCATGTTGACGACTTTCGTCTGACGAATTCTCCATCCACTTTTTTACTCCCACCAAATAAATTCCTGTTCTAACATACAGTAATTCTGTTGGTATTAAGCATGAAGTTGCTTGCAAGTAAATGTGAATTTTGTTGAAAGGCTCGTAATTTGTAATTGTACTTAAGCGATCGCACCCTAGCTTTGAATCGTTTCCAGAATCTGATGCTGAGTCTCATCTAAAACTAGATAGATAAATGAGAAATTTATAAATAGGGCTGTTAAAGTCGAACCGGAAACTATTAAAGGCATTATCAATTTTTAAAATTTGATATTCCATAAATGAGGCATGATATCAGCGAAATCATCACAGTAATGAATGATGGTACTAATCGACTGTTTAGAACTCACTAATAATAATTAAACTTTAAATAGGCGCATTCCATTAAAAGTAACCAACAAGGAACTTCCCGTATCAGCTAAAACTGCAACCGCTAAACCCACAAAACCAAAACTTCCTAATAGCAAAAATAAAGCTTTCGTAATTAAAGAGAAAATAATATTTTGCTGGATAACTGAAACAGTCTTACGACTCAAACTAATTGCATAAGCAAGTCGTCTCAAATCATCTGCGACTAAAACTACATCTGCTGTCTCTAGTGCAATATCCGTACGACCTATCGCAAAACTTATGTCTGCAGATGCTAAAGCAGGAGCATCATTAATCCCATCTCCTACCATTCCTACAATTCCCTGTTCTTGTAATCTTTGTATTTCTAGAAGTTTATCTTTCGGTAGTAATTCGGCTCGATAGTCAAAAATTCCTAGTTGTTCTACCATCTGTTGAGCAACAGATTTAGAATCTCCCGTTAGTATCACTACTTCTTTTGGTCCTGCTGTCTCAATTAACCTTACTGCTTCCCTTGCTTCCAAGCGCAAACCATCTGCTAAAGTAATGATGCCAATTAAGCCTCCCTTTGTCCCAACTAATACAGGAGTTTGACCGAGGTTGCTAATTTCAGCAAGAAGCGAACTCACCTCGGGAGGAATATTGGTAAATAAGCGACGATTACCCACCATGTAAAATTCTTGGTTGAGATGGGGTAACAAATGGTTTTTACCTAAAAGAGAAGCAACTTGAGGATCTTGAACGCCACAATCTAATTTATCGCTCAATTTTGCTTGAATACCTTTCCCTGGTATCGCAACAAATTCATGGGGTGTTTGCAAAGTTAATCCTTGTTTTTTGGCTTCAGCAATAATTGCTTTAGCTAGGGGATGTTCCGATCTCTGTTCTAAACTTGCAGCAATTTGCAGTATTGAGCTTCTTTCTTGTTCTCCCAAACTATAAATGTTTAGTACTTTTGGTAAACCTTCTGTCAGAGTACCAGTTTTGTCAAAAGCGAGAATATCAATTTTTCCTGCGGTTTCTAAACTGTTACCACCTTTAAATAAAATTCCTTTACGAGTAGCAGCACCAATAGCACTAACAATAGAAACAGGAGTAGAAATAACTAAAGCACAAGGACAAGCAATCACTAACAGTACTAAGGCATGATAAATCCAAACCTTCATATCCTGGGAAAAAAACACAGTAGGGATAATTGCGATCGCTATAGCTAAAAGAATTACTAATGGTGTATAAATTGAGGCGAATTTGTCCACCCATTGTTGACTTCTGGCGCGACTTCCTTGAGCTTCTTCAACCAAATGAATAATCCGTGCCATGGTGGTTTCATTTGATTTACGAGTGGTCTTAACTTCTAAGTATCCGGTTTGGTTCAAAGTTCCACCAAACACATCATCACCAGCTTCTTTATCTACTGGAACTGATTCTCCTGTAATTGGGGATTGATCGACAGCACTAATTCCGTAAATAACCTTACCATCAAGAGCAATTCTTTGACCCGGACGAACCGTAATAATTTCACCGACCTCAATACTGGAAATGGGAACATTTACTTCTTCATCACCACGTTTAATTGTTGCTATCGGTGGTGTTAAGTCCATTAAATCCCTAATTGCGTTGCGAGTACGTCCCAAGGTGAAGCTTTGTAGTGTTGTTCCTAAAGAAAATAGAAACACTACCATTGCTCCTTCCAAGAAATCCCCCAGCAAGCAAGCACCAACTCCAGAAATCATCATTAGTAGGTTGATATCAGCTCGACGGGATTTGAGTGAAATCAAACCTGCACGGGCGATCGGGAATCCCGCTAAAACTATTCCTATGCAGTAAAAGCTGGTTTGGATCCATGCAGATAACCCCATACTATGGGCAATAAATCCTAGGACTAAACCTGTTCCCGACAAAATCACCCTTTGTCCTCGGCGGGTTGTAAGCCAAAACTTCCAGGGACTAGACAGTGAATCTATTTTACTTTTTTGATTTTTTATCTTGGCTGATTCAGTTGTAGATGGAGAATTTTCTTTGCGAAAAATTGATTCAATTTGGTAACCCAAGGCTTCTACACGGCGAAAAATATCTTTTTGGGTAATTTTTTCTGGGTTGTAGGTCATATTAAGCTTACCGTTACCAAAATTGAGAGCAACCTCATTTACACCTGTTAGTTGATGTAAATTTGACTGAACTGTTTGAGCACAACTAGGACAATCCATCCCATGAACTCGTGCTTCTATAGCCTCAATCTTTGAAGCTTGCTGCATATAAATAAATTCTCCAGTTGAATCCAATAATACTTGCTTAATAGCCAAACCTAAACCGAAAACCCGATCAAAAATTACTTGGATACAGCGTTAGCATCACAAAATTTTAACGCGAATACAGAAAAATATTAATATCATTAATTACTCATATCATTCAATCGGTGAGATAACATTCAAAATAACAAGTGATAAAAACGATTATCATGTCGAATGCATTTAATGTTGTCAAAAATACATTATCTACTATGGAATTAACGGAGAGTTCAGATTTTTAAATTAAAATTTATTTTGAGGGTGAACACTGTATTTAAATTAGTATTCTAAGTTTTTTATTTATATATAGTTTTTTGATTTTCGATTTTTGGTTTTTGGTACTGAGAGTGCTACAAAAGAATAAATTTAGACAATATGATTCCAGTCAAGAAAGGATTTAATCTATTAAGCAGTTTCCAAAAAATCGCCACGCCAGTATAATCACTCGAAGTGATGAGCCGTTAGTCATATTCGTTTATTTTTATTGCTAAAGTAGATTTGCTAGAACCAGCACAACCCATCATAATAGCCACTCTCTTTGTCGGCTGGTACTTCATTTAATAGGTGATTGACAGTAGTTGATTCTTAGGTCTTTTTGAAGATTTTCGTAAGGTATTTCGGGGTTAAAGTTTTTCGGAATTAAAATGTAAGTTATAAAGTAGCTCAATATCAAAGCTATAAGTTTCTATAATATCTACTTTCTAGTCGAATAACACTTGCAGTTGACTAATATTTCATCCCTGGAGAAAACATATGCAATCTGAAGATAAATTTGCTTTACTAATCATTGGTCTTCCCATCGCAGGGTTACTCTATTCTGGATTAGGAATAGCTTTAATGGTAAATAGCTCTACCGTAAGACATTATCCTTTAATTTCTGGAGGAATCTTTGTTCTAATTCCGTTTCTTACTGCTGTATTTCTTTGGACTCGAGCTTCTGCTAAAGCCTACAAAAAATAGAGTTTTTGTTTTCCTGCACTGTCAATTATCGTAGTGTTTTCATATAGCACTACGTACAGTTGCATTGCAAAAATAGGATTAAAATATTGAAAGTATAAAATTCCTTATTTAAAATTTATTTTTTAAGCAGCAATTCCAAACAAATAATTAATAAATTTTATTTGACCCAAGATATTTCTTTTTTTAATTCCCTTCACCTTACAGCAGCCACTATACCTGCATCACAATTACAACTCACTCAAGGTTACATCACTATCTCTAATTCTTGTCACACAACCTTTTTATATATAGTAATCCTGATTGAAATGTGAGAAAACACATAAAGAATAAAGACGTATGTACAAGGGTTTCAGCGATTTTATTTTTCATGAATGATTTCGGATTGCTATATCTATTTTGCAACGTTAAAGCGTCGCCACTTCAGTGGTGAAAAATATACTTTTTTTTGGTAATCGCGCGTATCAATATATACTTTTGTCTTGGTAAAAATTTATTGTTCCTCTTTCTAAAATAACGAACCTTTTCAGTAAACCCTAATTATGGGATTTTACTAATCAACTTCTCAGGAAAATCTCATTTATTTATCAAGTATTTCTCAGATTACTAAGCCAAATTAAAGACAATTAAACTTTTTAAGAAAATAACTCAAAGAAAATTAATGCGTCATGTTACTTCTGTTTTTGGTAAAAATATTTTCGCAGCTTACTAATAAACCACAGGTGGTTTAGAACATTCTAAATATTTTATACGGAGATAAGTCGCATCATCTGAGATGTGCTTTTAGTCCTATAGTTCACATATTCGCTATAGATTTAATACATATGACTCTTACAATATTTGATTGTCATGAGACTTTTTAGTGAAATAACTAATACCTAATAAAAGCACTGTAAGACAGCAAGCACATGACAATACTCCTTACACTCGCCATTGTTGTCTTGGCATTAATTTTATTTGTTGCGGAATGGTTACCATCAGACATCGTTGCTATTATTACTACACTACTTCTAACAATTTTTGGTTTAGTAACCCCTGAAGAAAGTATAAGTGGTTTCAGCAACTCTGCTACTATTACTGTGATGGCAATGTTTATTCTTAGTGCTGGAATCGGACGCACCGGAGCCATTCAAATTGTTAGCGAACTCTTACTAAGGTGGGGTGGTAAACGTCCCAGTCAACAAATTTTTACTTTGGGGCTGATAGTGGGTCCAACAACAGCATTTATTAACAATACTGCCGTTGTTGCCGTATTCTTACCTATTGTTGAAGAATGGTGTAGAAGACAAAGGATTTCAGTCTCTAAGTTATTAATTCCGTTATCATTTGCTGCTATTTTGGGTGGTATGATCACGGCGATCGGAACTTCTACGAATGTTTTAGCGAGTGGTTTAGCTCAGCAACTAGGATATAGATCGTTCAACTTATTCGAGTTTACTAAGTTGGGGTTAGTCACATTTACTGTTGGTCTGATTTATTTAGCCCTTGTAGCACCTCGACTATTACCAAACCGTAAAAAACATACTGATGAGATTTTCAACCAAAAACAGGGTATAAAGGATTATGTTAGTGAAATTTTAATCCCACCTGGTTCTAGTTTAGTGGGAGAAACCTTAAATTCCAGTATTCTCAAACATAAACTTGATGTAGATGTATTAGAAATTATTGCCGATGATACCCATCTCAGTCAGCCTTTAGAAAATAAAAAACTACAAGCCTGTTCAGTACTTTTAGTTAGGAGTAGTCGAGAAGATTTACTGAAGATTAAAGATGAAGAGGGTATAGAAATTCTGCCCGAATTTATCCGAAATAAAAAGTTTTTACAGACACAACTGACCTCGGAAGATGAAGGTATAGCAGAAATTCTAATTACTTCTAATTCCAACCTTATTGGTTCGACTGTTAAAGAAATTAATTTTCGTCAACGCTATAACGTTACAGTATTAGCAGTCCATCGTGGAGAAGAAACTACTCGAGAGCGTCTCACCCAAATCCGATTAAAGTTTGGTGATGTCCTCTTGGTACAAGGTCCAAAACCAAGTCTTTTGGGTTTGCAAATCAATCGAAACTTATTGGTTCTGACCCAGCGAAATTTGGAAACACTCAGACGTGATAAAGCCTCCATAGCAATTGGTATTGGTTTAGGAGTTGTTGTTGTAGCCGCATTTAATTGGTTACCTATTCTTATTAGTTCTCTGGTTGGTGTGGTATTGATGGTTTTAACAGGTTGTCTCAAACCCAGAGAAATATATGATGCAGTACGTTGGGACATTATCTTTCTGCTTGCTGGGTTAATACCCTTGGGTATCGCAATGGATCGCTCTGGTGCGACCCAATGGTTAGCGAATAATCTAGTTGCAATTGGGGGAAATCTTTCGGGTTACTGGATACTGACATTTTTCTTTATCATTACTTCTATCCTCACGGAAATGATTTCCAATAACGCCGCAGTAGTTTTAATGTTACCCATTGCAGCTAATGTTGCAGAAAAACTAAGCTTCAATCCTTTTGCTTTTATGCTCGCTGTTGTTTTTGCAGCATCTAACAGCTTTATCACACCAATTGGTTATCAAACCAACACAATGGTTTACGGAGCAGGTGGATATAAATTTACTGATTTCATGCGTGTTGGAACCCCACTAAACCTATTAATGACAGTAGTTGTACCACCATTGATTATCTTCTTCTACGGTTTGTAAAAGGGTTTGCGATATCGTAACTCTTGATTTGAATTCTTGACTCATATTTTCTATTCAAATTCTGCACTTGCACAAATCTATGTTCTATCAAACAATTTTCAATTTAATTAATCGTTCTCCTCCTGTTTTGATTCCTTCACATACGGTTAACTTAATCTCTAGAAGAGATTAGACCAAATCCAATTTTTAAAACCCCTTTATATTTTTTGGGATTTCCCCCCATACTTCCCACACCTCCCACACTTCCCTCTCTCATTCTTAAAAGGGGTAATTAGCCCGGACTTAGTATTAAACCTCTCACCTCTCAGTTAAAATTTTTGAACTCAATAGTAGGAGTAATAACATGTCTCAAATCGAAGCTTTAATTCAACCCCACGGTGGTAAGCTTATTAATTGCCGCTTGCAAGGAGAAGCAAGAGAAGAAACTCTGTCGAGAGCAAAAAAATTACCAATTCTTACCCTCTCTACACGCAATCTTGCTGACCTAGAGTGTATCGCTACAGGAGTTTATAGCCCTTTAAATGGCTTTGTTGAAGAAGAGGAATATAATTCCATTGTTAAAGATATGCGCTTAAGTAATGGTTTAGCATGGAGTATTCCTGTTACTTTGCAAATTCCTGAATCTGTAGCAGATAAATACAAATTAAATTCTGAAATTGCTTTAGCTCATCCCAATGGAGATATACTTGCAGTGATGAATGTTACTAGCAAGTTCAAGCCCGACCAAAATTTTGAAGCACGGCAAATTTATCGGACTAATGACAATGCACATCCCGGCGTACGAGCTATGTTCAAGGAAGGGGAAATTTACCTTGGAGGTCCAATTCAACTAATCCAAGCAATTCCTCAGATGGATTTTCTAAATTATCGTCTTATTCCAGAAGACACTAGAGCAGAGTTTGCAAAACGTGAATGGAATAGTGTCGTAGCATTTCAAACTAGAAATCCTATCCACCGCGCCCATGAATACATCACCAAAATTGCTCTAGAGGTTGTTGATGGATTGTTCATTAATCCCTTGGTCGGTCAAACAAAATCTGATGACATTCCAGCTCGGGTACGGATGCAATGTTATCAGGTTCTAATGGAAAAATATTATCCACAAAACCGCGTATTCTTGGGTGTATTCCCCGCAGCTATGCGCTATGCAGGACCTAGAGAAGCAATTATGCACGCGATCGCTCGTCAGAACTACGGTTGTACCCACTTTATCATTGGACGCGACCATGCAGGAGTTGGTGACTACTATGGTACTTACGATGCACAGCACATATTTGATGAATTTACCCAAGATGAATTAAATATTACTCCTTTAAAATTTGAACATGCTTTCTATTGCACTCGTACCCAGTCAATGGCTACAGCCAAAACCAGTCCTAGCACAAAGGGAGAAAGGATACACCTATCTGGAACAAAAGTACGGGAAATGTTGAGAAATGGTCAAACCCCACCACCAGAATTTTCTCGTCCAGAGGTTGCAGAAATTTTAGTTTCTTCAATGAAGCTAGCCACAGTTTAATTTTACTCGCCCATGTATGGGGTGCATCTCAATACCTGTAGGTAAGAAATCAAACAACAAAATCTATTCCTAAAAAAGAGAGGAGAATCATGAGTTTAGCTGATACTATTTCTATCATCGAATCAGACATTACCCAATTACAATCCGAATACTCACAGAAAAGTCCTCAAGATATTCTTGCATTTGCTCTCAAGCAGTTCGATAACATTACTATTTCCTTTAGCGGTGCAGAAGATGTAGTGTTGATAGATATGGCATCAAAAATCAAAAGAGATATTCAAGTATTCTCAATTGATACGGGTCGTTTACATCCCGAAACCTACCGATTTATTGATCGAGTTAGAAAACAATATCGAATAAAGATAGATGTAATTTCCCCTAATACTGCGGAAGTTGAAGCATTAGTTAAAGAAAAGGGATTATTTAGTTTTTATGAGGACGGTCACAAAGAATGTTGTGCAATTCGGAAAGTTAAGCCACTACGTCGTAAACTTGCAACCATCGATGCTTGGATTACTGGACAGCGTAAAGACCAAAACCCTGCAACCAGAAATAGTGTTCCGGTAATTCAAGTAGATACTGCTTTCTCTACAGAGGAGAAGACATTAATTAAATTCAATCCCCTTGCAAATTGGACTTCTGCTCAAGTGTGGGAATATATCCGGAAAAATAACGTTCCCTACAATAAACTACACAATCAAGGTTTTATTAGTATTGGTTGCGAACCTTGTACCAGAGCAGTTTTACCCAATCAACACGAGCGTCTCGGTCGTTGGTGGTGGGAAGAAGCTGCTGATAAGGAGTGTGGTTTCCACGAAATAAATTTGACTCAAAATAATGCTTAGCTTGCTTCAAGAGACTACCAATCAAACAATAAATAAATAACTTTTAGAGACGTAGCACTGCTATGTCTCTACAAAGGAATCTGATTCCTAATTGTAATTATAAGTATTTCAAATTCATCTCGATTTATCTCAAATTCATCTCCAAACTACTTCAAAAGTATCTCAAAATTATGGTTATTAAATTAGTTCAAAAAATTAAATTAGATGGTAATCCCTGTCGTAAATCTGCAAAAATTTTAAACAGCCTGCATGAATTAAATTTAATAGACAAAATAGATGCAATTATCTCAGCAGATGAGCGTAATCCACATAATAATGAAGGATTTATTTTAGCTAGTCAATATCAAGTATCATCTGCACCTTTTTTTATTGTTGAGAATGATGAAGGCGAACCAAAGATTTATACCGCATATTATCGCTTCATGAAAGATATTTTCAATATCTCAATTCCTGAGAAGGAAGAAATCTCAGAAATTATGGCTCAAAATCCAGAGTTAGATTATATCTAAGCTTAATTGAGACGTTAAATAATATATTGACTCGAATAATATATTAAGTCTCTATATATTTAAAGCAAAAAAATATCCAAATTGAAATGATTAATAGCATTTACTTATAACCTTCATAATGGATAATCCACCTCAAAAGTTTCAAGTCAAATTAACCAAAATATTTCCAATTTCTAGCATAATACCAGGTTTATTATTAACTGGTGGAATTGCTATTCTTGCAGAATCTCTAAAAAAACTACCATCACTTTCACTATTTAGTTCCCTAATCGTAGCAATCCTGTTAGGAATTATAGTTAAAAATACAATTGGAGTTCCTCAAATTTTTCGTCCGGGAATTACCTTTTCTTTAAAACGTATTTTGCGATTGGCTATTATTCTCCTAGGATTGCGATTAAGTTTACCTCAAATACTTGCAGTTGGCCCCATTGGTTTAGTAATTGTTGTAGCAACCTTAGTCAGCACATTTGTTTTTACTTGTTGGTTTGGGAGACAAATTGGAGTCAATCCAAAACTAACAAAATTAATTGCTGCGGGTACTTCTATTTGCGGTGCTTCTGCTATAGTAGCCACAAATGGTGTAGTAGAAAGTAAAGATAAAGATGCGGCTTATGCTGTGGCAATAGTAACAATTTTCGGTACTATTTCCATGTTAGTTTATCCTTTATTATCTGGTTTACTTCAAGTCACACCCGAACAATTTGGAATTTGGTGTGGTGTTTCCATTCATGAAACAGCTCAGGTAATTGCAGCAGCATTTCAAGGTGGACAAACTAGTGGTGAGCTAGCAACTGTTGCTAAATTATCGAGAGTTATATTTTTAGCTCCAGTTGTTTTAACGTTGGGAATTTTATCACCACCTGCAAATAATTCATCAAAAGAAGGTAAGTCGAGAAAATTACCGATACCTTGGTTTGTATTTGGATTTATTGCTCTAATGCTACTCAATAGTGCAAATATATTTCCTGATAGCTTCAAAAAATCAGTGACTGAATTTAACCACTTACTACTAACAATTTCAATGGCGGGAATGGGTTTGAAAACTAGCATTATTGATATTAAACAAAGCGGCTTAAAACCTCTTTATCTAGGTGCTATTTCATGGTTATTTATTTCTATTCTCAGTTTTGGTATGATTGAGGCTTTTTATTAATCTAGTGTAACGTTTTCTGAGCTAAGATTGCTTTAAATTCAAGGTAAAATTATCATCCCACCTTATTTTTTAATTATTGGAGGTTTGCAATGAAGAAAATTTTATGGAGTATTGCTGCATTGGGCTTATTGGTTCTTCCTGCTTATGCTACTCAAGGGATTAGAGAAAATTCAAAAAATGAAATAGCTAGGAATAATAAAGCTACTCAAGAAATTCGGGAAAATACTAATAAAAATGAGATAGCCAGAACTCATAGACATGGTGCAAGAAGAGATGGAATTGTAAGATTCAAGAGTAATTATAGTGTAGAAGAAACAGTCAAACGCTTTCAATCCATCGCCAAAGAACAGGGTTTAAATATTGTTACCACAGTTAATCATCAAGCTGGAGCCGAATCTGTTGGTTTAGAATTAAGACCAACTCAAGTAATCATATTTGGTAATCCTCGTGCTGGTACTCCACTGATGCAGTGCAATCAAACTGCAGGAATCGATCTACCACAAAAAGCACTTATTTGGGAAGACGAACAAGGACAAGTATGGCTTGGTTACAACAGTCCAAGATATTTATTTATTCGTCACAGATTGAGAGGTTGCGGTGAAGAAGCATTAGAAAGAATCGGTAATGCTTTAAAAATGTTAGCCCAGAGAGTAACCCAGTAATATTGTGTTCGCTTAGTTACTTTTCATTAAGTACGCAGGGGGAAGAGAGGAGGGTGCAGATTGAGAGAGGATTTCCAGTTTTTTACACATGTGCAGGAATCATAAATAATTTACCGAACATGATATAAAAACTGTAGAATCTCTACAAATACGCAGGATACAATTTGCATGTCTGCTCAATAAACTTCCCTTTGATAATGTTTTGATGAAATAATATTAGGTAATAGGGAACTGGAAATAGAGAATAGGGAAAAAATATACGAATTTCATCTTTTTGCATGGATAATTTCTGCACTGTAATCATGTAGATTATTTTTATCCTAGATTAGGATGACATAGCTTATACGAATGATTTATTGTTGTTATTTATACGAAAATATAACTTCCTAAGTTTCCCAACAATGTGATGTTTTGAAGGTTTTGTTACCTCCAAATTATAAACTAACACCACCATCCAACGCTTTTAAAACACTTAAGAGAAACGCGCTTACACTATGGGGTGGAAAAATTATCCCATAATTCTTTAAAACTTTTATTAAAATGTCATCCAAGTAGACAAATATGTCTACTAAAATTAGACTAAATAATTGAACGATACCAAATAATTAAGCTAAATTATTATTATTCTGCATTCATAAAAGCAACTAAAGTCTCACGAGCGTATTCTGCTCCTTCGGGATTACCTTCAATACTTGCCATTAAAATTGAACCACTAACTAAAAGTAAATACTGTTGAGAAAAAACTTCAGGTTTAGGAATACCAGCTTCGAGAGCAAGTTTAAAAATGTAAGTTCGCATTGATTGTCTGACAGTCGCGCAAATTTGCTTCACAGAATGGGAAGTATTTGCAAGCTCCACAGCGGCTTTAATAAAAGGACATCCCTTAAAATCAGGACTTACATACCATTCACGTAAAACATCAAAGCTTGTTAATATTTTTTCTCTAGGACTACTCGCTCTTTGGTCAAGAGTTTCTTCAAACCATTTCAGCCATCGTTTGGCTTGAAAGCGCATCACTTCGATAATCAATTCGTCTTTTGATGGAAAATATCGATAAAATGTGCGTCTAGCAACATCTGAATTTGCAATTACCTCATTGATACTAACTTGATTGAAGCCTTTGCACTCAAACAATTCCGCTGCTGCAATCAAAATTTTATCCCGTGGCTCCCGTTTTTTCAGAGAACCCAGCGAAATGGAATGATTCTGTTGATATTCATAATTATTGTCACCACTCATAAATCAATCATGTAGACTGTGGTGTCTACTTTGTAGTATCTTAAAATGCAGCCTTATGTATTTATCAAACTAAGGCTTCCGAGATTTAACCGTATATAAAGTGTTTCATTTTTGTCTGTATTTGACAATAGTCTACAGAATTAAGAACCAGGGAGCGAGGGATGATAAAAGAAAAGCGGCTTGAAATCGGATTGTTTGTCATGCGTTTAAGCCTTGGAATCTTGTTTTTAGCTTTAGTGATGCAAAAATTTATACTAACTAAAGCAACACAAGGTATGTTAGAAGGATTTCATTCTTTTGAGTTATCGATCGCTGCATGTTATCTACTATATTTTGTTGCAGTGATTTTGATATTAATCTTCCTTGCTGGTTTATATAAAACATTTTCTTACGGTACTTTGTTAGGTATGCAGTTAGTATCAGTTATTTCTATGCACAGGGAAATGTTCGATCCTAACAAGCATCATTATGTTTTATCTTGGGAAAGTATTCCAGTAATAGGAGCTTTGACTGCATTATTTTTATTGCGGGATAAAGATTATTTTTTAACTTTCCAGCAGATAGCAAACAATAAACTAGATTCATTAAATAATAATTCTTGGAAGTACCAACAAAGAACTTTAGAAATTTTGTCATCTCTGAGTCATCGTACGGGTGACTTGAAAGTCTATTTAAAAGAGATTGCAAAAGGAGTTAGTGAATTAATTAGTGTTGATTCTTCTGCAATTACTATTTGTCAACAAGGTTTTGGTCAGTTATTAGCTAGTAATATCGAACATCATGAGGATAAGAGAACTCATTCGCTACACGGTCAATTAACTGGTACTGTTGTTAATACTGGTCAATCCTTGGTCGTTGAAGATACAGAAAATTGTACCGAATATGGTGAAGCTCCACCAGGATGTCGTGCATATTTGGGAATACCTTTACGTACACCTCAAGGGGAAGTAATAGGTACAATTTGTTCTTTTCATCAAAAACCTCGTAATTTTTCTACTCTAGAAATCGAGATTGTTGAACTCTTTGCAGAACGAGCTGCAACAGCAATTGATAATCACTATCTTTATCAACAACAAAGACAATTTAATCAATTTTTGGAAAAAGAAGTAAATCTCAAAACAGAAGAGTTACAAGCCACTCAAACTAAACTTATTGAACGGGAAAATTTGGCTGCGATCGGTGAATTTGCAGCTTCGATTGTTCACGAAATTCGTAATCCCCTTTCCACAATAAATTTAGTTTTAGAGTATTTTAGTAAATCTGATTTATCTGAACAGCTGAGAAAGCGGTTAAATTTGGCATTAGATGAGGCAAAGCGTTTAGAAAAATTATTAAAAGAGATATTACTTTATGCAAAGCCACAAATCTTAGATATTTCAGAAATTAATATTAATAAATGTATTCAAAAAGTATTAGAATTACAGCGAAATTTGCCAGATACAATCAATAAAAGCATTGAATTTGAGTATGGGAACGTCGAAGTCAGCATACAGGGTGATGAAGATAAAATTAAACAAGTATTAATTAATATTATACAGAATGCTTGCGAAGCAGTAGTCTCTGGAGAAAAAGTTAAATTACAAGTAAACATTAACCCAAGATTGCAAGAAGTTTGCATTCAAGTTCGCAATGGTGGAGAACCTATACCACCCCACATATTACCATTGTTGACTCAACCATTCTTTTCCACAAAATCTTCTGGGACTGGATTAGGACTTGCAATTACTAAAAGGATTATAGAAGCACATAACGGAGAATTGTCTATCGAATCTAATGCTGAGGAAGGGACTTTAGTAACAGTAAGATTACCGCTATTTTTAGCATAAAAGTATCAATTAATTATCAAAAATATTTTAAATAGCCTGTTTTGATTTATTGTTTAATTTTATTTATTTGATTTTGGTTGTTTGATTTTGTAAATTAAACCAGCAAATAGAGATATTTGAAAATGTGGAGATTAGGTTGTGAGCGAACATATCCTTCTGGTTGAAGATGAAGTCAATCTCGCTGAATTTTTAGAAATGGAGTTAACTTCTGAAGGTTATATCGTCAGTGTTGCTCATGATGGGGTAACAGGATTAATGTTAGCACGAAAATCAAATCCAGATTTAGCAATTTTAGATTGGATGCTCCCCAGCTTAACTGGGTTAGAACTTTGTCGTCGTTTGCGAGCAACAAAAACTAAAATTCCGATTATTTTACTCACAGCTAAACATGAAGTAAGTTCTCGGGTTATGGGTTTGGATGCAGGAGCTGATGACTATCTCATAAAACCTTTCAAACTTGAAGAACTTTTGGCGAGAATTCGCGCTCATTTACGTCGAAGCGTAGAAAAAGATAAACGTCATTTATTAATATTTGAAGATTTAATTTTGAACCGTAAAACTCATGAAGTGTTTCGCGGTAATCGAGCAATAGAATTAACTGTAAAAGAGTTTGACTTACTAGAATATTTGATGAGCAACCCCCATCAAATATTTACTAGAAACCAAATTTTAGAACAAGTTTGGGGTTACGACTTTGTTGCTGATTCCAATGTGATTGAGGTATATGTACGTTATCTGCGTCTTAAACTTGAAAAAAATGATGAGAAACGTCTAATCCATACAGTTAGGGGCATAGGATATGTATTAGATGTCTCCAAGCATTGAGAACATCAGTCTGATGGGATTTTATTCGCAAAAAATTCTTCCTTATCTTCACGTAATATGAAGCACAATTTGTGAGAAGCCATTTTTGCTGCAATATAGCTCTCTAACACCCACACTACCATTGAAGTGAGATCCGATACTCTAAGTAAGTAGGCGAGAAAAAAGTAAACTATGTAAATAAATATAAAATATCTGTATTTGGCTTGTAATAGCGCTTTAGCGCTAAAGTGCTACTACAAACAAGTTATTATTTTCTTACTAACACACTTAAATCTATTAGGTACGAATTGAGAAAATTTATGCCCAATTCCCTGAATTTGATATGTCTCCAAAAATTGGATTATCTAGGTAGATTATTTACAAAGTCGATTTGTGCACACAACTAATATCTAGTTGATAGTGATTGCAAAAATCTGACTACTGCTGTTGCAAAAAATTTTAAGTGAATTTATGAAACATAATCCATAAAAGAGCACTGGGAACAACACCACAATCTTTGTTAATCAAAATTAGCAACCTAGTCAACACTATGTAAACAAAAATTAATAATATGTGATAATAGTTACATGAAAATCAAGTCTACTTGTTATATATTTATTCTTGTTGATAATAGTTGTCGTTAAACCATTGTTTAAATCAGATTACTAAATCAGATGCTACGTATACAGCAAGTAGGCGCAATGTAATTGCGTTGAACTTGAAACTAAATCTCAAATATGAAATCTCTAAGATAAAATCTCGAAAACTTCGGGGTATCTGGAGTAACGATGACCGGGAGTGACAGTATATATATCTTGTTTGGGATTATCAAAGGTGACTAATTAACTGGGACATTGGCTAGAGTTAAGAATTTGCGCGTGTGAAGATCCTGCATGTAAAATCTCTACAAATTGACCGGATAAGGCTAATTGTTTTACTGGAGATGTAGCTAATTATGCGAAAGTTTTTTTTGTTGGGGTTAGTGACTGTTGTCACCGGAGTTGGTATATGGGGATGTTCGCAAGGTGTTAATGAGAATTCAAAAACTCTCGTTGTTTATTCTGGTAGAAACAAAAAGCTGGTTGGTCCTTTAATTGAACAAGCGAAAGAGGATTTAAATCTAAATATTGAAGTACGTTACGGTAAAACCTCTCAACTGGCGATCGCACTTTTAGAAGAAGGTGATAATAGTCGTGCAGATGTCTTTTTTGGACAGGATGCTGGTGCTTTAGGGGCTTTGGAAAAAAACCAAAAAACTCTACCAATCGAGTCGAAAATACTAGAGCAAGTAGATTCTCGTTTTCGTTCGCCGGAAGGAAATTGGTTAGGGGTTTCTGGAAGAGCTCGTACTGTTGATTACAATACTAAATTGGTCAAAGAAAGTGATTTACCAAAATCGATTTGGGACTTAACTCAACCCAAATGGCGTGGTAAAGTTGCTTGGGCACCTACTAATGGTTCTTTTCAATCATTTGTAACTGCAATGCGGGCAATTGAAGGTGAAGAAAAAACATTAGAATGGCTTAAAGCGATGAAAGCCAATGATGTGAAAAAGTATGGCAATAATGTAGCAATTGTTAAAGCTTTGGGAAGAGGTGAAGTTCATTTGGGGTTGGTCAATCACTATTATTTACCCCGCTTCAAGAAAGAAAATCCTGATTTTCCGGTAGCTCACCACTATACCAATAAAGATGCAGGTGCAATGGTGAACGTTGCTGGGGTAGCAATGATGAAGACTACCGACCAAAAGGAAGATGTGCAAAAATTTATCAACTATATGGTTAGTTCAAAAGCACAAAACTACTTTGCTTCCAAAACCAATGAGTATCCTTTAAGTGAAGGAGTAGACGCACCTACTTTGCAAGTATCCCTCAAAGAACTTGACCCTCCAGAGATTGATTTGACTAAATTATCTAGTTTAGAAGAAACTTTGAAGCTGCTACAAAAAGCTGGAGTTGTTTAATTGGGTAATTAGTGATGTATTATAATGACAATTATATTCATTAGAATATCTAATGTTTATAGGGTGTGTTAAGCATAAGTTTTAACGCAAATCTTCTTGGTAAGCCTCTTTATAGGGGCAAGTGAAAAATGATGGTTTTGCATAATTAGTTGTTTAATTTTTGTGATTCCTTTATTTGTCTGACCCCTGTAAAGTTTAAGGCAATTTTTGCACAGTAAACTTGCTGTGATGGAAAATTGTGCGCCTATTTAGATGATGACTTTTTTGAACTCCTGAATTCTATTTGTATCCGAAATTGATTTACCGTCGAGTCCAATACAAGCCTGATGAACAAAGGGAAATTTACCCGAAAAATATATCAATTAAGTATTGGAATCAACTAAGTAGAGACCTAGGATGTGATATCTCTACGAATCAATTTAACTACCTGAGACATATAGTTTTTAATGGAGTCAGCAGTCTATGAGAAACATAAGACGGAAGTTTGTTTCCCTTGGATTAGCAGCCGTTGCAACTGGTTTGAGTTTTGCTAGTTGGGGTTTGGGTACAGAAACAGCTCAAGCACGTCGCAAAACTTTGGTAATTTATTCCGGTAGAAGCGAGAAGTTAATTGGTCCGTTAATTAAGCAGGCTAGAAAAGATTTAAATTTAGATATTAAAGTACGCTACGGTAAAACAGCTCAGTTAGCGATCGCGCTTTTGGAAGAAGGTAGAAATAGCCGCGCAGATTTATTCTTCGCTCAAGATGCTGGAGCTTTAGGTGCAATAGAAAGAAGAGGGCGTACTTTACCTATCTCATTCCGACAATTGAATAAAGTACCTGCTCGTTTCCGTTCCCCAAGAGGAAACTGGATGGGAATTTCCGGACGTGCTCGTACTATTGACTACAACACTAAGTTAGTTAAAAAAAGCCAATTACCAAAATCAATTTGGGAATTAACTAAACCCAAATGGCGTGGTAAAGTCGGCTGGGCTCCTACAAATGCTTCATTCCAGTCATTTGTAACTGGTATGCGAGTAATGTATGGCGACAAAAAGACATTAAAATGGCTCAAAGCTATGAAAGCTAATGGCACCAAAAAATACCCCAAAAATACTCCTATTGTTAAAGCATTAGGACGTGGTGAAATTCACCTCGGGTTGGTAAACCATTACTATTTAGCTCGGTTCCAAAAAACCAATCCTAAGTTCCCTGTTGCTCATCACTATACCCGCAGAGATCCAGGTGCAATGATCAATGTGGCTGGAGTATCAGTCCTGAGGACTACCGATCAAAGAAGAGACGCGGAAAGATTTATCAACTATCTACTCAGTCGTAAATCTCAACAATACTTTTCTTCTAAAACCAAAGAGTACCCCCTACGTAAAGGGATTGCATCTCCCAAAGGACAAGTACCTTTGTATCGACTCAGAGCGCCAAGAATCAACCTAACCAAATTACACACTCTCGAAGCAACCTTGAAGTTATTACAAAAAGCAGGAGTTATCTAAATGTCAAAAGCGGTTCGCCCCCCATTATTTCTCACAATAGCGGCGGTGGTGGTGGCGACCGCCATCGCCCTACCCCTAGTCTATTTAACGATCCGCACGGCATTTATTGGTGGGGAAGATTTATGGGAGTTAATTACTCGCCCCCGCAATTTAATGATTCTGGTCAATAGTGTCACCATGATGGCGATTGTGGCATTATTATCTGCAATTATTTCGATACCTTTGGCATTTTTAACGGTACGGACAGACTTACCTGCTCGGCGGTTTTGGTTAATAATGACAACATTACCATTAGCTGTTCCTAGCTATGTGGGTAGTTTTGCCTTGATTGCTGCTTTTGCACCCCGGGGAAGTTTTCTGCAGTTATTACTACAACCTTTTGGTGTAGAAGAATTGCCTTCTATATATGGTTGGCCGGGGACAATGTTAGCATTAACTTTGTTTACCTACCCATACATGTTACTGAGCATACGTTCTGCTTTGCAAGGTTTAGACCCTTCATTGGAAGAAGCTGCTCGTAGTATGGGTTATAACAGCAGACAAGCTTTCTTCCGAGTAATATTACCGCAACTAAACCCATCTTTAATTGCTGGGGGGTTATTAGTTGCTTTATATGCTTTGCGAGACTTTGGGACGCCATCCCTAATGCAGTTTGATACTTTTACACAAGCGATTTTTGTCCAGTACCAAGCCAGTTTTGACCGTGACTCAGCAGCAGCTTTATCTTTAGTATTGGTTGCAATTGTATTATTTATGTTGTGGCTGGAAAATCGCACCCGTTCCCGTGCAGGTTACTACACCCGGGGTTCAGCATCTTTGCGTCCAGCGAAAATGGTTAAACTGGGAAAATGGAAATTACCAGCCCTGATTTTTTGTGGAATCATAACTTTTTTGGGCGTATTACTACCTATAATTATCACTGCATTTTGGTTGATTCAGGGATTAAGCACAAATTATGAATTTATCGATCTGCTTTCACCAGCCCTAAATTCAATTACTGCAGCAGGACTAGCTGCAATTATTACCACACTGTTTGCTCTACCAATTGCCATACTGTCAATACGCTTTCCCTCAAAAGTTATCGCCATTATTGAACGTTCTACCTATGTATCTTTTGGGGTCCCTGGCATTGTAGTTGCCTTGTCTTTGGTGTTTTTCGGTGCTAATTACTTGCCCATACTGTACCAAACCTTACCAATGTTGCTCTTCGCTTACTTGGTGTTGTTTTTGCAACAATCAGTGGGAGGAGTACGTACTTCCTTGTTGCAAGTAAATCCCCAAGTAGAAGAAGCAGCACGTAGTTTGGGAAATTCACCTTTGCAAACTTTGAAAAAAGTTACGATTCCCCTAGTTAGCCCAGGTATTTTAAGTGGTGCAGTATTGGTCTTTTTAACTGCAATGAAAGAACTACCTGCAACCATGCTATTAGCACCAATAGGTTTTGATACCCTAGCAATGGAAATTTGGAAAGCTACGGAAAATGTTGACTTTGCTGATGCTGCTGCTGGATCCCTAACAATATTATTGGTATCAATGATTTCGACTTTCGTTGTCCTATCTCAAGAGAAAGTCAAAAGTAAAGCAAAGGTGTAAAACTATCTTGGAAATTATTATTTTGGAAGCAGAAAATAAGGAATTTCAATTTTTATTCTACTCCCCAATCTTTAGTTCCTAATCGCCAATCATGGAAAAAGTAATTCTAGAGTTAAAAAATATAACCAAAAGATTTTCTGAAAATCCGATCCCTGCTGTTAATGATGTATCTTTAACATTGCAACAGGGCGATATTTTAGCACTGCTAGGTCCTTCTGGTTGTGGTAAAACAACATTATTGCGAATGATTGGTGGTTTTGAGGAAGCATCCCAAGACGGAACAATAGAAATTGACGGACAAATAGTTTGCAGTTCTGATACTTGGATTGCGCCAGAAAAACGCGATATCGGGATCGTTTTTCAAGATTATGCACTTTTTCCCCATCTGACTGTTGCTCAAAATGTTGCTTTTGGTTTGAAAAATCTCAATAAGGAGCAAGTACAAAAGCGAGTGACGGAAGTTTTAGATTTAGTCAGCCTAAAAAACTTAGAGGAACGTTACCCCTACGAACTTTCTGGAGGACAACAGCAACGTGTAGCCCTTGCTCGGGCTTTAGCACCCCAACCAAAGCTGATGCTTTTGGATGAACCCTTATGTAATCTTGATATCCAAGTTAGATTAAGATTGCGACAAGAAATCCGGGACATTCTTAAAGCTGCAGGAACTTCAGCAATTTTTGTCACTCACGATCAAGAAGAAGCTCTTGCAATTTCTGATGTTGTTGGCGTCATGCGTCAAGGAAACTTGGAACAACTTGGTACTCCGGAAGAAATTTATACATGTCCGGCATCACGATTTGTTGCAGAGTTCGTTACCCAAGCAAATTTTCTACCCGCTACCCGTAAAGGCGAACTTTGGGAAACAGAAATTGGTTCTTTTCCTGTAGAAAGAGGTCAAATCCAAGATTCTGTAGCAGACACAGGAGAATTAATGATTCGTCAAGAAGATTTAATTTTGAAAGCAACCCCAGATGCTTCGGTAAATATTCGCAGTCGAAGATTTTTGGGACGGGAATACCGTTATTGCTTAGAAACTCTTTCTGGTAGAGAAATTCACGCGCGGACATTAACCCATACAGTTTTACCGGAAGGTGCATCGGTAGAACTTGCGATCGCGGATAATGCTGTACAAATATTTCCAGATTAGATTTCTCCAAATTACATTTTTGAGCTTCACATCCTCCCCATCCGTTTACTAAATTAATTCGGGTGGGGATATTAAAAAGCTTCTTCATTTGAGATTCGGCTTTAACCAGCAAATCATAATACCAATTTGGAAAAATAATGAGACAGATAGATTTCTGTAGAGACGTTGCAGAGGCTAACGCCGACGCCGCAGGCTCTGCAACGTCTCTACCGGAGAATCTGTTGCAATGATTTATCGAATTGGTATAACTTTCTTGAGCAGGTACACCAGAGTTATCATCGACAAATAAGTCACAATTCCTCTCATTATCAGTGCTGTACCAGAAAGATTCTTGTGTCATTTATTGATTGAAAATTCCCTGACCAGGAGTCAGAATATTTTTGGGATCGAGGGATACTTTTTGCCGTCGAAATTTATTCCAGCTTCGAGCAAAGTGTTCTATCCAGTCTTGTGGGCTGAATGGAAATGCGCTAATGCGGTAGCTCTTACCTCCTTGGTCTCGTGCTTGTTCAAATAAGGAGCGATTGGCAGCCACCATTGCTTGAACAGTATTTGGATCATCGGATGGAGCAGTGCGAAGAATACTGAAAAGATAAATGATCTCCTCAGACGGAACTTTAATAAAGGGACGGGTTAACTTACTGCGCAGAAATGGATACAACAAAATTGGTCCATTTACATCTGTGGATTTTAGATTTTGCAGCACTTGGTGAATATAAGATTCCACTTTTGAATTAGGAATGAAAAGATCTAGCCAAGGATGAGGAAACTGCCAAACACCACTTTCTTGTAAAGCAGCGACAAGCGGTGCTAGGCGATTTTGCCAGTCGAAATAACTAAATTCATCAATAGTCGTTCCACCATCAGGACTCAAGCCATCTAGCAATGAATCGCTGGGAGCTTGGGGTGGGGTATAGTAACTGGCAGCCTCTAAGAGATAGGTCCAGCCTGTTGTAGATGAAGGGTTTGCAATTACTTGCCCTTCGAGATAGTTAAATCGACCATCTGTGACAGCTTGATTTTGGTCTGCGATGTACTGTTGCAGACTTGTATAAGAAAGTTGATAAACTCTGGCATGGGTAGGAGCCCCAATTAGAGGTAGAGTTGTTTGGGTGATAATGCCAAATTGACCTAGACCTCCAATAAGTGAATTAAATAAACTAGGCTTTTTGTTTAGGGAAGATACAGTTGAAACACCTTTGCCAAGTATTGCTTGCACTTCTAATACGTTGTCGGCAAACAAACCAAACTTTTGTGTATGCCCTCCAATACCACCAACCTGTAAAAGCCCTCCTACAGATAGTCCAAGGTAATCAGGAAACACCTTAGGAGTTAATCCTTGAGCTAAAGTTGCCTTCAAAAGATCCAGTATCAGTACACCTGGTTCCACAATGACTTGTGTGGAACTAATGTGATGAATCTTATTTAAGGTTTTGGAGTCAATGACCACACCAGCATCAACTTGAGCTTGACCATAAGTGGTGTGTCCTTGTCCTCGCATTGCAACTTTGATTCCAAATCTGTTGGCGTAACGAATTATTTTTGCAATATCCCTTTTAGAACCTGGTTGTAATACCGCCATGGGGGTTTTTTTAATGATATGACCGAAATCATCAGCTACAGCAGCTAAAGATTCAGGGTCGAGTAAAAGTTGACCATCTAAATTAGGAATGGTGATTGAACTGGTAGATTGGGCTTGTACGTCAGTAATCCATAATTTCTCTACCGGGTCAAATGCTATGACACCAATAGTTGCCGTTGTTCCTATTAGTATGTCTCGACGCTTAATCCTTCCAGTATTCATGTTTAATAAAGTCTTAATACTAAAATAGTTTTAAAAAATTCCAACAAACAGGCGTGTAACTCGATCAAAAATCTGCCTGGATTGTAAATTTACCAAATCTCCAATTTCAAGAATTTTCCATGTAACTTAATGAAAGAAATGAGGTAGTAATTTCCATGTAGTGAAACCTAAATATTAATTACTTAGTAAGTTGGTAATTTGAAAGAATGTACTTATGAATTTGCTAAACCTTGACTTCGATAAAATGCCACTAAGGATTGGAGCATTATGTGGTTTCATAATCGCTGTTGGAATTTTGTCAACCGGTCAAAATATTTTTGCAACATAAGCAAATACATTTTATACAAGCTTTTCAATAGATATCAGCTAAAAATGGATAAACTTCGACCGCAGCGCGTAGCGATCGCAGTTAATTTAATCATAATTATAGTTAATAAGTATATAAACTCATTTACATTTATTAATAAAAATTCGCTATACTCTGAAATGTAAATTAACAAATTATGTTTTCTCCACTTTGGAGTCGCTATTATGCAAGATACAACCAAAACCGCAACTTCCGAACCCGGTAATAATGCTTGGCGTTGGGGCTTTACTCCCCAAGCTGAAACTTGGAATGGTCGTTTGGCAATGCTAGGCTTTTTAGCTGCTGCTTTGATTGAAGTATTCTCTGGTCAAGGTTTTCTCCACTTCTGGGGTATTCTGTAAGTCTTAATTTCTATAAGTCTTAACTCAGACAATATCAGACAGTAGATGAAGGGTAGTGTTTAATTATAATTACCTTTCATCTATTTACAAATATCCCTAAGAAGTTTAATTATTATTTTGCTACAAAATAACATAAGAAAGCACAACTTGTAGAATTGTTTTATAGATCGCTTTGATAGGCTTTTATTGCAAGGGTACTGAACACAGCAGTCAGTAAAAAACTCCATAGCAAAGCTTTCAAGAGTTCAACTGTCACCGACCACCAGAGGAAAGAGTACGAAGCGCCTGAACTGCAGAAGAAACCGGATTAAATTCTACAAAGCCCTGAAGCCATTCTGGAAAACCTTCTTTTGGTACATAACCGATACTCAAGAAAGTAAGAAGCAGCAACCAAGGAATCATCACATCTTGAATCGCCTCTGCAGTTATTGCGTACTGTAGGTATTACTTTTAAGCGCGAAGCGCAGGCTACGCCAACAAAAATCAAATATGAGTCCTATATGTTGTCAATAAAAGATTGTGAATAAATATCTTTATTATAGGAATTAGTTTTTTATTTTGTTGCAACTATTGAAGAGTCTAAAATTATTATCGTCAGAAATTCCTATTAATAATTTGATAACTTCAATCATCTTTATGTTACCTTAAACAAATAATGTTGGTTCTAATGGAAATTAGCCATTAGAGGTAACGGGGAAAGTTTGGTGTAATTCCAACACTGTCCCGCAGCTGTGATGAGGTCAGTTAAATGAAATCTTGTTTCATTTAATCTCTAGATCAAAATCTCTGAGTCAGAATGCCCGCCAACAAAAACATAACTTAGCTACAGTCTACGAGGTATAGATGGAAGCCCAACATACTATGTTTGTCTGCACCACCTGCGCCAGTGTATGGGAAGATGGAAAACGCATCGGTGAAAGTGGTGGCGAAAAATTATTTCAGCAATTGCAACGAGAACATCAAAACTGGGAACTAAAAGGAAGCTTTGCGATCGCACCAGTTAAATGCATGAGTGCATGTAACCGCTCCTGTACAATTTCTTTTGCTTTTCCAGGGAAGTCAACATATCTTTTCGGTGACCTTTCCTCTGAGCTATCAGAACAAGAAGTTGCAGGAGTGTTTGAATGTGCTAGCAAATATTACGCTCATACAGAAGGTTTGTTACCTTGGGCACAGAGGTCTGAACCTCTTAAGAAAGGTATTTTAGCAAAAATTCCAGCGCCAGTAGTAACAGCGGTCGAGGAAGCTGAAATGAGCGTAACAGCATAATTTATTTTTGATTTATTCTGCCGGTTCGTAGTTACGCTCTAGTGCTCTAGGGTAAATCCTAAGTAAATGAGTACTGTCTACCCTAGAGATAGTTGCAGCTGTTAACTGCATATGAAAAGCTGATAGCAGCTATGAACCGAATCTGAAATGAATATTCCCCGAATAGAAACCAAACGATTAATATTGCGCGGTTTTCAAGAAAAAGATCTCGATCCATACACCGAGATGTGCAATGACTCCGATGTGATGCGTTATATCGGTACAGGAATAACTCTATCTCGAGCGGAAGCTTGGCGCAATATGGCAATGATTATTGGTCATTGGTACCTACGGGGTTATGGTTTGTGGGCTGTAGAAGAACGTCAAACCGGAGAAATGATCGGTAGGATTGGTTGTTGGAATCCCGAAGGCTGGGTTGATTTTGAAGTTGGTTGGATGCTACGTAAAGCTTATTGGGGTAAAGGTTTTGCCACAGAAGCCGCTCGAGTTGTAATGGACTATGCTTTTACAAGTTTGCATCAGCCTCGAGTTATCAGTTTAATTCTTCCTGAAAATCTGGCTTCTCAACGCTTAGCTCTAAGACTAGGGGAAAAATTGGAAGGAAACACAGAAATATTAGGCAATAAAGTCAGAATTTACGGAATTTCCCGAGAAAAATGGCAAGCGATTAAAAGTAAGAATTAAGAAGTAAGAATTAAGAAGTAAGAATTCAAAAGTCAAAAATCTTTCTTCTCTTGATATCTCATGAGAACCCAGTCTCTGGAGTTCTGGGTTTATTTCTTCGATCAACAATCAATGACCAATTACCAATTACCAATTACCAATGACTATTTAACCAATTGTTCAGAAATTTTATCTGTTTTTGCAGCCATCACAAAATCATTTTGATGGAGACCACCAATATCATGGGTCCACCAAGTTACTGTGACTTTACCCCACTCAGTCAGTAAAGCTGGGTGATGTCCTTGATTTTCTGCTTCCTCACCAACTTTTTGAGTAAAAGCCAAAGCTTTCATAAAATTAGAAAACTTATAGCACTTTTCTAAACGTTTTTCTCCATCTTGTTCTTTTATTTCCCAATCTGTTACTTGTGCTTGATATTGTTTTATTTCTTCGTCATTTAACTTGGAACTATTTCCCGAACAAGCAACACATTTTTGTTGTGAGAGATCTGCCATTGTTTTAACCTCGATTTACTACCTAGTGAGATTGGGTATCTCACTTTGAGAATTTATACTTTTACGATTGATTCTGCAATCTCTCTGTAGTCACAAATTAGCGACTGCTTACCAGTAAGAAGGGATAAAATATTTGTCAGCTTTCGGTTCAGAAGCCAAAAAAATTATCCATAAAAATGGATAATTAATCTTACGGTTATAGGATTTGATTTACTTATAATCTAGCTATAAGTTTATCAACTATATTTTTATATTCCATTTGTTCGCGTGCGTAATCGTTTTTTAAAGCAATGAATTTTATAAAGTTGTGATAGCACCTACGGATATTATCCTGTGCTACAAAATTGGAATACTTCCCTTTACTCCCAAGAAAATATTATGCAACACAAGTGGCTGATTGACTTGAAGTTAATGTTAGACTTGCGACGCTATATTTGGCACAAGTAATTTTTTCTGTTGCATTACAAGCGGCTTGTAAAGTTATACTTTTGAAATCATCTTTTACCAACTTTGCTTTAAAAGTATGTAGGGATTCATCTGGCTTTTCAAAACTTAGTCTAGCTTGGAAAATACAACCATCGGGACTTTCTTTTAAGATTTTAGCTTCAACTTTGTAATTGAACCAGTCCCACCCATGAACAAGCATTAATTCTCTTTCTAAAACTTGAATTGGTCTTGGCAAAAATCCCCAACCTCGATAAACTTTAATTAAATTTTCAATCTCGCCACTACGGGTCAAAATAGATTGAAATGAATTTAAGTCAAGTTTGCCATAGTATCTACCATCGGGTAGATCTATCATAGTTGGTGCAAACCTATGTCCTCCAAAATGGCTTGATTTCCAAATTCTCACATTTTTCAAGCCCATTTCGGTAATTTTATTCGATGCATGGAAGTAAAATCGACCACCATACCTCGCACAACATTTGTCATGGCTACCATGAGTACAAATGAGAAAATCTCGGGTGATATCCGTACTTACTTCATATCTGGAAGGTTTTCCCTTTAACCATTTTTTTATGGTTGTTGCCGCTTGCTCAATATTTTCTAATTTAAATTCTCGTTTGCTGTAACCGTTCCCTAAACCTTTATTACTTTCATAAATTAAAAGCGTAGTAGAATCTACTTTATGGGATATATTATTAGCAATCAGCAAAAATCGAATTGGTAGTTCGGCTTTCTTACATTCTTTAACTAAAACACTTAAATTCTCAGGTACCCATTTAGAATGAAAAGCTGATGACATCCAAGGCTGAGGACATTCAATCAAAATATAAGTTTGATTATTGGTTGCAGTTCCAATCAGTTCTTCTCCTTGTTTTCGTGAATTATCAGCACAAAAGAAATTGCTCATTTTTACCCTTTGAAATTGAATAAGTTATGTCTAAACAAACAAAAAATTAAAAATTCACTACAAATCTGACTAATTATAGTATCCTTAGATTATGTAATTAACTTCAGGCAAATAGGGTAGAATTACATAATTTATTGACCAAAATTACTTAAAAAATTCACTACCAATAAGCGTTCCTCCTGCATACTTTTAGGGAAAAGGATAGAAGGTTATTTAAATACAATTTTTCTAAATAATTAGTATTAGGTTTTTTTTTGAAATAATACTCATAAAATGTTCTTTTGATAAAGCAGATTATTTGCTTCAATAGATGCTTGACAGAAAATTTATTGGGTTTGTGCATAACAGCCTTTTGACAATCGGTCAACCCAATACTTGGGGTATCTGAATTTTCGTCCTTTCGGTATAACCCTTATCTTCCAAGTGCTAACGCTAATTTTCTTTAAAAAGAGAAAATACGTTAAACTCAAAAAAGTAATGTGGAGATTTGAAGGGGCAACACCAAAATAATGAGCCCAAGTTTCTATTACCATCATAACTAAATCTTTCATAAATTAGATATTTTTCTCAATTAACGTTGTGGCTGTTTATCCACTTCATCATCTATTTGTGCCTTATTATCACTGGCTGCTTTTATTAGGGTTACAAAACAGCATTTATTTAAGTGATATTATTTAATGCTAGTTTTTGTCAACTGTATCGCGAATGATTCTTGGTTTAATTTGTACGTAGGTTATACTTTTCAAAGTTGATAGTAAAAATTTTCAATTATTTACCGATCCTGGGTCTTTTATATATCCAAAGCTTTTGAGTAAAAATGCCTAATGGTGCAACAATTAGAGTGAATAGAACGCTCACTCAAAAAATATTATCCTTCTAAATTCGTCTTACCCCCTGAAACTCTATTGATAATTATTATCAATTTTTTCTGCCAAGAACCTGGTAAATTAAAAATTCCTATGGAATTTAGCAGTATTGATAATTTCTAGCTTTTAATGCTGCAATATCGATTTTTTGTTGTAAAAGGCTAAATTACTTAAAAAATCGATTGTTAACTTGGGTGTTCACCTCCTTTCTTATGCTAATTTATGGAGTATTTGGCAAGTATAGTAGATGAGAAAGATTGTTTTAGTTATATATTCAACTTTTTAGTCATTCTGACATTGATACCCAAAACCGGAATTAATACTAGTAAAGTCTTTACTAGGTATCAACCATATGACCGAAAATAATGGGATACAAGCCCCGTCCTTAAGCGGACAGCTTTATATTTCTTCCAAATTCTTCTATTAACTCGCTAACACTAATACCACGCCTACTTGCTTCTTCCTTCATGTTTCCCCAAACAGAATGAAAAGTATGGTTAGCCCATATTTGCTAATCAACAGAAAATCTTAGTTTCAGTCCAAGAAATTAGTCTTATTCCTATAAGAAGTTACCCAATTGAGTGAAAGGGGGAGTGTGGGAAGAGAAGGAGGCGTTTTTGTGGGAAATCACCTCGATCGCTAAGAAGAAATTCAAAAAATATAGTTTAATTTAATATCCTAGTTGCGCAATCTATGTAGGAAAGCATAAAAAAATGTATGGGTCGTCAAAAATGCACCTATACAGATACATGGGTTCAAAATCTTAGTAAAAAGACGCCAGTAACAAAATCGGCTTTCTTGTGGCTACCATGTTTCATAAATTGTCTAACTTACCCAGTTTATACATTACAAGTTGTGTTCTTGTTAAAAAAAAATTTATTGAGAACACACAAAATAATAAGATGCTAGCTCAAGGAACTATGGTTACCACATCAAGATATTGGAATATTTGCGTCATTAGCCCTCCAATGTATGAAAAAAGTAGAGTGAGAGGTGGTTATAAAGATGTCAAGCTAAATTTAGCAGAAGAATTCTTTAAAGTTCAGTTTCCGGACTTAGCTGTCTTAGAAAATCTTCCTAGTGAAGATGAAAGATATGTCCAAAGGATTTTGTGGCAAATTTTCTATCATGGCGAGACTATTAGAGAGCGCGCTTTAGCCGGATTATGTCTCAGGTGCTATATATCCCAGAATATCTTAATTGCTTGTCGTAAAATCGCAGCTTATAAGCCCGGAAATGAAAGACCGTTTACGTACGTCGATTTACTCCCATTCGTCCTCAACGATGATGGTAAGACCCTCATCGTTTTGGACAGAGATGGGAAAAATCAAATCATGTTAGGTGCTAATGGGGAATCTCGCTTACTGGAAAAGGAAGGAAGGTTTTTTAGTGTTGAGATTATTCGAACATATAATCCCGAACTGAGCAAAAGTCAAAAGCTAGATAATTGGGTAATGAGACGGACTCCCCAGTGTCTTGAATTGAAGAAATATCTGTGGAGTTTTGGATATCGTACTCCTAGTGATTGGGCATTACTATGTAGGGATATTCCTAAGACCCTTGAGCCTCTTTTAGAGGTTAGCGATCGCAAGATTGTAGAAGTTTTTCATGCTGTTTATCGTCGCGACAGACTAAACTCGGGAAAGCAAGGATTATCTTCAGAACCGACAACAAAACAATTGCAGGAAATGATCCATTTACTGGGTCGTCAGGATCTTGTTTTTTCTACCCAAATACTTATTTATAATCTCAGAAGAATCGCGGATATTTTACGTCAAGATAAGCTTTCCAAAGAAACAGGAAGTCCGAGAACAGAATCAACGGAAATACCTGAGTATTCGGGTAATAATTTTATGCTTAATCCAAGTAATTATATACCCAACCCAAATTTACCACCTTCTTATAGTAACGATCCTGAAAAAATGGAATATCAGGATTTGCAAAATCTCTGTTCTGACTTAGCTATAGAAGTTTTATCTCAAGCAATCGCCCAAAAAATTGAGCAGAAAAAATTATCTTTAGCAAAAAGAAAAAAATACGCCTATTTTGCAGAAAAATTCCCGGAAGGACTACGGCTATATTACCAAGAAAAAAATCCTCGCAACTTAGGTGAAATTGCAAAATTATGGGGTATTGAATGGCATAAAGCCCGCAGAATTTTTAATTTAAGAGAACTTTTGACTGATATTCAATATTTAAGTGAGGAAATTTTTATGAATAAAATTATCCAACAACAGATAGATTCGCGTTTACAATTGGTATCCCAAGACCCAGATTATCTTAAGGAGGTGGCTGAGGCAATTAGAGGTTTTATCTACGATCTCGCTTTTGAAGAAGCATTTTCTGAAATTTTTACCCCTAAAAACCAAAGTAGAAATAGTTTATTTGCCCAATTGTTACGACAGTATCTCGACAATTCCAGATATTAATTGATAATCAATTAATTAATATTATTAACCACCAAAGAAGATTCATTTACTGTATATGAGAAATAAGGAAAGGAATATGATAAAATCATCGTTACCAATTCCCAGAAAACTAGCATCGCGACTAAAAATTATTGGTTTAGAACCAGAGGATTTTGAGAAAGCGAGAGAAATAAGTCAGGAAGTTAATGACGAACGATGTCGATGGCAAACTTATTTAAATGCATTAGCCTTATTAGGCTTTGCTGAATGGTTACAAGGGCAAATTCCAAATGTAAAAATAAATTCAGATAAATGCTCAGTATTACAACCTGAATGTACAACTAGCAGTAATACTATTTATCACCTACAAGTCGGTGCTTTTAAATTATGTTTAATCGTTGTTTATGAATTAAAGCATGAGTCTTTGAAGATAGCTCATGAATCAATTCAAGAAGTTAATCTAGCTTCACAATTTTATGTGTTAATTGAAGTTTTAGAGGAACAAGAAGAACTAATAGTTCATGGATTTATACGTTACGACGAAATTGCAAAATACCATCAATCGCTCCAGGGAGAATTAGAGGGAGTAAATTATGGTAAAGATTTCAGTGTACCCCTCTCTTGCTTCGATCCGGAGGTAAATAATCTGTTGCTATATACCCGGTTTTTGAAAGTAAATGCGATTCCTTTACCGGGGTATGGGCATAGTATAATAGATGCCACAAACAAGAAAATCAAGTCTTTGGTTGATATTGGTAAATGGTTGGGCGGAATTTTTGATGAAGGTTGGCAATCTTTAGAGGATTTTTACCCTCCTAGTTTATATTGGGAGGAACGTAAATCTTTATCTTGGGGACCTGCTCGAAGTAAATTCAAAAGTACTCAAAATCTTGAAATAACAGGGAGTAAAAAATACGATTTAGGGCTGAAATTAAAAAATAAAAAAGTCGCTTTAGTGATTCGCGTAAAACCTGATGATGAACTTAAAGATGAGAAAGATGTAATCGTACAGGTTTGTCCTGATGAGGTGCAGCAATATCTCCCACAAAACTTGAAGCTCAAAGTCATACTTAACCCAGATACTGAAAACTCAGACACTGAAGAAGTAATTGCAAGAAGTTCTGATAATTTTATTCAACTAGAGTTTAATGAATCTCCAGGGAAACAATTCAAAGTTGAAATTAGTTATGAAGAACTGGCTATAGTCGAGCAATTTGTGTTGTAACAATTACTTTTAAGTCAATTATATTAATTTGTAAGGATTGGTAATGGATAATTGGTGGTAACGCATGACCGATCCCAATCAAAAGCTGTAGTAGATCGCAAATAAGTGAGGTAAAGTTAAGCCCCAAAGGTAGAGATCGAGTGGGTTCAAAGAGTGTTCTACTCCTGACTCCTGATTACTGTTAGCAAAGCGGGGCGCGACCTAGCGTAAGCGTACTGTAAGTATTGCGCATAATTTAGCGGTAAAAGTTAACTTCACCACATAAATATCGCTCGTTCTCATTGACATCAGGATTGTTTCGCAGATACCCACGTATTAAGTTACATCCTTCGTCAATCAAATCTACTAGATCGAAGTTCCATAGCATCACTTTACCGTGACTTGATGAAGAAACAATTGTTTTGCCGTCGGGAGAGAAGCTGACGCTACGAACCCAACTGTCATTTCCTTTTAGGGCTTTGATTTCCCGACCGGTCTTTGCATCCCACAGTCGCAACTTACGGTCAGCAGATCCAGAGGCAATAATATTACCATCTGGGGAAAAGCTGACGCTGATTACCTTGTCGGAATGTCCTCTGAGGGTTTTAATTTCTTTACCTGTGTGGGTGTCCCAAAGTTTTATTGTGTTATCAACCGCTCCAGAGGCTAAGATTTTACCGTCGGGGGAAAAGCTAAGACTTCTAACTTCCCCTGAATGTCCTTTGAGGATATGAATTTCCCTTCTAGTGGAAAGATTCCAAACTCTAATGGTATTTTCATTAGAATTAAATGCGATAGTCTCACTGTCTGGGGAAAATTCTAGTGTTCTTACCCTTGTAGCTTGACTTTTATCGTTCTTAATTTGTTCCGGAATTAAAAGATTCCATATTTTGATGGTTCCATCCCTATTCCATATCGTTACGCTACCATCATCTGTACCAGAAGCAATCATTTTTCCGTTGGGGGAAAAGTTAACAGTATTTACTCCGCTAGCATGTTTTAAGGTTCTAATTTCTTTACCTGTAGAACTATTCCATAGCCTCACGGTGCGATCGCAAGATGCAGAAGCAATTATTTTTCCGTCGCTGGAGTAATCAATATCATTGATGGAACTGGAATGAAGCTTGATGTTTTCTTTTCTTCCCCCACTTTCAACATCCCGCAGTTTGACGCTACCATCACGGGAGGCAGATATAATATTTTTTCCGTCAGATGAGAAATTAACACTGGTAATTGTTCTATGGTGTCCTCTAAGACTTCGTATCTGCTTTCCTGTGGAGGTATCCCATAATTTTACTGTTTTATCCTTGGACCCAGAAACTATGGTTTTACTGTCTGGGGAAAAACTAAGGGTAGTAACTGAACGAGAATGTCCCCCAAGAATTTGAATGTTTTCTCCTGTGTTCGAATTCCAAAGCTTAATGTTATTATCTGTCGAACCAGAGGCGAGGATTTTACCGTTGGGGGAAAAACTGAGGCTGGTAACTGGGTGAGAATGTCTTTTAATCGTTCTGATATTTCTTCCCGTATTGGGATCCCACAGTTGGATTGTGCCATTTTGTGAACCCGAAGCAACAATTTTCCCATTGGGGGAAAAACTGACACTACCAATTCGGTGAGAATCTCCAGTCAAAGTTTTAATTACTTCGCCTGTGTTAGGGTTCCAGAGTTTAATAGTTTGGTCAACAGAACCGGAAGCAATTATTTTGCTGTTGGGGGAAAAGCTAATGCTGCTTACTTCTCCTGAATGTCCTTTCAGGGTTTGAATTTGTTTTCCTGTATCGGTGTCCCAAATTTTTATGATATTTTCGTCAGAAATTGAGGCAATAATTTTCCCATTGGGGGAAAATCTAATTTCTCTAATGGGGCGGTCATGGGCTTTTAGAGTCCGAATTTCTTTCCCCGTAATCATTTCCCAGATTTTAATTATGCCCTGTTCTGTTCCAGAAGCAACTATTTTTCCCAATCCTTGGGAAGTTTCTACATCGACGGGAGATAAGCTAAAACCTCTAATTTCACCGGAATGACCTTTGAGGGTATGAATTTCTTCTCCTGTGTTCCGGTTCCAAATTTTCAGCATCCCTGCACGAGAACCGGACGCAATACCTTGAGCTAATCCCTGTGGTGTTGAAATGTTGATGGGAGAAAAACTGACACTAATAACTTCATATTCATGTTTTTTAAATTTTTTTCTTTTTTTAAGAATATTATTGTCAATAGTATTCCAAATCCTGATTGTACCGTCAATGGAACCAGAGGCAATAGTTTTACCATCGGGGGAAAAACTGGTGCTTCTGACTCGATTGGAATGTCCTTTAAAAGTCCTAATATTTTCCCAATTTTTAGTATCCCACAGTTTGAGAGTATAGTCATTGGAACCAGAAGCAATGGTCTTACCATCAGGTGAAAAGCTAACGCTATTAATTGCACCCCTATGATGTTTAAGGGTTTGAATTACTGTACCGGTATCAACTTCCCAAACTTTGATTGTGCGATCGCTCGAACCAGAAACAATTAATTGACCATTGGGAGAAAAGTTGGCATCAATTACTCCCCCCCTATGACCTTCCAGGGTTTTAATTTCTCTTCCTGTGGCTACATCCCAAAGTTTTATCGTGCTGTCACTCGAACCCGAAGCTAGTTTTTGACCATCGCTTGAGAAATTAACACTATAAACTTCATGTAAATGACCAGTGAGGGTTCTAATTTCTTCTCCTGTATCCACATCCCATAGCTTGACAGTAGCATCACTAGAACCCGAAGCAATAATTTTACCGTCTGGGGAGAAAGCAACACTAATAACTCTTGATGAATGACCGGTAAAAGTCTGGATCGTTTCTCCGGTTTCAACATCCCAAAGTTTAATTGTACTGTCAGCAGAACCAGAAACAATTGTTTTACTGTCTGGGGAAAAAGCAACATCAATTACCGCACTTTTATGACCAGAGAGAGTTTTGATTTCTTCTCCCGTATTCGGATTCCAAAGCTTGATGGTGAAATCTCCAGAGCCAGAAGCAATTAAATTCCCATCAGATGAAAAGTTAACACTAATAATATCCCTTAAGTGTCCCTTAAGGGTTTTAATTTGATACCCATAAACGGTTTGATTTAATGTGGATATTACCTGCATGCGGGTTTCAGAGGGGATCCACGGTTTCAAGATATTTTGCTGGAGTAATTTACCTGCTTTGATTGCTTCCGTTAAAGCTGCTTCGTGGTCATTCTGAGTGAATAACTTTTCCGCAATACTGCTTATTTTCTCAACTTCAGCATCAGTCCTACGAATTTCACTGATACCAGCAAAGGTGGAAACTAACATCAAACCACTAACCAATCCAGAAATAGTCAGGTGTCGTCCGCGTTTGTGTTTGCGTCGTTCTTTATTTCTTTGTCTGACACTAGCACAGATAAAATCTTGCTCTACTAACGTCAATTCCTCAGGACGTTGTTTTAACCAATCTTGAGCGACCGCCAATCGAGTACCTTGTAATAAGGCTTCTGGATCGTACTTTTTATTTTCCCATTGGCGTACTTCCGGTTTCAAACGTTCTTGCCAAATTCGAAACTCACGGTTGCGTTCGATCCAATCCCGTAAGGTCCCCCACTCCCGAATCAAGGCTTCATGGATAATTTCTACGGTTTCAACTTGATTTGTTTTATCCCATCCAGTTACTACTAAACGGCGATCAGCTAAGCATTTGACTAGATTCCAGTTATTTTCTCCTACTTCTGCACGAGTCGCCATCCGTTTGGTATCTTCCGTACCCTCCCCAGGACGTAGCAATTGAATAAATATCCGTTCGGCTTGTTGTTTTTCTGCAACAGATAGGGGCTGTAATACTGAATCTGCATATTTGGCTAGGGCTTTATCTAAACCACCAATTTCCCCATAAGCGCGATGAGTAAGATACCATTTATTTGGTTTTTGCCAAAGTTGCGTCAGGGTGAACTCCAACAAAGGTAAACGCCCTGGCTGCTTTCCTAGATCGTCAATTAACTTACTAGTTAACCCTTGTTCTAATTCTACCTTCATTTTTTCTGCCGGTTTTTCTATTGCTACCCGCAATTCAGAAGGTTTCATGGGGGTAAGTAACATTGGTGGGTATGTCTGCAAATTTTCACCCATTGGTTGATAATCCAGTACTTTCCCCATGAAATCAGCCCTGAGGGTGAACACTAAAGTAAAACCTGGAGTAAATTTAATTGCATAAAGTAATGTATTTAAAAACTTTTGACGCTGTTCTTGTGCAGCCAAAGTATATATTTCTTCAAATTGATCGGCAATTAATACTAAGCGTTCCAATGGGCTGGAGGTACTAGAATTGACGATGTTTTCCACAATTTTGCGTAATTTTTTCTCATCGTCATGCAGATCGATTTCCAATGCCAATTCCTTTAACCTATAACTGTTTCCTGTGGTGGTGTCCTCCTCTTTACTATGTTCTGGCTCTTGGGATTTATAGTGGGCGCTCAGAGCTACAGCTAGTGCATCAAAAGGATTTTTCCCCGGGCGAAAAGATACAATCTTCACTCGATGGTTATTTTTCAACTGAGGGACTAAACCCGCAAACACAACAGAAGATTTACCACTTCCAGAAGCCCCAACTACAGGAACTAAAGGTTTATTCAACACAGCTTTAACTAAATCTGCGATAAACCGATCTCTACCAAAGAATAATCCTGCATCTTCTTCTCGAAAAGCAGATAGACCCTTATAGGGAGAATCGGGAAGTTTACCGGTAAGTCCACCCAAATCTTCCCAGGTCGGTGGTGGTTCTGTAGTATTTTGACAGATAATCGGTAACCAGTTTACTCCTGGAAGTTGGTTTTTAGTATCTTCAATATCTTTAAGTTCTTGGAGTTTGATCCTTGCATCTCGCATGGAAGCAAATAAAGACTTACCCCGAGCAAAAGAAACCAGAAAATACTCGAGAAAATATTGAGCAATTTTATCTGGAACGGCTTCCCGCCAAACAATAATGTAAGGTAATTTCAAATCTGACAGTTGTTCGGCTAAACCAAGTCCATCGCAAGAATTGAAAATTGCTAATTTCAAACCTTTGGTATTCGATGCACCCGTAGGACTGATCGCTTCACGGAAAGTATTCCTAATTTCTGCAATACTTAAATTTTCTCGCTGATTAATTTCAATAGAAGCTACCTGATTTTTTCGATCCGTTTGACTATGGCCACTATAAAATAGAATATCGCAGGGTTCATCCCATAGCTGAATTAATTCTGGACGTTTTGGTTGTGAGAGCAAAATTAATTCTGCTCCCCGTGGCTTTAACTTTTCAATTAGTTTTTTATCGGTATCGATATCTATATTGCGACCATCACCAAAAATGCTGGTAATCCTAACTCTTCTAAATACTTCCTCATGTTTCTGGCTTGTAATTTTATGTTCTGATTCATTTAAATATAAAGCAACTTCTACACAGTAATTGCCTGGAAAATAGTCCCATTCTCGCCAGGGTAACCGATGCAAAATATCCTTGGTTAATTGAGATGTAATATCCTGAGTATTGATATTAAGTATAGTTTCTGAATCGAAATTTAATTCAATTAATGATTTTAATTGTAATTTTAGATTTGAAAGCCAATCATTTAATTGAAAACGTAAATCTTCGGCAAGTTGATCGCATTCTTGATATTCGTCAAACCAGGAAAAGTTAGTAGTTTGCTTAAGCTTAAAACCCATTCTCACAGGATTAACTAAGCTGGTGTAGCTGTTTTTCCATTTTTGATATGATACAGGGATTTCAGGTGCTGGAGGGAGTTGAATTTGTCGTGTGGTAGATTCGCTATTACTACTAATTATCTTTACAATGTTAATATTGTTACTAAAACCTCGTTCAAAACAACCATCACCAAACTTTAAACTTACTAAGTTTTGCATTTTTACATCCCTACTATCATTAATTTTGCACAAATCTTACTTTCGTCCCAAAGGTAGAATGTATTATCAGTGCAAGTTTGTTTTTTTACGTTTGTTTTTGTTAAAATAACTCGTCAGTGTTTGAATTATCACCAATAAATAAAGAATAGAATTTTAATTTATTATCCTAATATAGAACAGCTGTTTATTTACTTACTTTATGTTAACTATAGATAAAATATAATCTCCATCTAGTTGTAAAAATTAGACATGAATTAAACAAAAAGGAAAAGATAGTGACCTACACAATAAACTAAAAACTCAAGAGGGTAAATTATCTATCTCCAAACAAATGCAAGTGTATACAAATTTAGCCATTGAAAGACAAATCTAATTTAATGCTGCAGATAAATCAAATATTAATCTTATATCTCTGAAAAATATTACTAAATATTTAGATAAATAGAGACAAAATATCATAAATAAAGAAGGAAGAAGGTCAATTAGTTGGGGTTTTAAACCCACTTAGCTCAAGGAAGAAAGTATTTGGATGCGCCCGCAAGGCGTTCACGTAGTGCATACAAACGATTGTGGTATTTTTATTAAGTTTAATTCTTTTTACTAACGTAACCCTGGGCTAATATATTCCTTCTTCCTTTCGCCGTTTGCACGCAGCAAGCTGTTCACGTAGTGCGTCCAAACACGCAGTGCGTCCAAAGGCAGATAAACAAAGCTCGTATCCCTAATCCTAAAGTCGAAAATATCAAGTCAACATCGGAACCAAAAAAAAGCGCAGTGAATATGAGAAAAAAGGATTTAAAGTATAGTAATCTTATTTGCCAGTATTCTTGGTTAAGTAAATAAGGACTAAAATTTTCAACTAACTAAAATTTTCAACTAACTAAAATTTTCAACTAACTAAAATTTTCAACTAACTAAAATTTTCAACTAGATTAAGATTGTCAGTCTAAATCTCAAATTCTAAATCCCAAATACTTAAGATAAATCAAGATATAGGAAGATTTAATTAATAGGATTATATTATATGACGATAGTCGCTACTTTTCTAGATAGTCGTTTATGTCAGAATATGAATCTGGTGTAAATTCATCCACTTCCGAGCAAAAGGGAAATTTTTTTGTTGTCGGTATTGGTGCATCAGCAGGTGGACTCCGCGCCCTAGAGGAGTTCTTCGAGCATATGCCAACGGACAGCGGAGCTGCTTTTGTAGTAGTTCAGCACCTGTCACCAGACTTCAAAAGTTTGATGAAGGAATTACTAGAGCGACGTACCCGTATGGAAATATATCGGGTAACAGAAGGAATGAAATTGCAAAGGAATTCAGTGTATTTGATTCCTCCGGGTAAAAATTTAGTCTTAAAAAATGGAAAGCTACATTTATTAGAGCAAGAAGAGCGCAACCGTCACGGACTGAACTTTCCCATCGATATTTTCTTAGAATCTTTGGCTAAAAACTATGGGGAAAGAGGGATTGGTGTGATTTTGTCGGGGACTGGTAGCGACGGAACAAAGGGTTTAAGGGCAATTAATGAAGCAGGAGGGTTTGCAATGGTACAAGAACCCACAACTGCTGAATTTGATGGCATGCCTCGAACAGCCATCGCTACGGGAGTAGTAGATAGAATTTTATCACCCCAAAAATTAGCTCAGACGATCTATCAGTTGGTACAATCGCCTAATTCGCCAGATAAAAGTGATACTAACCCAGTAGGATTGTTCAAACCCCATAACTTGGAACGTATTGCCAATATTTTGGCACAGCACGAGCAAACCGATTTTTCTCATTACAAAACTAGTACTCTCTCTCGACGGATCCACCGCCGCTATTTGATAAGTGGTTGTAACAATCTAGATGAGTTTATTCATCTGTTAGAAAACTCCTCCCAAGAACGGGCAATTTTACGGCACGATTTGCTGATCAGCGTAACTCAATTTTTTCGCGATCCACTGGCGTGGAATTTTTTGGAAACTGAGGTGATTCCCCAATTAATAGCTAAAGCCAATCCTCAAGAAGAGTTACGTTGTTGGGTGACTGCTTGTGCAACTGGGGAAGAAGCCTATTCTCTGGCAATGTTGCTTGATGAAGCGGTTACTAAATCCAATAAACCAGTAAGATTTAAAATTTTCGCCACTGATATCGATAAGACAGCATTAGAAAAAGCTACCCAGGGTATTTATCCCCAAAGCATTAGTAACGACATTAATCCCCAACGATTGGAACGTTATTTTTTGCGGAAGGATAATTGTTTACAAGTAATTCGTAAACTAAGAGAAAAATTATTATTTGCACCCCACGATATTACTAAGGATGCCGGGTTTACCCGGATGAATTTAATTAGCTGTCGCAATGTATTGATATATTTGCAGTCAGATTTACAGCAACAAGTATTACGCAATCTTCATTTTTCTTTGGTATCTAAAGGAGTTTTATTTCTGGGAGAAGCAGAAACTTTAGGTCACATCGAACCAGAATTTCAGCACCTAGATAAAAAAAACAAAATTTATCAAAAACGGCGAGATGTCAAACTGAATATACCCATTAGGGGTGTTGAAAAAATATCCCGTCAACTACTTACTTATGTTCCATCAAAAAACCAATCGGAAAATCATCTCGAACCGATTTTGGATAGAACCTTGAGCGCTTTTTTAGAGAAATACAAGGCTACCTGTTTTTTAGTAGATCGCGAACATAAGATGTTTCATTCCTTTACCAATGATGGTATTAACGTTCTGAAGGTACCTTCTGGGAAAACGACAACTGATATTACTAAAATGATCGTTCGCGATCTACAATTGCCTTTAATTACAGCTCTTCATCGTGCAAAGCGAGAGCGATCGCCAGTATCTTATACGGGTATTAAAATAGAATTAGAAAATCGGGAATGTAGCCTGAAACTGGAGGTCACTTATCATGAAAGCAATAAATTAGCCTCGGATTTTTTTTCCATTGTCATTCAGGAAGATGAAGTCTTCCATCAACCTTCAGGAGAGAGGTTTGAGGCTGATGCTGAAGCTTCCCAAAGAATTATAGAATTAGAGTATGAGCTACAGCAAACCCGTGAGAATCTGCAAGCAGTAATTGAAGAACTAGAAACTACTAACGAAGAACAGCAGGCTACCAATGAAGAGTTGACAGCTTCTAATGAGGAGTTGCAAAGCACTAATGAAGAGCTACATTCAGTGAATGAAGAACTATATACGGTTAATGCAGAATATCAATCAAAAATCGGCGAATTAACTGAATTGAATAATGATATTGATAATTTGCTGCGGAGCACGAATATCGGGGTGGTATTCTTAGATCGAGATTTAAAAATTCGTAAGTTTACTCCCGCAGCTACTGTTGCTATTAATTTAGTTGAAGCAGATATTAATCGTCCCCTAAAACACATTACCCATAATCTTAACTGCCCTAATCTGCTCGAATTACTCAAAGCAGTCATTGAAAGCCAAAAAGGTTTAGATAAAGAAGTTAAGTTAGTGGAAGAGGATTTTTATTTATTGATGCGAATTAATCCCTATCTGCTCGAAGATGGTCATTTAGATGGGGTAGTAATTTCTTTCATTGATGTTGACGAACTCAAAACCATTCAGCAACAAATTTACTTAGTTAATGAAGAACTCAAAGAATCTCAACTACAATTACGTCAACTCAATCAAAAATTAGAACAAAGAGTAGAAGAACGGACTCAAGCTCTACAAAAATCAGAAGTGAGATTAAGAGCAATTTTAGCTACAACTTCTTCGATGGTTTATCTCAAGAATACCCAAGGGCGATATTTACTAGTTAATCGACAGTATTTGGAATTACTGAATCTAACCGAAGAACAAATTTTAGGTAGTAGTACTCGCGATATTTTTCCCGAGCAGATTGCTGATGTGTTAAACGCTAACGACCGGCAAGTTTTAGCTGACAAATCAGTTTTACAATTTGAAGAAGAAATTCCTGTGGCTGACGGTAGCCTTCGCACCTATATTTCTAATAAAGCACCTTTAATTGATAATAATGGCGAAGTTTATGCTATTTGTGGGATTTCTACGGATATCAGCGAACAAAAACATACCGAATTAGAATTAAGGGAAGGGGCAGCCAGAGAAAGAACTTTGCTTAGTTTAGTTGAAAAAATCCGCCAAACTCTAGATTTAGACGAAATATTCCAGACTACAACCACAAAAATACGAGAAACTTTAAAATGCGATCGCGTTGCCCTGTATCAATTTAACTCTAATTATGGTGGGGAGTTTGTTACCGAATCAATGGCTAATGGTTGCATTCCCCTTATAGGAGGAGATCTATTACAAAACCCTTGGAATGATACCTATTTGCAAGAAACCGCAGGGGGTAGATATAAGAATCACGAAACTTGTGCTATTGATAATATTGATGAAGCCGATTTTAGCGATTGTCACCGCGAAATTTACCAACAATTACAAGTAAAAGCCTTTTGCATTGCTCCTGTTTTTCAAGGCGATACACTTTGGGGATTGCTCGCGGCTTATCAAAACACATATCCCCGTCAGTGGAAAGATGGAGAAGTTCGTCTGCTAACTCAAACTGGTATTCAATTAGGTATCTCCATCGCTCAGGTCGATCTATTTACCCAAATTCAAAACCAATCCTTACAATTACAACAAGCCAAAGAAACAGCGGAAGCGGCGAATCAAGCTAAAAGCGCTTTCATTGCTCATACTAGTCATGAATTACGAACTCCTCTGAATGCAATTTTGGGATTTGCCCAAATTCTCCAACAAGAAATAGGTTTTAATGCAAAACAGCAACGAGGAATTGAGGTGATTCAGCGTTCTGGTCAACATTTGCTGACTTTGATTAATGACATTCTCTATATTGCCAAAATTGAAGCAGGAAAACTCAATTTAGAATCAACAGATTTTATTCTGTCTTCGTTTTTAAATAATTTAGAAGCAATGATTCGTATTCGTTGTCAGCAAAAGGGAATTGAATTTGAGCATCTTATTCTTTCGGATTTACCCCCAATAGTACGAGGAGATGAAACTCGTTTGCGTCAACTCCTACTCAATCTTCTGAGTAATGCAGTTAAATTTACCCCTAGAGGAAAAGTCACTTTTAGCGTCGGCTATGTTCGAGATTTTACTAAAGACAACCGGGATGCGATCGAGACAGATAACGCTGATAAAATTCGTTTTCATATTGCAGATACAGGAATAGGTATTCCCTCAGATAAGTTAACAGAAATCTTTTTACCTTTCCAGCAATTAGACCATCATCAATCATCTCAAGAAGGTACAGGACTTGGTTTGAGCATCAGTCAAAGTATTGCCGAACAGATGGGTAGTAAAATTTACGTTACCAGCACTTTTGGAGAAGGAAGCGAATTTTGGTTTGACATAAATTTTGCTCATGGGCAATATTCTGTAGAGTCGCTAGCAGATAAGACTAATAATCTTAAGATTACTGGCTATCAAGGAGCAAAGCGTAAAATTTTAATCGTAGATGATTTAGATAATAATCTAGAAGTTTTAGTTAGTTTTTTGACACCTCTGGGCTTTGAAGTCATCCAAGGGAGTTCGGGAACTGAGGCGATTGCTAAAACCGAAAAGCATCAGCCAGACTTAATCATTTTAGATTTGATAATGCCTGAAATGGATGGTTGGGAAGTAACCCGAATCCTGAGACAAGAATCAGCTTGGCAGGGTTTACCCATTATTATGGTTTCTGCCAGTACCCTTTCTGCCGATGAATCCCAATGTTACCAAGCAGGAGCAAATGCTTTCCTCGCAAAACCTTTAAATTTTGAAGAATTACTGAGACTTTTAGAACATTATCTCAAGCTTGAGTGGACAACTCAGGATGGTTTAACGCGGTCGCTCCTTAGTTCAAAAACTTCTAGTTCGGAAACTTCCAGTTCAAAAACTTCTAATTCGGAAACTTCTAATTCAAAAACTTCTAATTCAAAAACTTCTAATTCGGAAACTTCTAGTTCAAAAACTTCTAGTTTGGAAACTTCCCAAATAAAAGCTAGCAACGATTCGGAATCGATAGTTATCCCTACAACACCAGAATTGAAACAACTGTTGGAACTGACAATGGAAGGAGATATCCGAGAGGTATTATCCCAAATAGAACAATGGGAACAAAATCAATCTCAATTGATGCCTTCAATCCAACAAATACGACATTTAGCCCAAACTTGTCAGCTGAGAAAACTCAAAGAATTACTCAAACAATATCTCAAACGGTAGTAAGTAGGTTAGCAAGAAAAATCATAACTTATTTGTAATAGCGTTTTGGCGCTAAAGCGCTACTACGAGCCAAATACAAACATTTTATATTTATTTACATAGTTTACTTTTTCTCGCCTACTTACTTAAATTATTTTATTCAAATTTTGCATAAACTAAGTCTCTAATCAACGGCGTCCTTAAACCAACATATTTTGAGAGAGTTTGACTATCTTCTGGACTAAGAGAAGATACTTTTTCAACTTCATCAATTAATTTTTGGATTAATTCACTATCCGAAAGCTTCAAAAGACTTCCAGGATTTGATGTCTCTACGAAAGCCCAGATCATACGGATAATCTTTATGTCTACATCCATTTGTGTAACAAGGAGCAATATAAATATAATAAGCTCAAATCTTAAGAAATACTTAAGAAAGTGTCATTACTTAAATTATCGTGCGTATGAATTAAGCCTTAATATACTAAAGATATAAAGTATCATCTATCTAGAGATATAATTTACATTGCAGCATTATAAAAGCAAGACTTGTTCTAGGTACAGCTGTAGAGCATCCTGATAAGATTTAGGTGAAGAAGCTCCTGGAAAATTTTGAATCAGATCGAACTACTCAATCGAATAACTCGCAAAATCAGACAGTCCCTAGAGTCGCAAGACATCTTAGATGCGGCAGTAACAGAAGTTCGAGATTTTCTCAAAACTGACCGAGTGAAAATCTATAAATTCGATGAAGACGGTAACGGTCAAGTAATTGCTGAATCTATAAATGGCGATCACCTCCCATCGCTCAAAGGGTTGCATTTTCCTGCAGGAGATATTCCACCTCGGGCACGAGAACTATTTCTTAAGGCAAGAGTTCGTTCTATAGTTGATTTGGAAGAACAACAAATATGTCTAAGTCAACCAGATAGGCTTCCATCTACAGCTACCGACGAATTAACGGTAGAACAAGTGCGTCAATCTTTTCTTGACAATCTACTGCAACGTCCTGTAGATCCCTGTCATGTGGAATATCTCACGCTGATGGGTGTTAAGTCCAGTCTAGTGGTTCCCCTGGTATGTAACGAGGAACTTTGGGGCTTACTCATTGCTCATCACCGTCGTGCTAAAGCTCTTTCTAAGAGCCATCTAAAAATTATCCAAATTGTCAGCGAACAGCTAGAAATGGCGATCACTCAAGCCAATTTATTTAATAAGGTTCAACAAAAAGCCCAACGAGAAGCTTTAATTAATCAAATTTCTCAACTCCTACATTCTCCCTTAGAAAACGACAAAATTTTACCTACGGTACTATCAAAAATAGTTCCTGCAATTGGTGGAACAGGGGGTTTATTATGTATGAATGGTGCCGAAAAATCGGAAATTAGCTTCTACCAATATGGTTCTTTACCAAACCTTTCTACATCCGATTGGTTACAACTGCAAGGTTTAGCTCTGAACGACACAAAAGTCAGAGTAATTGATAATATTGAAGAACAAAAATTAATTAAAACTTTATTACCTGCTCTTAAAAAAAATAAACTCCGTAGTTTACTTTTAATGACCCTACGTTACAAGCAAGAAACTTTGGGCAATCTAGCTATTTTTCGTCGGTCGATAGATACGGAAAAACTGTGGGCAGGTAATTATCAAGATGATGAACGACAACAACGTCCCCGTCAATCCTTTGCAGAGTGGAAAGAACTCACCCAAGGAAAAGCTCAACCTTGGAAGCTACATGAGATGGAATTGATTGAGTCCCTCGGTAACAACTTGGGCATAGCAGTCATGCAAGATCGACTTTACCGTCAGGAACGAAAGCAGCGCTTGTTAGTAGAAATGCAAAACCAAGAGCTAGAAAATGCTCGTAGGGAAGCAGAAAAAGCAAGTAGTCTCAAATCTGCATTTTTATCTTCTTCAAGTCACGAATTACGGACTCCCCTCGCTTCAGTTCTTAACTACCTTAAACTTCTCAAAGAAGGCTTCTATGATAATGAAGAAGAATTATTAGAGTACATTGAAACTGCTCATACTTGGGCAGAAAATCTTCACTACATTGTTAATAATATCCTTGATATTGCCAAAATTGAAGCAGGAAAAATGGAAGCCGATCTGGAAATAGTTGAACTTAAACCCTTATTAAAGGAACAATATAAACTTTTTCAATCTGAGACTATACGACAAGGTATTGAATTGACCGTGGACTGTCAAGTAATAAGTGTTTGTGCTGATAAAATCAAGCTAAAACAGGTTTTGGGCAACCTTTTAAATAACGCTTTTAAATTTACTCAGCAAGGAGAAATTAACCTCAAGGCTATTAGCAAAAGTGAAACTACATCTTCGAAGGAAAAGTCTTTAGTAGAAATTTCTTTAGCCGATACGGGTATTGGCATTGAACCCGACAAACAAACTAATATTTTTGATGCCTTTGTTCAGGAAGATAGCTCAATCCACAGACGTTATGGGGGTACAGGTCTGGGGCTAACCATCTGCAAAGAATTAGTAGAACTCATGGGAGGTGAGATTTTACTCTTCAGTGAAGGTAGAAATCGAGGAACAACAATAACTGTTACCTTACCGCGAGCAGAAGAATAAGCAACCCACGGCTAAAAGTCTGTGGGCTTCAGCCCAGTTTAAAGAAGTTAGTCGGGATAATATTTAACTGTCCTTCCTGCTGAGAACCAATCACCGGACTTCCGGGCTGGCTTACGAACAGCCCCAAAGCTGCAAATGAGAAAAAATATGAAAAGTTTAAAAATTTTATTGGTAGAAGATAATTTAGCATTAGCTAAAAGCACCGCTAAACTGATTAAACGTATTGGCGGACATCAGGTTCAGCTAACTGACGAACCTAAGACTATCTTTGAACTGTGTACGGCAGGGGAAGTAGATATAATACTAATGGACATCAATCTACCGGGGGCATTTTGGTGTGGAAAAGAGGTCAGTGGTACTGACTTATCTCGTTTACTAAAAGCCAACAAAGAAACAGCTACCATTCCCATTATTCTTTTGACAGCTTATGCCACGTTAAGGGAACGCGAATCACTTCTAGCTGATTCCGAAGCGAACGAGTTCTTTGCTAAACCAATCAACGATTATGCTGCTTTAATTAAGGCAATAGAACTACTAGTTGACGCTTCCCTTTAATGATGGGATTCTTAGCTAACGAGATTCCAACGAGTGCTTTACAGATTGTTCAACTTCTTAAAATAGTAGGAGATGTAGCTAAAATTTGTGCTCCTTGTTCCATGACTTCAATATCTGAAATTGACCAATTACGAGGTGCTTGACAATGGTGAGCAACTAATAATCCCCACAAGCCCTTGGGGGTTAGAACCGGTACCACTAAATTTGCACGAACCTGTAGTTCTCGAAGGAATTCACGGTGACACTGGTGAATGGATGCGGTTTCAATATCATTTATTGCTCTAACCCGGCCTTGCAAATACATAGCGGCATATTCATCATTAAATGATTCATCCGGACCTGTGGAACCAATAATTGAGTATTTGCTTTGATTCAAAGATTCAAAAGTTACTTGTCCGCTCCACTGATTATAAAAATAATATAAGACTACGCGGTCAACTTGAAGTGATTCTCTAAGTCGATCAGTTGTTTTGATAATTAGCTCATCTCTTTCTATTCTTTGTTTAACTTGTTGTAGTACCTTTTCTAAACCTACATCTTTATAGCTATTATCCTTGGGTTGATTAAAGTTTTGCATCGTCACTCGGTAAATTAAAGTTTAGTGAGTTAATAAAATAAAAGGTCGATTTATGAAAAAGACAAAATAATCCGATCCAATTTTCAGACAAATCAGTTGAAAATCAGATCCACTGTATAGATATAGAAAAAGAATTAGATATTTATTTAAATTATGCAATGAAGCTAAATTTTTGCTTCAGGTTCTGGGTGTCAAGTTTCAATTTCTTTGCTAGTACTATTAAATTCTGAAATTTTTGTTGTCATATTTGTGACAAGTTAAAACAACATTATTTTTGTAAATTAGTAATTATAGCTGAAATGACCGCTAAACTTTAATCTTTGTAGAGTATCAAAAAGTGAGCGAGTAGGGTGATACTAACGAAAATACAGTCATTTTTTTAGAACATCTTCATTCACAATTTCCAGGGGCTAAATCTTTAATTTAATTACATGGGATGGCGACCAGAGAATTCTACTTTTTCTGCCATTATTTCTCTGTTGTTATAATTTTATTTAAGTTGCCAGTCAATAGTAAAATTTTTAACATTATGAAATCAAATTTCGTATGGTATTTGCCCATGAATCAATCTGGATAACTATATTTCAGTTAATGAAAATTGTTATATAATTTAACATCAAGGAACAATAACATTCGATCAAAAAATTTGAATTCTGGCTTTTGCTCTTAGACTTATGCCTTATCGTCAACAGCTATTGTCCAAATCGGTAAAAACTTTAGCCAAGTTAATGGGGAGTTCATCAGGAGAAGGTTCTGGCGAGCAAAATCAGGAAAGTGGCGAACTAGAAAAGTTTTCCCAAGCTAGTGATTGTTTTGTCACCGATTATCAAGACGGCGAAGCAAGAGCAGAAGTAGACGAGAAAAAGACAAACTCAGAGGTCATTTTAATCGTAGACGATAGCCCCGATAACCTACTAGTATTATTTTCCTACTTAGAAGAAAAAGGGTTTAAAGTCTTGTTAGCTGAAGACGGTGAGAGCGCTTTACAGATTGCTCAATCTAAAACCCCGGATTTAATTTTGTTAGATGTTTTGATGCCTGAGATTGATGGTTTTGAAACCTGCCGTCGACTCAAAGCGAAACCTTCCACGAGAGAAATACCCGTAATTTTTTTGACTGCACTTTCAGAAACTGTCAATAAAGTTCAAGGATTCAAATTGGGAGGTGTAGACTATATCACAAAACCTAGCGAACAAGAAGAAGTTCTAATACGCATTCAAACTCATCTTAATCTGCAAAGAATGCGCTCTACCCTAAGCAAGCAAAATCAGGAACTAAAACAAAGGTTAGATTTTGAAGCCTTGGTACGCCGTATCACCGATAAGTTGCGCGACAGTCTTAATGAAAGCCAGATACTAGAAACTGCTACCCAGGAGCTAGCTCAAGTCCTCCAACTCAGTAGCTGTCAAATCGAACTTTACGATTCACAACAGATAACAGCAACTATTGCCTACGAACATAGTATTACTCTGCCCCAGTGTCAGGGAGCCAGGAGAAATATTAAAGATTTTCCTGAACTTTATCAACAACTGTTAGAAAAAATTCCGGTTCAATTAGTAGAAAAAATTCCTCAATTCAATCCTCAAGAGATTCAAGTTAATCGTTTAGCTTGCCCGATTTTTGACGACCGCGGTATTATCGGTAATCTTTGGGGGCTTAGACCGCCAACAGAGCTATTTACGACTTTAGAAATTGAACTGATGCAGCAGGTGGCTTCTCACTGTGCGATCGCTATTCGTCAGGCTCGATTATACCAAGCTTCTAATCAGCAAGTCGCACAATTGGCTAAACTCAATCAGTTGAAAGATGATTTCCTCAAAACTATTACTCACGAATTAAAGGCCCCTATGAGTAGTATTCAGTTGGCTACACAAACAATGGAAACTCTATTAACCAATCAACAAAATCCTCATAGGTCTCCTATTTTTAAGCGAGTTATCAAGATTTTCCACGAATCATGTCAGCGACAGAAACAACTGATAGACGATTTACTTACTCTTTGCTATATAGACGCAAAATCCAAAACTGTACAACTAGAGTTAATCAATCTAAATCAGTGGATTCCCTATGTTGTACAGTTACATTTAACACCCGTTCGCAATCAGCAACAGCAATTAACTCTAGATTTAGCTGAAGAAGAATTACAGATTGCGGCAGATCCAATGATGTTGGAACGGATCGTTCGAGAATTATTGCACAATGCTTGTAAATATACTCCAGTAAATGAAATAATTACAATTCAAACTGAAGCTAACAAATCAGAAATTTCCCTTCGTGTTATTAATACGGGTGTAGAAATCCCTGTAGAAGAGCAGGAATTAATTTTTAATCAATTTTATCGCATCCCCAATAACGATCCTTGGAAGTATGGTGGTACTGGGTTGGGATTAGCATTAGTAAAAAAACTAGCACAGATTCTACAAGCAACTGTTGATGTAGAAAGTAGAAATCAGCGGGTTATTTTTTGTGTTAGATTTCCGGTGGTGCATCACTCTTAGGATTCGTGATAGCGTAGGGTGAATCCTTAGGAGCGAGCCTGTCACTAAAGCTTCGACATTAGCCTAGACAGTGTTCCCAAGCACTCAAGAAGTTTAAGCCAAAGATGAAATGTATCTGTTTTTTATTCATGCTATTTTTGTATGAGCGTAAAGCCTATTTTCCATATAAAAGTGAAAAATATTTTAGCGCTTGATTTTGGTGGTACTAAGCTAGCTGCAGGATTAGTCAGTTATGCCTCAAAGGAGTGGCTGAATTACAAACGTCGCTTATCTCCTACAAACGCAGATGCTAATACTGACCTGACCATAATGTATGAATTAATCGACTCGGTATTGGAAGGTCAAAAACCCGACGTTATCGGTGTCAGTTTTGGCGGACCTGTAGATGCAAATACTGGCACAGTCAGACTTTCCCATCATGTCAAAGGTTGGGAAAACATAGCTTTAAAACAACTGCTTGAGGATAAATTTGGTGTTAATGCAAACGTAGATAACGATGCAAATGTTGCAGCTTTAGGAGAATATCGTTTTGGTGCGGGTCAGGGTCATAACAGTTTATTTTATATTACTGTCAGCACCGGTGTTGGTGGTGGATGGATCCTAAATGGTCAACCCTGGCGCGGTTTTGAAGGAATGGCTGGTGAAATTGGACATGCGATCGTAGATCCTGACGGACCTTTATGTTTATGTGGGAAACGGGGATGTGTGGAAAGGTTAGCTTCTGGTCCTTATATGGCGCAGGACGTAAAGGAAATATTGAGAAAGGAACCAAAAAAAGCAGAAATATTGAGGAATTTAGTAGAAAATAACTTAGATTTAATAACGGGCAAAATTATCAGCGAAGCCGCAAATCGTGGGGACAAGTTAGCGCAAGAATTTTTATTTCGGTCTGCTTGGGCTTTAGGTGTCGCTATTGGTAATGTAGCGAATGTAATTAATCCCCAACTATTTGTATTGGGTGGTGGGGTAACAAAAGCAGGGAATTATTTCTGGGAAGTTCTACAAAAAACAGCCCGAGAAACTGCTCTACCAGAGATAAATTTTGAAGTTTTACCAACAAACTTGGGAGACGACGCACCTTTATGGGGTGCTGTAGAGCTAGCGCAGATGGGGATTGGGAATTAGACTGGGGACTAGTACTCCGCCACATAAGTTCTGAGGGGTTTGTAGTTGGGCTTTAGCCCCGGCAAAGTCTTGATATTAAAGCGCTAAAGCGCTACTACGAACCTTAATTTACCTATCAAAATTAATGTGGTGGACTACTAGGTATTGGGGATTAGGGATTGGGGATTGGGAAAGTGTGGGGAGTGTGGGAGGATGGGGAAGACCAAATTACCAATTACTCGTTACTCACTACTGTGCGCTGTCGCGCCCCGCAATACCTATAGCTGCGCTACCTTGCGGATCCGGTACGCTACCGCTGGGCGCTAACATTACTCATTACTCATTACTTATTACTCATTACTCATTACTTATTATTCATTACCAATCGTCAAATATTTACTCCAACGGGATCCAGTCCAATCTGGGAATTAAGAAACGTCCACATCGTCAAATCATTGAAGTCGTAAACAGTCATAAATACACCCATTTCCAGCATTTTTATTGGTTCGCCAGTTGAAGCTACACCAATTGTCCGGATTCCAGCACCAAGCGCCGAAGTAATTCCACTGGGAGAATCCTCGAAGGCGATCGCATGTTCGGGACTAACCCCTAACCTTTCCAAACCTACTCGATATGGTGTGGGGTCTGGTTTTGCTGCTGCTTCTTGTTCCGCAATTACGACAGTATGAAAAATTTCTTCTAACCCCAAAATATTGAGCATAAATCTAGCATTTTTGGTCGGTGCGTTGGTAACTAGTGCTCGCTTAAGATCGTGTTTTTCTGTCATTGCGATTAAGCGAGAAAAACCATCAATAGGTTTGAGTTCGTGAGCTTTATTCCGAAATCTTGATTCTTTTTCCTCTGCCAACTTCTCACCTTCTTCCGGTGATAAATTGGGTAACATATCTTTGATAATTTCTGGATTTAGCCTACCAGTAAAACGAGATTTGTAAATTTTTTCATCAATTTCTACGTCATACTCGAGGAGAATATCCCGCCAAATCTGGTAATGAATTGGGTCTGTGTTGATGATTGTTCCATCCAGATCGAAGAGAATTGCGCTTAACATGCCTTCTTTTTAAGAGCTAAATAGCAGTTAATGTAAACAACAGTAAACATTATCTTTAGATATTTTACATTTTCTTGTTTCACTTCGTAATCATAACTGCAGTATTTTAGACAAACATATATAAAATTGGATTATCAGCACGTGTCAAAAAAGAATGCAAATAATTTATACATTGAAATATGTCGAGTGCTAAAAAACTTTTTCGCATCAATGAGTTAAATGTACGAGTTTATAATTCTGATACTGAACTAGCAAAAGATGCAGCCCAAGTAGTTCAGAAAACTTTAGATAGTACTCTCAAGGTTAGGGAAACAGCTAGAGTAATATTTGCCACAGGTAACTCTCAACTTAAATTTTTAAATGCTCTGACTAGTTTAAATAATATTGACTGGTCGCGGATTACTTGTTTTCATTTAGACGAATATCTAGGGATTAATGCTGAACATTCTTCCAGCTTTCGCTGCTATTTGCGGGAGAAGTTAGAGAAAAAAGTTAAGCCACAAAAATTTCATTACATTGAAGGGGATACCTTAGAACCTTTAAAGGAGTGCGATCGCTATACTCAATTACTCCATTCTCAACCCATTGATTTATGTTTGCTGGGGGTGGGAGCAAATGGACATCTAGCATTTAACGAACCATCAGTTGCTGACTTTCAAGATTCCTATATGGTAAAACTAGTAAAGCTAGATACTGTAAATCATCAACAACAAGTGACCCAAGGGCATTTTCCTAATTTGGAAAGCGTACCAAAATATGCCTTTACTTTGACCATTCCTACAATCTGTTCTGCCAAAAAAATACTTTGTCTCGCACCAGGACAGCATAAAGCAGAAGTTGTAAAGCAAATGTTATTTGGAGAAATTACAAAAAAATTTCCGGCTTCTATTCTTCGTCAAAAACCCCAAGCAACTTTATTTTTAGATGGAGATTCTGCGACTTCACTTGATATGTAACGGATTTACAACTTAGACTAACTATTTTCAAGCAAATATCTATTACCTGATAACCAAACACCAATACCTAATTCCCAAATAGTAGAATAAGGTACAGGTTTAAGCTGTAGGATGTGGAGGAAGGCAAATTGGATGAACTAAGGACAGCTCTAGAAATAGCTACTGAAGAGGAATTGCAGGATTTGACCGCGATTTTGTTCAGTCGTAAATTTAATCCTCTAGATTATGTGAATACACCCGAACCAATAGAAATCCAAAGCCAAGATCGTAAAGCTTGGTTAGATTCTCTTGAAGAACGCTTCCGGTTTTTAGCCGCAGATGGAATTACTGTTTTACGTGGAAAAACCAAACGAGTAACTTACCGCGAAGCAATAATTCAGGTCTGCAAGCACCTGAAAATTCCTTATTCAACTGAACTAACAACCATTGATTTGGAAGCTGAAGTATTTTTACACCTCCTAGGAAAAGTATGGAGGAAATTACCTAAGAGCGAGCAGCAGCAAATGACACTCCGCATCCAACGTCATTTGGCGCAGTCGGAACTCAAAGAACCTTTACCTTTGACATTGCAACGCGACCCCTTAGGCTTGATTTTTAAAGCTGGTAGCGCACTTGCTTTAACTTCTGTGGTACAACCATTTTTACTCAAACATATTGCCCGTCAATTTGCTGCACATTTTGCAAGTTATCATATCGCCAGACAAACTGCGATTAAAGGTTCTGCGGCTGCTGTAAGTCAATTTAATAATTATGTCACTTTGCATATGGCTCGCCGGGGAATGGCTCTGAGTGCTGCTCGTTATGGCGCTGTTCGCAGTACATTAACTTTTTTAGGTCCGGTTATGTGGATGTGGTTTTTTGCGGATTTGGGTTGGAGAGCGGTCGCAACTAATTATGGTCGTATAATTCCGACTATATTTGCTTTAGCTCAAATTCGTTTGACGCGCACAGAATGCTGGGAATTAGCTTAAAAAACCCTTTTCGACATCCAAACCCTCGTTTGCAGTTCTCCTGGAATTGCACTCAGTTAGGATTACTACTGTTACCTTTGTTTCCAACTCTAGGAGCTGTTACCCTGGGTTTGGCACTATTGACTGGATTAAGACAATTTCAGAAGATTGTAAACCGCCCAATTAATCAGGGCTTTGCTCTGCTGGGTATTATTTTAATAATTGTAACTATTTTCGCCCAAGAACGAGTAGTGGCTGTGTTGGGCTTATTTAATTTGTTGCCATTCTTTTTGGCATTTATGGTCTTTGGAATTATAATTCAAACGACTATACAACTTCGAAAGTTATCTTGGATCTTAGTTACTACGTCTTTACCAATAGTCTTGATTGGTTTTGGACAATTATTTTTTGGTTGGTCTACCCCAGCAGAATGGGAAAATATTTTTGGATGGACAATCATCGCAGGGGGAAATCCTGTAGGACGTATGGCTTCGGTATTTATGTACGCTAACATATTTGCCGGTTATTTGACGATTGTGTTTATTTTGGGTTTGGGTTTGTGGTTAGAATATTTGCAAAGTTTAAATCTTCAAAGTTCAAATCTTCAAAGTTCAAATCTTCAAAGTTCAAATCTTAAAGAAGTTAAACCAGAGTTAATAAGACGTATTTCGCCAAATTTTATTTTTCTAACAATTGCAGTCATTATTAATTTTGTTGCATTAATTTTAACTAATTCTCGTAATGCTTGGGTAACAGCACTGTTAGCATGTTTCGTCTATGCAATTAATCGGGGTTGGCGCATTTTAGTTGCTGCTGTAACTGGATTTACAAGTTTTGTATTATTAGCAGCTTTTGCACCTTTAGCGATCGCCAAATTCTTTCGCCGGATTGTACCAGAATTTTTATGGGCGCGTTTGAATGACCAAATGTATCCAGATAGACCAGTGGAGCTAATGCGTACTACTCAATGGCGATTTGCTTGGTCGTTAACTCAGGAGCGCCCTTGGACTGGTTGGGGATTAAGGAATTTTACTGCACTGTATCAAGCCAAAATGCAAATATGGCTCGGTCATCCCCACAATTTATTTTTGATGCTATCTGCAGAAACTGGTTTACCTGCAACTATTATATTTTGCAGTTTGATTATTTGGATTTTGGTTGCAGGAATTAAAGTATTTATCAAATTTATTAACTACCAAAAGGAAGACCGGCTAATATTTTTTAGCTATCTTGTGGTTTTGGGTGGGTTAATTTTATTCAATACCGTTGATGTTAGTCTTTTCGATTTACGTCTCAATACAATCTTTTGGTTGTTAATGGGTGCTGTTAGTGGAGTAACTTACAGGTATCAAAGAAATTAAGTAATAGTTAGAGAATAAGTAAAAATACTTCTAAGAAAAATCCCCCTCTAAGAAAATAATTAGGGGGATTATTAAATTCATAAAGGTAAGGCTGTTAAAGAAATCAAAGTATTACTACCAGGACTTACACAACTGGCATATTTTTCCTGTAGGGTGTGTGACGCTGTGAAAATATCTGAACGTAAGAATCAGACTTATAGCGTCACGCACCGACCACCAATTGTGACACTTGCGTAAGTCCTGACTACTTTCATTGGAGTCAAATAATTGTATTACCTGGAAGAATAGTGTCTGTTAAATTTGCACCAGTCAAGTCCGCTCCATTTAAGTTAGCTCCAGTGAAGTCAGCTTTGCTCAGGTTTGCATCAATAAGCAGAGCATTCATAAAGTCACCGTTGACTGCAATACCATCAACAAATGAGATCCCCGACAGGTCAGCACCAATTGTATCTGGGTCTTCACCATCACTTAATATGGCATTTGTTAAGTTTGCTTTTTCTAAAATAGCGTCTTGCAGATTCGCATCATCTAGTTGAGCGCCAGTTAAATTAACCTCTGTTAGGTCAGCTCCACTGAGATTGACTCCAGTCAGATCGGCTCCTGCGAGGTTTGCACCCTTTAATTTGGCTCCAGTCAGATCGGCTCCCGTGAGATCGACTCCACCTAAGTCGACTCCCTCTAGGAAAGCGTTATCGAGTTCAACTCCTCCGGTAAAACTAGCTCCAGTTAGGATCGCATTATTAAGATTTGCATTACTCAGGTCGGCTCCATTAAAGATAGCATCGGTTAAATCTGCATTTTCCAGAAAGATACCTTCCGCTGAAACGTCAGTAAAGTTAGCACCGTTGAGAACGGAGTCAGCCAAACTAATACCATCTAGGATAGTTTTTGTATTAGCGTCAAAGTCACGGAAGTCAGCACCACCAAGATTTACATCTTCAGCACTAAAGTTAGTTAAGTCAGCACCTCGAAAGCTGGAGTTTGTTGAAGTTTGTCCTCCTACTGGTAGGGTATCAGTCCATTGGACGCCACTGAGATTTGCCTTATCAAAAATAGAATTGTTGAGATTATTATCTGTGAAGCTAACTCCCGTAAAATCAACCCCTGTAAAGTTTGTGTTAACTATGATGTTAGCTTCAAAGCTAGCTCCTTGTAAGTTTGCGTCTGTAAAAATAGCATCTGTCAGGTCTGCAGCTTTGAGATTGGCTTCAGTTAAATTTGCTCTGCTAAAGTTAGCCCCTGTTAAATTTGGTCGATTTTCCTGTTCGCCGCTTAGTTCGGCTTTGAATAAGTTTGCGTCCTGTAATTTAGCGTTAGATAAATCGATTCCGTTAGTACTAATCTCTGATAGATTTGCTTCCCGTAGGTTAGCACCACTCAGATTAACATTCTCTAATGTTGCTTTAAAAAGATTTGTTGTTGGGAAGTTTGTATTGGGTCTAAAGTTGGCGTTACTTGCGTTAACGTTTAACCAACTTGTTTCTTCAAAGTTAGTTCCCCTAAGCAAAGTGCCAACAAATGAGACATCAGTTAAAGTAGCCTTAAAAAAGGTAGAACCATTTAGATTATCACCATCAAAATTATTTCCAACCAGATCTTGTTCGCTAAAATCGAGAACTGCCATGGCTAAATACCTTTAATTGTTGATGTTAGTTCGGACAATCAAAATAGGGAACTAAAAAGTAAAACATCCACTTGTTACAGTGGACGTTTAAGTGATTCAAAAGCATGGTTAAAAATAACCTATTAGGAATAGTAACTTGATGTTGAGCTCATATGCCAAATAAATCAGCCTTCCGAACTCGAATTTTATCGATTTATTATTACAATAAAATGTGTTTACTAAGCAAAGTAATAAATTTTCAAATCCACACTTTATAAGAGTTTTCAGGTTTATTGTTTGAAACAATCACATATACATCTAAAGCAAATTAATATACATTACACTTCAGATTTAACTAAAATAAATATGTGAAAAGACTCGCTTCATCTTACTTAACGCGCTATTTGCGATCGGTTTTATCTCGCTCTAGCACAAGTAAATTTTAATTACCTCACAAAGCTCCCATTAGCAATTAAATCACTATTAAAAAATTAGAGCTTACAACTTAATTGTTGTTTGACGATAGAAAAAATGAATAGTATTTATTGGAGTATTCTTATAGATAAATTATAAAGTAGATTAGGTTACGGCAAAAAAGAATTTTATTGTTGGAATAATTCAAAATCCGCCGTAATCTAGCGATGCTAGCTAGGTGATGCATCTGTACCGATTCAAGTTACTCATCGTTTGTCTCAGTGACAGCGAACTGTTTTTCTAGCTGCAAATATTTGGGGACGCCAATTAATTCTTGGAATTCTTGGAATTTTATAAAATCGGGAAAATTCGCTGTAGTTCCTTCTGCTTTCAACTGACTCAGACAAGCAGTCATCGTTTTTGTGACTGCTAATAAACCAGATAACGGGAAAAATACTATTTTAAAACCCATTTCTTGCAACTCAGAAGCTGAGAGTTGGGGAGTTTTACCACCTTCAACAATATTCGCTACTAAAGGTACATTGGGAAAAGCTGCAGCAATCTTTTGTAATTCATCTTTAGACTGGGGTGCTTCAACAAATAATACATCTGCTCCAGCTTTGATATATTCCTTCCCACGACAAATAGCAGCTTCGAGACCCAAAGGTGCGCGGGCGTCTGTGCGAGCAATCACTACCAAACAGCTGTCAGCACGGGCTTCTACTGCAGCACGAATTTTATTCGCATGTTCAGTTTCAGATATTACTCGTTTGTTTTCAAAATGCCCACATTTTTTGGGAGATTCTTGATCCTCTAAAATTACTCCCGCTAATCCCAATTGCACAGCATCCCTAACAGTCCGCATGACATTTAAGGCGTTACCATAGCCAGTATCCAAATCAGCAATTAGGGGAAGACTTATGGATTGGGCTATTCTTCCCACACTGTAGAACATTTCAGTCGCACTCAAAAAACCGTAATCTGGTAATCCTAAAGTCGAAGCAGCGATTCCAAAACCACTTGTTGCAGCAACTTCAAAACCAACCTGTTCCACTAGTTTGGCGCTCAGACAGTCATATACCCCCGGAATTACCAAAATTTCTGGACTTTCAAGTAATTTTCGTAGTCTATTAGCGGCAGATATCGGCATTTTGATTGTGAATATTTTGATTTATTTTGAAATATTTTGAATAATATTTAAGATATAGCGCTACGCGCAAGTCGAAAGTCGAAATATGACATGCTGTCACCTTGCGGATCTCCCGACGCCGCAGACTCTAGCTTGGCGTGTCCGTATGACAAATAGAATTTACAAATTTACAAATTTCCTAATCTTATTACGTGGTGCTACGAAATTACCCAGTACTATAAATTTGGATCGGTTACTTAATCTAAATTACTTAATATTTACTTTTTGTAGATAGTTTTGGGAATTTTATCAGTAACAGCAAACTCAGCATAAGCAAGAATTTTACTTTACTTTAAGTTAATCGGCTCAACTGGCAAAACCATGCAGAAGTTAGCACCTTCTCCCAGCTTGCTATGTAGTATTACCTTTCCATCATGAGCTTCTGTAATAATCTTGACAATAGATAATCCTAACCCAGTACCTTGGGAATTATAAATACTACTCGCGCGAGCAAAGCGTTCAAAAATCCTTTCGTGCTCTTGCTCATCAATCCCTTCTCCCGTATCGCGCACCCAGAATTTTACTGTATTTTGAGTAATTGAAGAACCAATTGTAATTTTATCAGTACTTTTTGTATGTTGGATTGCATTTTGTACCAGGTTCATAAAAGCTTGTGTTAGCCGTTCGGGATCTACTACAATATCTCCTACGGCAACTCGATCTACGCGCCAATTACGTTCTCCCGAAGCTTGAGCCTTAGCAAATAATTCTTCGCTGAAACTACTCACATCAACTGTTTCTACATTTAAAAAGTCTGGACGTTCCGCTTTCGCAAGTATTATTAGATCTTCTACAATTGAGCTCATTCGATCCAATTCATCGAATACCAACGTGACATTTTTTTCCACTTCTTCCGGAGCGTCATTACATATTAGCTGCAAATAGGCCTGAATAATAGTAATAGGGGTTCGTAGTTCTTGTCCTGCATCATTAATAAAATAACGTTGAGTAGTGAAAGCTGCTTCCAATCGATCCATCATGTCATTGAAAGTGCTTGCTAGATCTGCAAGTTCATCTTTGCCATATACTGGAACCCGTTGACTTAAGTCGGATTCACTAACAGAACGCACAGTGGTACTTAAAGAACGTAAAGGAGCTAATACCTTTCCAGAAGCAATCCAAGCAAGCATCAAAGCCCCTAACATAACCACGCTCATCACTTGAACGACAACTGTGGTCGCTTCAATTGTTTCTTGACGTTCGTCAGCTACAGTGTGAGCGATGACAAATACTCCTAAGTTCTTACCTCGTATTTTTACTGGTTGAGTTATGTAGATTAGACCACCTAATTTGGGGTCGGCTAATTCTTGCTCGCCTCTTTCTGGTTTAACTAATTTAGCCCAACGACGCATTAATACTGTATCTCTATCGAAAATTTCCGGTCGTCCTCGGGGATTTGATTTATAAAATTTTCCATCAACGAAAGTCATAAAAAATGTTTCATCTTCTGGAAGTTGTTCGCTCAAAAATAGATCGAAAAAATTTTTTAGTTCTTTATGGGAAGATGGACGCACAAAACGAGGATCGAAAACTTGACTTTTGCTGAAATTTGGGTGCTTTGCTAAATCTGATGCAGATAGCGAAGTATTAGCTTCATTTTCTATCAACGTATTAAATACAAGTATTCTTTTGACCAAGTCCTTACGAACTCGCTCATCAACGCGAATATACAATAATTCGCGAAATATTGGGATTGAGACAATAGAAATAATAGTGATAGTCAAAACATACCACACGAGAATGCGGGTTCGAGTCGCCCAAAATAAGCCCCGCTTGGGAGCAGAATCTTTTGCAATTTGTCTGTTATTAGACTTACTTGTAAATAACGCTGAATTTAAATGCAATTCCAATAATCCTATTTTTTCTTATAGTTTTTATGCTCCCACCAAGTATAAGTTTCCGACATCCGGTAGAATTTATAGCCTATGGGTAATATTTAATACCATAATACTTGTTAGGAAATCAATAAGAGGTAAATAACAGCGGAAAATCGTCAAACTCACTACTCAAAAGCTGGTTCGGTATATAGATTAATGTATTTTTTATACTGAAATTAGCGACTCAAAAGACAAAAAAAGAGATTAGTAAATGCACTTAAAAAACACAATTAAGTGCATCTCTTTAGTCACTTCGTGCCAGAAAATACTGCGAGTAAAATGCCCTATGGCTAATTCTATATGCCCAGCGCAGAATTTTTATGAATCTTTATTTTTAGAAATCTTTGTCAATAAATACCGTCGCACTTTTTGCAGATTCTAAAATTGTAATCAGTCCGCTACCAGGATGGACTGCACCACCAACCCAGTATAATCTTTTAGTATTATGAGAACGAATAGGAGGACGGAAAGGACCTAGTTGATTCCAGTTGTGGCTGAGATTAAAAACTGCACCGAGATGAACTTTATAGTCATCGACCCAAGTTTCTGCTGTATAACAAGTTTCGGTTACAATATGTTTTTCTACATCTTTGAAACCCAATAGATGCATCCTGTTGATAATGAAATCACGATATGATTTTTGTTTGCTTCCCCAATTTACATTATGGGAAGTATTGGGAATTGGGACTAATACATATAAGGTGCTGTGACCTTCAGGTGCGTTACCCGGATCGATGATGCTGGGATTACACACATAAAAAGAAGGATTTGTTTCATCTAGCGCCGAATCATCTAACCAAGGTTTTTGTCGTCTGCGAATGTGTTCGGAAAGATAAATTTGGTGGTGGGGTAAATCTTCATAGCGTTTATTTATTCCCAAATACAACATAAATGTGGAACAAGAAAATTGCATGTGATCGAGTTTTTTGTCAGTATAGCGGCGATCGCGGACTGAATCTGGCAGTATATTTTTCACAGCATGAGCAAAATCTGCATTTACCACTACCGCATCAGCTTGAATTTTGTTTCCTTCTTTTAGTTCAATACCCCGAGTCTGACCATTTTCAATCCAAACTTGTTTAATAGGACTTTGTAAATTAATGGTGACACCTAGATCTGTTGCAGCTTTACCCATCGCAGCTGCAAGATTGCGAAAACCTCCTTCAGGATGCCATACTCCATCAGCAAATTCCAAATAAGGAATCAAACTAAAAACGCTTGGGGAAAGAGTTGGATGCATTCCCAAATATTTGGAAGGGTAGCTCAAAGCATAAACTAAGCGATCATCTTGAAAAAAGCGCCAACAATGCTGATATAAACTTTCCCAAGGACGAAACGGTATTGCAGCAAGAATTTCATCAAGCCGTAAATAACCTAAGATAGAACGCGGTGGAGTACCCAAATAAGCGTCATAACTAGCATCGTATTTGCGAATATGTTCTTCATACCAACGTTCAAAAGCTGCGGGTAGATCGGGACGCATCGCTGCTAGTTGGGTTTTGAAAGCATCCAAATCGGATGTTAGATCGAGTTGAGTATTATCCCAAAAGCAAATCCGAGTATTGGGTTCTAAACGTTTAAAGCTAATATAATCAGATAACTTTAACCCCGAATCTGCGAATAAATCTTCGTACAAACGGGGTACTTGTAAAATTGTTGGTCCAGTATCAAATCCATAAGCTCCGTCATTAAAGCCGCGCATTCTACCACCGACTCGATCTGCTGCTTCGAAAATCTGTACCTTGTAGCCCAAATGAGCTAACCTCATGGCTGTGGCTAAACCGCCAGGTCCTGCACCGACAATAATGATTTGTTTGGATTGCTTGTTTGACATTTTGCTCGGATCGAGATCTAAAAAATTATAGACACGAAAGAATTACAAATAGAAAAATTCCTTTCCATCTACCTATAACTCAACTTTAACCGAGCAGGAGTCCTACACCTAAATTGTACTCAATTAGGTGTGCGGAGGAATGCCGGGACAAAAACGGTGCATCCTCCGACAAAATCAGCCTTTAGCCGATAGAGGAGAGAGGATAGCGCTGTTTTTGTCTATCTCCTTTTGAGAAGTGAGTCGATCCAGTCTTCGACCAAAGATGTAATAGTCTTATCTCTATCCGCCGCATAAGCCCGTAACTTATTTAATCTTTTCTCAGACATCCTGAGACTTAATCTCTTCTTTTCCATATTTTGAATAAGCTCATTCATGTGAATGAGGAATCGATCCCATCCAATACTAAATAATGGCATCTATCCTTACATGAAAACGATTTCTCTACTTGAACACCAGAATAAATAATTATTATTCCGAGAAAATACCATTAATTAAATATTAAATATTAATATAAAAACAATAAAAACTACTTACAAGCACTAATAATTACTTTGTTTTTGCTGCTTTAATTACAGTTTTTATTTTTATAGATAAAGTTGCCAAAATGGCAACCTCAACCAAAATTGGCAGGATATCTTATATAAAGATAAACGACTTCAAGGGTGTTGTTGTCAGGGTGTATCACACCATTTCAATAAATAGTTGATACATTGTCTACCTTTCTCAAAAATAAAGATTAGTCACAAAATCATCTAAATACTAAAATTTAGATAATTGTAAAACAATAATCAGGTTTGACATTTGCCGCGATGAGAATATCAAATATATACGAATGCTGTTCTTGACCCACACGTTAGCCCCCAAAATAAAGTACAGCATGGTTTATATAAATTCTCTACGCTTCAGCGACAAATGTCAGGGTGGGAGTTTGAAAGCGATTGATATGCTTCCTCCCACCTTTTTTTTTATTCATTAATACTGTCTAATATTTATGATTTTTATGAACAATAAAATTTGAAATAAATTATGTTTGACTCATAAGATTTAGACGTTGTCATGCAACGTCTTTTTTTTAGAAAATAAGATTCGATTAAATAAAATCAGTTCCCATTAAAAATTCAATAATTTCTTCATTAACGACCTCAGAAGCACCTGATGAAGCATCGTGACGACAATTTCTTAAAACTTTCAACTGAGAGTTAGGTAAACATTGATTTAACTTATAACCATGAGCAATAGGAAACCAACTATCTTGCTCTCCCCACAATATTAATGTGGGACAATCTACAGAGTTTAGGTTATTTTGTATCTTGCTTAATAAACCAGTTTTGTTGAACTTACAATTTTTGATTTCTCGATCTGCTATTTGTAGTTCTTCAGCTGCTTTGGTTAAAGTCCCGGGAAATTCAATAAACGGATAAGTTATCCAATAAATATCCTCAGGAGTTAATATTGATGGGTCAAACAGCACCTCACGTCGTTCAATCGCCATAACTTCTCTAATCAGGGGTGCGAATAAATACGTCAAACGCAAACGATCTATTATTTGAACTACTTCTAATGGGGTGTGGGAAAATAATCTCATGCCCCAATGAGGCAAAGCTTCTGTAAAGATTGGGACATTCACCACCACTAATCGCCCAATAATTTGAGGATGCTCTTGAGCAAGCGCTAAAGCAATCAACGCTCCTAAAGATTCTGCAACTACCGTCGCTGGTTCGTCACATAATTCCTTAATAATGCGCTCAAATTCAATCGCTTGGTGACCTTCAACCTCTCGACGATCTTGGGGTTTTTCCGAAAAGCCAAAACCTTTAGCATCAAAGCAAATTACCCGAAAATGTTGGGACAATGGCTCAATACTTTTACGCCAGTTGTAGCTCCAACTACCAATACCATGTAATAAAATTAGTGGCTTCCCTACTCCTTTTTCTCCGTAAGCTACTTGCATGGGATAGCCACTAGCATCAGTAATCGTTAAGTATTGTCTACCTTTGGGAAAGGTTTTTTGCCACCAATCTTGCATTTATTTAAAAAAATAATCTATTGTGTGTGCTTTATTTGCCTGTAAATAATCCTACCAAAAAGCTAGTTATCATTACTGTTAAGGAAACTAAACCGATAGTGAGAAGTAATAAGCCAGCTACCAACATTACAATAAACCATACGTTACGATCCCTTTTGCGACCGGGAAACTGTAAATGTTCTTCAACTAACTTGAGATTATAGTCGTTAGCTCTCCAGGTAAAATCAAACAGATCCCCCAAAACTGGTACTGCCCCGATTAGGGCATCTAAAATAATATTCAGGACCATCTTAGCTAGCATTCCAGCAGGAGCACCCAAACGTGCAGCTTCTACAACAATATAAGCGGAAAGTAAAATTCCTAGGAAATCACCACCTACGGGTAGTAGTCCTATAATCGGATCCAAACCAAGACCAATACCTGTTCCCGGAATTACGATCGCACTATCTAAAATACGACTTAGAGCACGCAAGCGTTTGAGAGCGCCTGCTTTACTATTTGGGTCTATAGTGGAAAATTTTGATGGAGGTAAGGACATAATAGGATTTGATCAGTGTATCTCCCCCACAGAGCATATCTTACATCATACTGAATCGTTAAACTGAATTTCTAAATATTACATAACAAAGTTTTCTACAATAGATTCGCGTACCACTTTAAGAATAAGAATTTAATAACCTGTAATTCTAAAGTTTGGAATGGTGCGTTACTGCAAGTGTTCTTCAAGTAGCTTAAGATTATATTCGTTAGCTCTCTAGATAAAATCAAACACGTCTCCTAAAACTGGTATTACTCCGATTAGGGTATCTAAAATAATATTTAGAAGCATTTTAGCTACTATTTCAGTAGAAGCACCTAAACGTAAGGCTTCCACAACAATATAAGCAGAAAGTAAAAGCCCCAAGATATCACCACCTACAGGTAGCAGCAATCCTATAATCGGATCCAGACCAAGACTAATACCTGTTCCCGGAATTACGATCCCACGATCTAAAATACGACTTAGAGTACGCAAACGTTTGAGAGCACCTGCTTTGCGATTTGAATTTATAGTGGAAAATTTAGATGGAGGTAAAGACACTATAGGATTTTCTCAGATCGTATATTGCACCTCTGAGTATAGAGGACGAAAATTTCAAAATCACCGCAATAAAGCTACATTATTTTTACTTTATGCAGACATATAACACAATACGGTTCAGATAAGACTAAATCGGTTGCTATAGACGTTGCATGCAACGTCTCTACATGCCCAAAATAATTATGGTTCAACCTTAACTGAACCGTATTGACATATAACAACCAAATGTATCTCTCAACGCCAATCATCAATAACAAAGACATCAGAGCGATTGTAAGCAGGTTGATTTGGTTTATGCATAGCCACAGCTAATCTATCAATTTTAAAACCAAGAGCAAGTATTTTTTTATAGGCGCGATCGCGTTCCGTACTCATTCCACAAATTAAACGAGATAGTTTTTGTTCCATAGCAAATTTTTCACACTCTCGTAAGAGTTGCTCGAACCACTGCTCAGTCTCTTTACCTGGACGCACAGCTGCAAACTTCACGTAACAAGTATCTTTACCTGCTTCTGTATTTTCTCCACAGTGACAAATTGCAAAACCTAACAAGGTATCATTACCCCAAAGCAGAATAGTATCGCCTAAATTTTTGCTGTTTACTGTAGTTATTTCACTTCTAACATCCAAATTATCGTAAATTGTATCTGTTAATTCATAACAACTTTGGAGAGATTCCATTTGCTCCAAATTACTTAATTGAGAATATTTAATTCTTTGCAAAGCTTGTTGGTAAGGTTGAGGTTGTTTGGAAGTAAATGCAATCAGAAAACGGGGGTAAAAACCAAATTTTTGATATAAGCACAAATGCTTAGGGCTGTTAGCAAATGTACAAAATCCTGCTTGTTTAATGTTCCAAGATTCAAAGCATGCGATCGCAGGTTCAATTAATTTTTTCCCAATACCTTGCTCCCAAAAATCTGGATGTACAATAAGGGGACCAAATAGTCCAAAACTACCCCAATTAGTAGCTATATTAACTCCTACTATTTGTCCATCAATTTCTGCTGCAAATGCTGCTTCTGGATTGTTATACCAACGATTCATATAGTTTAGATCGCTACCATAATTCTCCGGAATTGGATGTTTAACAAATTTACCAAAAGCAACCCGAAAAATATAGTTAGCTTGCATTAGTTCGCTTTCTTTGAGCAGACGAATAGAAATTGACATCTAAAGGAAGTGGGATTATTTAGTAATTAGTAATGGGCAATTTAGTAATTTTTTGTTATTTATTAACAAAGTTAATAAGCATTATAAGCTGTGTCACAGACACATAATATTCCAAATAAATAGATATGCTATAACGAATAAGGTGAAAGGAAAGAGGATAAATATTTTTATTCATACATTAAGGAAGAAACTTAGTTATTCCTTTCGACTTAACAATTATTAAAAACTTTTTGTTAAAATGATTTACATAAGTTAATTTCTGGTTGGAAAAATACACTTACCCTAGCATGACCCAAATAAAAACTAATATCCAGTCTGATGAACCAAAAGTTACTCGTCTATTTTCTCATTTAGAAAAGGATGGTAACCAACTAAAACATCACCCCGGTAGTGTTTTTGGAAGTGCGGCTTTGCTTGCAGGGAATACAGTTGGGGCAGGAATTTTGGCGTTACCAGCGGTCACTTTACCAAGTGGTATAGTTCCATCTACGGCACTGTTATTTGCAGTTTGGCTATATGTATTGATCTCGGGTCTTTTAATTGCAGAGGTCACCTTAAATAGGATGCGTGTAGAAGGACGTCCGAATTTAGGCTTCTTGTCAATAGTTGAAGGTACACTGGGTACATTTACTGGTAGGTTGGCTGGGGGTGCGTTCTTATTCTTTCATTACAGTTTGTTAGTAGCATATATAGCTCGTGGTGGTGATATTCTCTTGGGTGGAGCCTCTCACTTATTGGGTATGGATGGGGCTTTACCGACGTGGGTAGGAGCAATAATGTTTACCTCGCTTTTTGGTAGCATTTTGTATCTTGCAAGAGACAGATTTGTAGAGAAGTTAAATAGTATCTTTGTTGTTATTGTTGTTTTCTCCTTTTTAGGGCTAGTTTTTCTAGAGGGAACGCAGATTCACCCAGTACGTTTCTTATTTCAAGATTGGCGAGCTTTACCTGGGGCTGTTTCCGTAATGTTGGTGGCGATGTTTTTTCATAGCGTCGTACCAGTCATCGTTAGCCAATTGGAAGGGGATATACAAAAGATTCGCAAGTCAATTGTTATTGGCTCTTCGATCCCTCTAGTTATGTTCTTGGTATGGAATGCTGTAATTTTAGGAAGTATTAGTCCTCAAATCGTGGAGAATATTTCCTCGGGGGAAACAGTTTTCGACCCCTTACAGTTCCTCTACACCCATGGAGCACAGAATATTTTGGGAGTACTAATTCCTGTATTTTCAGAGTTTGCGATCGTAACTTCTTTTATTGGCTTTTTCTTTGGTTTACGGGATTTTTTCCAAGACATGAATTTGTTTGAGATTAATCAGCCCGTTCCCCGTTTACCAGTAATCTCATTGGTGATGTTTCCGCCGATGAGTTTATCACTAATTAATCCCAACATATTTTTTGGTGCTCTAGATTATGCAGGAAGTTTTAGTATCTCAATTTTAGGGGGAATTCTTCCAGCGTTGATGAGTTGGAAACAACGGGAAACTGATCGCGATTCAAATAACGACCATCAAATTCTTGCTCCTGGTGGAAAAATTACCCTAGTTTTAACAATTGCGATCGCGCTGGTAATTATAGTTAGGCAAATTTTACTAATGAGTCCCCAGTTTTAAAGTTCTAGTTGCTTGTAGAAATTTAATTTGCTTGTAGAGGGGTTAAGGAGGATTTACCCCTCCACTAGTTTCAATATTTCTGACTTCGGTGAGAAACAAACCACCAGAGAACAATGCATCACTAAGTAATATTTATAACTTAATCAATAAGATTAGTTGATTGAGATAAACTTATCCCATACTTCTTCCCCATTGATTGTAAAAGTATTTGTAGCAGTAAATTTTTTGATTAGGAAATAACCTTAACAACAAGGATGACGCTTTCTTAATACCCTCTTATACTTATAGCTGTCAAGACTAACAAGCATCAAATAACCTTGCTACTTGACTATAGTTCATTAGTACTATACTTTGGTTTTGGCGAGACTAAACTTCGCTAGGTTTCTTCACAGTATGGACTGTTTAAGTATCAGTGAGGAGTTTTTGTTCGCTGAAACGCCATAAATCAAGTTGTAACTTGTAATGTCTAAGGGTGAGGTTATATGGGACACAGATCCAATTTCGTTATTATCCAAAACAGGGAAATAAACATTTACTATTCTCATTGGGGTGCAATTTCTATTCCCAAAGATATTTTTTATGGTCCCCAAATTACCATTGACTATATTAAGTCTTTGCAACCTGTAGAAACCTTATTGGATGACCTATGGTGTGAAGGTGCAGTACTCGTAGATACTCATGAGAAACAGCTGATATTTTGGGGTGGTGATGGTTATGAGTATCCAGCAGTTCGTAAATATTTCATTTCCCTGCTCCAGTTAAATTGGGAAGGTTGGGGAATTCGCTGGGCTGAACAGGGAATTATTGATATAGCCCAATATTTAAGAATAGATATTTCGCAAGTACAAACAGATATTGATTATTATCACTGGAAAAATTATCGAGGTTGGTTGGAAAATAGCAAAACCGATTGTACTGAGACTCTTCTCACAGTTAAATATCATCCAGAACTGATTTTAGATTATAGATTTGATAATTATCTTACTGAGTTACTTTCCACCGGTTCAAGTTTATTTGAACTCCTTCAAAGTTGTGACCCAGTAGCAATTCCAGATGAAGAGAAAGTATGCAGTGGAGCATATTTAAATTTGTTTGAAAAAGAAATTTGGGTATGGTGGGGTAGACCAACAGATGAAAGAGTTGTAAGTAAAATATTAAGACACTGGGATGGTTGGACAGTCAAGCGTCACACAGAAGGTTTACCTTTTCAAGTAGAACTTTCAGGTCGTAGTTCAGATTTTATTCGGATGGAAGCAGAAACAGTAATTGAGCAAATATTAGATGACATAACTAAAAATGATAGATTCGACCCCAGAAAATGGATTGATACTATTGCATCTAATTGCGTTAATATCGAATATGCAGATATTTGGATCAATCCCGATACATTGAATAATTCTCAGCCAGAAATCACCGAGCGGGAAAAACAACAAGTTTTGCAGAGGATAATTAAATTATTGGAAGATTGAGCATTGAAAAATTTAAGGAATAGATAATGGGTAATGGGTAACAGGTAATTGGTAATAAAAACCTATCCATTACCCTCATCCCTTCTTGATACTCCAAAACTTCATAAATTTTTGATTAGCTATCGGTCAAAACAGTAAAAGGATGGGTTATCATCCATCAGTTTGAGCTTTAGATGCTTGCAGATTAGTCAGAGTTTTCCAGGTGTTTGCACTGGTATCGAAACATTTCCAAGTTTCCTTGCTTGGGTCTTTATAGCAAAATAAACAACGGTCATCAGCATCGAAGTCATCAGTCAAGTAGTAGACAATTCCGCGAAAAGGATAAGTTTTTCGACTCAGTCGTTTTGCAACTGCTTGATTAGGACATTCGACCACGAATACCGGTTCTGCTTTTAAATGAGCTAGAGAAAAAAAACACATTCTTAAGATAGCCCGAAGCCAACTTTCCGAATGCTCAAAATAGTCATCAATGATTTTATTCGTTAGAGCTTGCTCCAAAGATCGATCTTTTTCTTTAGAAGCATGAAAATCAGACATAGCAGCACCTATTGCTACACCATTGGTTCGAGATTAAACTAAAAGTCCGGCGAATGACAAGGGTATGAGGTAAAACAGGACATCGCCGGTAAGAGTAGCAAGGCAAGCAAACAGTGAATTGAAGACAAACATTCAGCATAAATGTTAAAAATTAAAATATTTGGACTTATTTGCTTATCCAAAGCTACCCATTCTCTATTCTTACCAAGAAAGTACTTAATTACCAACCGTATTCGAAATAGTTTGTCATCAAATATAAATTAAGTTTAGAGAAATCTCGATTTATTGTTGTTTGTAATTGGTAATTAATAAAATCGCTATTTCTTTTGAAGGTGCATCAATTCATGCAACCTAGCAAACCGTATCAGGACATGAAAGGCGACAACTTCTCAGGAAAGTATACGTTTCAATTATTCCAGTTAAGCAACCAATTTAAAGGACATTCAGTAGACAATTAACCCAAATAATGATAATCATTCTTGCAAATGTCTTTTTTTTTGTAAGTCCATTAAATTTTATTTAATATATTGATGGCAAACTTTAAGTCTTTTCAATTCTTCAGGGTGGGTAACAAAATAATCTTGAAGCCAAATACAACCATCATTAATTAGTTGCTCTAAACTAACCACAGACCACAGACGAGCAGTACCATCACGGGAACCAGTAACGATTTGTTTACCGTCAGGACTAAATGCAATACTATGTATCTGGTCACCATGTCCTACCAATTCTTGTCGCATAAAATTACTGTCTTTATCCCACAAGCGAACGGTGCCATCATAATAAGCTACTGCAAGTAACTGTCCGTTATTAGGAATGAAAGCAATATCTTTAATGCCATATTGGTAGATTTCTAATGCTTTGATAAATTTACCATTCTTATCCCACAAACGGATATTACCATCGCGGGAAGCTGCAGCGATGTAGTTTCCATCAGGACTAAACGCTAGACTTACTACCCAGTCTTTGTATCCTTCTAATACTTTGATAAATTCACCATCTTTATTCCACAAATGAGCAGTTTTATCGCGAGAACTAGTTATAAATTGTTTTCCATCAGGACTAAATGCAACACTTTCTACCCAGTCTGTATGTTTTTTTATTTGTTTGAGGAGATTACCGTTGTTATCCCATAAATGAATATTATTATCCCTAGAACCAGTTACAATTCTTTTTCCATCAGGACTAAATGCAATACTCAAAACTTGGTTATCATGACCATTTAAGACTTTAACCAATTTCCCTTCTAAGTCCCATAAACGAATCTTACTATCGCTTGAACCGGTAGCAATTTGATTTCCATCAGGACTAAAAGCAATGGTGTAAACTGATGGCGTTTTTTTTGTCATTGGCGATTCTGGAATTTGCCATTCCCTAATCAACTTCCTATTTTTATTCCATAAGTAGACTTTACCATTAGCTGATCCAGTAGCAATTATTTCTCCATTGGGACCACCAAAAGCAACAGTAAATATTTGACTGTCAATCTTTTGGAAAATATTTTTTGGCTTATTTTTAAATAATTCCCATATTCTTGCAGTCGTGTCATGTGATGCACTAATAATATGTTTGTTATCAGGTGTAAAGACAACACCATATACCCATTTTGTATGTCCTCTTAATACTTCTTTACTCGTATATAATTCCTGATCATCATCTTTCTTCCATAAGCGAACGGTATTGTCACTGGAAGCTGTAGCAATGTACTGACCATTGCGACTAAAGGAAACACCATTAACTATACTAGTATGTCCTTCCAATTCTTGAATAAAATCCTTTTGTAATTTCCGGTTTGGATCCCACTTCCATAGACGAACAGTTTTATCCCCAGATGCAGTTGCAATTAACTGACTATTTTTACTAAAATCAACACTTTTAACTTCATCTTTATGACCAATTAATTCTTGGATAAGTTTACCTTGCTCATCTAATAATTGAACATTACCTTTTTTTGAAGTTGTGACAATTACTAATCGATTAAGGGGAAATACAACGTCAATTACCTTTATTTGTTCATCTTTTTTCTGTAGAAGTGAAAGTGACGATTTTTTTTTATAATTCTGTGAATTCCAGGAGGTAATTTTATAGGTTGATTCATAGTCGTATTTATTCTCATATGAGACAGTAACAATGCGTTTACCATCAGGACTAAAAATAGCTCTGCTTACTTTATAATTTTGCTCATGTTTGAGTGTCCCAATTTCACTACCAAATAAGTCCCATATTTTAGCCGTTGTATCAGTAGAAGCAGTAATAATGTATTTGTTATCAGGACTAAAATTGGCTCTAAACACTACACCTTCTTTTTCTTTATGTTTAAGTAGAGCTAATTTTTTACCATTTCTATCCCATAACTGAGCAGTTGTGTCTGTAGAAGCAGTAACAATATATTTGCCATTAGGACTAATGCTGACGCTGTTTACTTCCCCTGTATTCTCTTGATGTTTTAATTGATTGCGTTCCTGAATATTATCTAATATATGTTGTAAAGCTGAAATAGGACTACTAACTGGATAACTCTCAAAGGAATGAATATCTTTGGTTAGTTTTTGTAATTTGTCCCCAGCTTGTATAGCAGATTTCAAAGCTTCTATTTGCCGATAAGCGAATAAATGTGACGCAAGATTTCCTAATGATTGTATAGTGTTGAACTCAAGGATTGCTTTTCTATTTTGTTCTGCTGAGTTGACAAATAAAGCAGAAATCATTATGGAAAAAGATAAAAATAGAACTCCAATTTTACTCCGTCGATTAGCTTTTTTATTTGCTTGTAGCAAAACTTCTTGAGCTTTTTTTCCTGCTTCTTTTACTTCTTTGTTTTCGTATGCTTGGCTTGCTGCTAAAAACTTATAGTCAATGATGCTAAGATTTTTATTTCTTGACCAATTTAAAGCAACCTGCAACGCTTGTCCTCTTAATAAGCGGGATTCATCTTTGTAACCCGATGCTAACCATCTATTAAAAGATTCTGAATAAGGTCTGAGATTTGCTAATTGCTTATCAACCCAACTCAAATTAAAAATATGTTTATAAATACGATTATAAATTTTCAAACTACCATTACATTTAATAACTAACCCCGATAAACATAATTCAAATTGTTCGGGACTATTATTTCTTGCAACTTCTCCATTTTGTAAAATTCTTTGATAAATTCCTAGCAATATACTAGAAGAGCTTTCATCTTTCAAAATCCTGTCTCTAATAGTTCTTAAATGTTCTGGTTCGTCTTGATACTCCCAATTATCAATAATCAAATTATTGATAATTTCACTCACTCTATGTTCCTCTAAAATTCCACTATTATCAGAAATATTATTGACAATCAAATTACATAATTTTTGTGTCAAAAATGGCTGACCATTTGTCCAGTACCATATTTGTTTTAATACTGCTTTTGGATTCTCTACTTTTCCTAACAATCCTTTAATTAAAGATGAAGAAGTAACTTCTTCTAAACTAAAAGGAGTCAATTCAATTGCTTGGCCAATATTAAATGGTGTACGTTTTCTATCCGCAATCAAATCTCTGGGTGTTGCAACTCCTAGCAAACAAAAAGTTAGACGATTATAAATCGGATTATCTGCACGCAGGTTATAGCATCCACGGATAAAAGCGAAAAAGTCATCGCAGGGAAATTTTAAACTAAGAATACTATCAATTTCATCGATAAAAATTACAATATTTTGATTTATTATTTGTAGCAATATCCCTTCAATAAACTTACTTAGTTGTCTAATGGGAGAAATATTTTTTTGTTCATCTAACCAAGTATCTAAATCAAAATCTAAATTAACTTTTTCTATCAAAGTATCAATAAAATCAGCATACCATTGTTCTGGTGAAGAAAAATAAGTATCAAACATGGAAAGGTCTATGCTGACACAAATTATTTCATCTTTTTGTAGTCTACGCATTGTCTGTACGCGCAAACTTGATTTACCTGTCTGACGTGAATTCAAGACATAACAAAATTTTCCTGCTTTGAGACTTTTATAAAGGTTATCGTCTGCTGGTCTTTTAATATAAGTAGAAGAATCTTCTGGTAAAGTCCCCGAAAATCTATATTCGTAAGCCATACCTAAAATTTTTTGATTGTAGTGTTGATAAATAAACTTAAATCTTTTAAGACAAAGTTAAACGACTGCTGAAATATTGACGATATAAATTACAGCGTGGTGTGACATAATTCCCTTGTAGTTTTACTAACCCCATTTTGTGTAACTTAAACGCTAGTTCCGGAGCTATATCTACAGGTTTTGATGAATTTACGCTCATTAATAATGCATTTGCAAGTTGGGGATATTTTCTTAAAGTTTGGAAATGTTTTCCTAAATGATTTTGAAATATTCCCCCGTCTGTAGGAGCCATTGTTAATAGTTTTTCAAGGGTCAAATTTTGATTTTTAACAGAATCAAAAGCTCTGCATATTAACGCTGGATGTCCTCCCAACATTGCTGTCAAATCTTCAACAACAGATACATCCCAATGCAACTCGTATTGCTTTGCTAAATAACGTACTTGTTCTGGGGTAAATTCCAATAACTCAAAAGGTAAACCCACACCAGCTAAGGGAGAAGAGTTAATATCCATCCCACCATATACTTCCGTAGAATGTACAAGTACCAACCGCATTTTTTTCCAAAGTTCACCAATATGGTCACTTTGCTTACTTTGGTCGTTCCAAGCTCTTAATAAACGACAAAAATCAGTAAATATTGCTGGTTGCTCAAATACCACATCCAAATTATCTAATCCCAGCACTAGGGGATTTTGAATTTCTGTCAGTATATATTTCTGAAAGTAACGAGTACAGTTTCTGTTAATTCCATACCTAGGTTTCCAATACTCGTCTAAATGGTCTTCTAGGTCAAATATGTCGGTTAAATTAACGCAAAACCATTGTAAAAAATCTTGATAATCACTCAATATTTGACTATCTGCTTGCTGGAAATCTAATTTTCTTGCTTGATAACCTTCCTCTCTAGCAGTATCAAGAATTCTTTCTAGCAATAGGGTTTTACCCATCTGCTCAGGTGCTTTGATACGTATTAAAGCTCCAGGTTTTTTTATCTCTTCATAACATTGGGATTCGTAAGGTTCTCGAATCACGTAAAAAGGAGAAGATTCAGTATTCTCAATTTCTAATTCAGTAACTTCTTCCCAATCTAATCCTAGTACCTGACAAAAAGCTTTGAAAGCGTCTAACTTTATATATTCTTTTCCTTGCAAAAACCGTTTAAAAGTAGCACGAGACACTCCATCAGCATAAGGACCGAACTCTTCCCATTTAATCTCTGGTTGTAATAATTTACTTGCTGCAACAAGCCACTGGGGATTTTCAATTGTCCATCCTTTTTTCTCTCTAGCCTTCTTAATTTTTGCTAATCCTTTCGGAGAAGCTTTCAGAGTAAGCACTGTGTACTTCCCTACTTTAAATAACTTGTTTACCTAAAAAGTATAACCCGAAAAACAATTATTTTTTATACCAATTTTTCTCAGTATTAGCCCAGTATTAGCTCATTATTATTTATCAAACTGTTTCTAGTGATTTAAAAACTGAGATAGAACTGTATCTGGTTGATTCATGAAATATAAATCATCATAAAAATGTCAGCAAGTTAAACAAACATGATTTTCTTTTATAACTCATGTTTTATCCAATTACTTGATGACGCAAATATATTTTCTTATTAATATGAACGGAGTATCACCATGAAAATATCTCGTAAACTTCGTAGAGAATTGATGTTAATTGCCTTCGATTTAGTTGATGGTCAAGTAGATGATTTAGAAGCAATGTGCGAAGTTCTAGAATCTATCGCAGCAGCGGGAAGAAAGGAACTAGAAGCAAATACATAATTATCAAATTAAATTTCCCTGTTGAAATTCCAAAATTTAAATCAGGACTTACGCAACGTTAGCACAGCGTGTCCGTAGGACATAGATTTGTCATTGCGACCGAAACACAGTGTAGGAAAGCAATCTCAGAGTTTTTGCGATTACGTCGCTATCGCTTTTCCTAAAGGAAACGCTGCGCTAACGTAATGACGCAATTACGTTAATTTTGCGTAAGTCCTATAAATAATAACAACAGGGAAAAGTTAAAGCATGAAATGGTAATTATTTCTTTCCCTAAAAACAAATTTATCCCACTGATTATCAAACCTCAAAATTTGTTAACTTCATTAAACCAAAAAATAATTAAAGCAAAAAACAATGAAACTACAAGAATTCTATAGTCAAAAACTAGAATACGGTCTGGAAACAGTAGCAGCCGATAAAGAATTAGCCAAGCATATTCAAGAAATTCTGATTTGGCACAAACTTCTTGCACCTCCAGCAGATGGTAAATTTGGACCAATATCTGCATCAGCACTTCGAGAATTTCAAGAATTAATGAAGTGCAACGAATCGGGATTTTTGGGACCCGATACCGCTAAAAAACTAATTGAAACACACCCTGATGAGTTACCACAAAGAGAACTAAACCTGAATAAAGATTTGGCTAGTCGCATTATTAAGTATATGTTAGCAAAAGGCTATCACGTTGATAGAAAAACTGGTGAATACAACATTATCTATGTTGAAGGAATGAATCCAGATGGAACGCTTAATTCTGATAGACCTAATAGCTTCAACGATTTACGACTAGTTATTCAAGTGGTCAGTAGAACTCCCAAAATTATCAGCATTTGGGAAGCAACAACCGAACCTGGCAAATACTATACCTATAATCCAATGAATTCCAAGGGTGCAGCCAGAATCAAATTTGGACAATACAAAGCATGGCGAGTGGGAACTCACGGTAATGCTGAACCCCATGAAGCACTCATTCAGGTGTCTGATATTACTGTTCACAGAGACTTTAATAAAGACATGATTCGCACAGGTGACAAGCTACATACTGGTTCTTTTTACATCAATCAGCACTATGGATATGACTATCCCCGTAACAATATCAGCTATGCCAGTGCTGGCTGTTTAGTAGGGCGTACTCGCAAGGGTCATCGTGATTTCATGAGATTGATTAAACAAGACTGGCGCTATCAAAGCAATCGTAACTATAAGTTTATGACAACCATTATTGCAGGAGATGATTTACTCAAATAATCTTTTGCTGTTCGTAGTTCATTTCTCCCAAAATTCTGTAGAGATGTTATACACAACATCTCTACAACAGGAGCTTACTTTTACCCGGTAATTCTAGGTTATTGGAGTAATCGGAAGCCGGTTGATTTATTGATTAATTTTGTTACTTTATTGAGGAATATCAAATGTTTAAATGGAATGATTTTGTAAAAGTTTTAGCCTCTACAAATATAGAGTTTGCACATCTCAAGGTAGCTCAATTGGCTCAAGCTATCTTGGAATCCGGTTGGGGTAAATCAGAATTATTCAAATTACACGCTAACCCATTCGGAATGAAGTATCGTCAGGAGATTCACATTGCTTTACCAGTTGAATATAAAGCTCATGATGGAATAGATATTTATTGCAAGTTTGCAACATTAGAAGATGCAGTTAAAGGTTATTGGATTTTTATTGATAGACCAGTCTATTCGGGTTGGCGTAATAATAGTGCAACCCCTGAAGACTTCATTCGTTTCATTGCTTTTGCAGGTTATATCGATGGACCATTTGACGGAACAGAATTTTCAAGACTCAGAAAAGAAAAATATATCAGTAAAGTTTTGAAGCTGATTCCACACGCTCAAAAACTTTTAGAAAATGCCGATTCTTCACTTATGGAAAAACCTATTTGGAAGAAAAAAGGTGTGATACTCGAAGTAGGACATGGTAAGAATCCCAAAACATGGGAACCAGGAGCAGTTGGAGTTAATGGTGTATATGAATATGATTTGAATTGGATAGCTGCTAAAGCTGCTAAAAGTCTACTTGACGAAGCGGGAGTACCTTGTGTAATTACAGATTTTGGTGGAATTAACGGTAAGGGTCTTTACGATATAGGTAAAGTTGCTGCTGATTACGATGTTTTTTGTTCTATCCACCATAACAGCGCTGATGAAAATGCTCAGGGAGCAGAAGTTCTCGTACACCACATTAAAGGAGATATTGAAGATTTAGAGCTATCATCCCTGATGAGTGCGGAAATTGCGAAGGAACTCGGAATTCGCGATCGCATTGCTAATGGTAGAAATTCTCGCGAAAAATTAAGTGTCTTGAATGGTGCTGAGGATACAAATGTCAGAGTGTCAGTACTAGCAGAATTGTACTTTATCCACGTACCAGTTCCCAACACCAAAGATTGGAGTACTCGTGGAGGAGAAGCTATTGCTAGAGCGATTCTGAAATGGCTGCGTCAAACATTATAATCAAACAAAGCTTGTATCCCTGGAGGTGAGATAAAGTGTCATTCTTAACTCAGGTCATTTTAATATCGCCTCCAGATAAATGATATGAGATACGTTAAAGTTGGAGTTATATATTTTTTTGTACAGACAAAAGCTTAGCTGGAAAGGCTTATATCCCACACCATAACTTTTAATTTAGTGTAGGATATAAGCCGAATAAAAATGCTTCAAATATTTTGCTAGCAATCTTAAATATAACTTAACTGCAGAGTTTACAAAATCTCGCTCGCTCTCATTTTACCTGTTACCTTACTCATTACTGTGCGCTTGCGCGCCCCGCTTGCGCTAACATTACTCATTACTTATTACCCATCACTAATAATCCCCAATAATCACAAAATCTTTCAATGTATCGCCTTTGGTTGAGATTTTGAGTACTATTGCTCCATGGTGAAAAACATTACACCCTTGCCTAGCAGCATAATATCAAATGATCGACCGTCGAAATTTTATAGTTGGTTCAGTTGCCGCTACCACTACTTGTATTTTATCTTCTTACTTACAGTCGGCGGATGCAGTAGGTTCGCCTACCTTAAGTTCGCCTTTAAAACCTAAACGTTTAAAACCTGGCTCCGTTGTAGGAATTGTTAGTCCTGCTAGTGCAATATTTCTCAAAGAAGATTTAGATATTGTTCGAGACGTAGTTAAAGCTTTAGGTCTTGTCCCCCGTATAGCACCCCATGTCATGAAAAGATATGGTTACCTTGCAGGAACAGATCGACAGCGCGCATCTGATATCAATGAATTTTTTCGCGATCGCACAATAGCTGCAATTTTACCAATACGTGGGGGGTGGGGCTGTAGTCGGCTTTTACCTTATTTAGATTATGAATTGATTCGCAAAAATCCGAAGATTTTGCTTGGTTTTAGCGATTTAACGGCTTTAATTCTGGCAATCAATGCAAAAACTAACCTGGTAACTTTTCATGGTCCCAATGGCTTAACTTCTTGGAATTCGACCCAAACAGAATATTTTCGTCGGCTTCTATTTAAAGGTGAAGATTTAACTTTTGCAAATTTGAAATCTGCTGCTGATTCCGACCGTTTAATGCAAGTAAAGTACCGCATACAAACAATTACTCCAGGTAAAGCCAAAGGAAAGCTCTTTGGTGGAAATCTTTCCGTACTTTCTGCTTTAGTTGGTTCGCCTTATCTACCGGATTTTAAAGGTGCAATTTTATTTTTAGAAGACGTCCAAGAAAATATTTATCGCATAGATCGAATGATGACTCATTTAAAATTAGCAGGTGTTTTCGACCAACTTGCAGGTTTTATTTTCGGACAATGTAGTAGTTGTAACCCTGGTGACGGCTACGGTTCTTTAACTTTAGAAGAAGTCATCCAAGACCACATTAAACCATTGAAAATTCCAGCTTGGTTTGGCGCAACTATCGGTCATATTGAAACTATACTTACATTACCCATAGGTTTGGAAGTAGAAATTGATGCCAATACTGGAACTATTGGAATGTTACAACCTGCGGTGATTTGAGAAGTAAGGAGTCAGAATTCAGAAGTAAGGAGTCAGAAGTCAGAAGTCAGGAGTCAGAAGTCAGGGGTCAGGAGTCAGGAGTCAGGAGTCAGGAGTCAGGAGTCAGGAGTTAGGAGCAAAAATTTACTCATTACTCATTACTCATTACTTATTACTCATTACTTATTACTCATTACCAATTATCAACAAAAAACAATGAATAAAAACAATCTCCGCTCTTATTGGCGTAAAAATACAGCTTTAATTCGCAATCTTTTAATAGTTTGGGGTATTGTCTCCTTACTTCTTAGTATTTTGCTGGTAGAACAATTAAATAATATTTCTTTCTTTGGACTACCTTTCGGTTTTTGGATGGCACAGCAAGGTTCAATTGTAATATTTGTGATGTTAATTTTTATATACGCCTTCCAAATGGATAAATTAGACCGCAAACATAATATCCGGAGATAAGGAAAAGTGACTGTTGAATTTTGGACGATTTTATTTGTTGCAATTTCCTTTTTGCTGTACCTCTACATTGGATGGAGATCGCGGGTTAAAGACAGTAAAGGTTTTTTTGTCGCTGGACAAGGGGTACCAGCAATTGCAAATGGTGCAGCAACAGCAGCTGACTGGATGTCCGCAGCTTCGTTTATTTCCATGGCGGGGCTAATTTCTTTTTTAGGTTACGACGGTTCGATTTACTTAATGGGTTGGACTGGAGGCTATGTACTATTAGCACTGTTGCTTGCTCCCTACTTGCGCAAATTTGGTAAATATACAGTTCCAGACTTTGTTGGCGATCGCTATTATTCTCAAGTTGCTCGTTTAGTCGCCGTTGTGGCGGCTATTTTTGTTTCTCTTACCTATATTGCTGGACAAATGCAAGGGGTAGGAATTGTTTTAAGCCGCTTCTTACAAGTTGATATTACCAGGGGTGTAGTTATCGGTATGGTAATTGTCGGCTTTTTCTCAATTTTGGGTGGGATGAAAGGTATTACTTGGACGCAAGTTGCCCAATATTTTGTTTTAATTGTTGCTTATTTGATCCCAGCATTTGCAATCTCTTGGAAACTTACCGGAAACCCCATCCCCCAACTGGGATTTACTTTTAGTAATATTGCTCAAGACCTCAATGGTATTCACGAAAGCCTTGGTTTTGGTGCTTACACTAGTCCTTTCACCAACAAATCTATGTTGGATGTTTTGTTTATCACTATTGCTTTAATGGTGGGAACGGCAGGTTTGCCCCATGTAATAGTCAGGTTTTACACGGTTCCTGATGCTCGTTCGGCACGCTATTCAGCAGCATGGGCGTTATTATTTATTGCCATTCTTTATACTACTGCCCCAGCTCTTTCAATGTTTGCCCGCTACAACTTAATTGATTCTTTGAATAACCGTACCATTGAAGAGGTACGCAAACTAGACTGGGTAAACAAATGGGAAAACGTCGAATTACTCAAATTTGAGGATAAAAATGGCGATGGACGTCTTCAATTCACCCCAGACAAACAAACAAACGAACTTGATGTTCACCGAGATATTATTGTACTTTCTACTCCTGAGGTCGCTCAATTACCTCCCTGGGTCGTAGCTCTGGTTGCAGCAGGAGGTCTAGCTGCAGCATTATCCACAGCATCGGGTTTACTCTTAGTGATTTCTAGTTCTATCGCCCATGATGTTTATTATCGGATGATAAATCCAGGTGCTTCGGAAGCTAAACGTTTGCTTGTAGGTAGAATCACGATTGGACTATCCTTAATTGTGGCTGGGTACTTTGGGATCAATCCTCCTGGCTTTGTGGCTCAAGTTGTTGCTTTTGCTTTTGGTTTAGCTGCAGCTAGTTTCTTCCCAGTAATAGTGTTGGGAATTTTTGATAAGCGTACCAACAAAGAAGGTGCGATCGCTGGAATGCTTGCAGGTTTAATTTTCACTGCAACTTATATTATTGGTGTTAAATTTGGCGGTATGTCACCTTGGTTTTTCGGAGTTTCAGCCGAAGGTATAGGTACGGTTGGTATGGTAATTAACTTGCTTGTAACTGTGGTTGTTTCCCGTTTCACTCCAGAACCACCAGCAGAAATTCAGGCTTTAGTTGAAGATATACGCACTCCTAGCACAAATATAGAGGATTTACCAGTGAGTTAAATTTAAATTAACATTACATACATAAATATATTAGAGGCGTTCAATCGAACGCCTCTAGCTATAGAAATTTTAATAATGATTTCAATAAACTAAAATTTTCTCTGATATGCATATTCATTAATCATTCATTTCCAGTACGCTAGTACCATGTGTCCATTCTTGTTGCTCAAACCAATGCTGTTTGTTTTTCAGCATTTATGGTAAGAGCAAGCTAAAATCTGTTGATTTTGATTTGAGACTTTGAGACTTGGAGGCTTTGATCGTTCAAGATTTCAAAAGTTTGAGAATTTTAGAATTGGAGAAATTGAGAAGTTGACAGTTTGAAAAAGTTAGACTTTGGGAAATTAAGACTTTGAGAAATTGAGACTTTGAGAATTTTAGACTTTGAGAAATTGAGAAGTTGACAGTTTGAAAATTTTAGAATTTGAGAATTTTAGACTTTGAGAAATTGAGAAGTTGACAGTTTGAAAATTTTAGAATTTGAGAATTTTAGACTTTGAGAAATTGAGAAGTTGACAGTTTGAGAATTTTAGACTTTAAGAAATTTAGACTTTGAGAAATTGAGACTTTGAGAAGTTGAAAGCTTAAAAAATTGAGAAGTTGACAATTAGGATTTAATTCTGTTCTTGTTTGTCATTATTAACGACAAGATTCAAACAGGATTGCAATTCCCATCAGTAAGAGAATTGTAATTCCCAAACGCCAGAACAAGTTTATCAAGAACCAAAATATTGGAACGGAAGTGAGCGGAACACTAAAGCCTGCAGCAATTACATAGGAAATTGCAAAACCAACACTTCCAAGAAGGAAATATTTGAGAAATCTGGAAGTCCATATGAAAAAAAAGCTATGTTCGCTAGTGCTAGTTTTCATGATTCTATTTCAAGATAGATGAGTATTCGATAGACCCTGAGTTTCTAATTAAAATCGCGATAATTTCCTGTATTAAGCTGAATTATTACTCTTATCGCAGAATTTAAGAGACAGGAGTCAGAAGTTAGAATTCTGAATTGTGCGCGGTAGCGCACCGCTTCTTTATGCAGTTATACCAAATCCGATTTTTAAAACCCCTTTCTTTATATCTTTTGGGATTTTCTCCCACACTTCCCACACTTCCCTCTCTGATTCTGAAAAGGGATAATTAACCCGGACTTAGTATTACTCATAGGGGAAACCCCCAAAACTGCGCTGCATCATTTTGCTAACAGAAGCCAGAAAATAGGAATGAATGCTCTTTAAACCTGAATTTTAGCTCTTTAGGTTTACTTTACTTACTTAGATTAGCTAGAACTCGAAGCGGTTTAAATTAAGGCTACTTAAATCAAGTTTACTGACTCTAAGAAATTGATTGTAGTTCTTGAATCGCGGGTTGCATTTCGCGTTGCGGTTCGGTTATTTGAGAATGATTATTCACTAATAATATTATGCAACTAATCAACGCTCCCAATAGTAAAAAAGTATTAAGTCTATACTTGCGGAAAGAGTAATCTTGTCCACATTTCACACACACTTGTCTGTAAGCATCTAAAGGATCTGCCATAAATGGACAATAACCCCGATCGCATTCACGATTATCGCAATTTGGTGAATTCATCGCTCCAGCCTCTTTCAAATTTGAATAAGGTTCTTGTAGCTTGAACCATTCATATATTTAATAGTGACAGACAAAAATTACTTGTTCGGTTCATTTTTTGGCTCATTTCTTGGGCTCAGTTATCATTGATGCGATTTTTACGATCCCCAGAGCCATTTTGGTATAATATTTTTTTATACTAGTTTGTTATATTTTTTTACGTTTTACTGCTTAGATCTCATTTTTGGTATAAATTCACCTTTTCACGACAAATTTTCCTTTACCGTCCGTAAAAGCACGACATAATTTTCTTTAAAAAATTAAAGAAAAAGATGATTTATGACCTACTAGTAACTGCTCAAATGTAACATAAAAATAGTGTGTTATTCAACAAGTTCAGTATGGCTGATTCTGTGAAAGCATCTACACAGGGTTTAGAAACCGTTGATCTAGCTAGACGTAGAAAGGGGTGGAATAAATTAGCTAAAATTTGGTACGAAACTGCATTGACTTCAAAGGCAACTTTAAAACGATTTTGGGCTAGAGAAGCCATTAATCGCGAAACTTTTATTAGAATCTGCCAAACAGCAGGACTCATAAGTTGGGAAGATATTGTCGAACGTTATCAAACTCCAAAAATCCCCTTAGACCCAGATTTTGTCGGTCGTGAAGACGCAATTGCTCACCTTAACGTTTTAGTTAATCAAGGAGCAAAAATCATTGTTATTCAAGGTGAAGGGGGTATTGGAAAAACGAAGCTAGCACGCAGGTACTTCAAAACTCACGGCTTTGATTTTTTAGTATTATGGATGCCTACAGAACCCCATCACATTATTTCTGTAGAAAGCTTACTAGAAGAATGGTTGCGGAGGGATTTTCATGAAGAACCAGGACGGGAATTGTGGATAAACTTACAAAGACTCAAGCGCAAGCTCCAAAACGGAGAGAAAAAAATTTGTATTCTGATTGATAACCTCGAGTCAGCTTTAGACAAACATGGAAGGTTAATTAAATCTCGACGTTCTTATTTTTATTTATTGCAAACATTAGCAGACCCTAGTGTCAACTCACTAACCTTGATTACTAGTCGAGAACGTCTATGCGAGTCTGGAATCGATGTAAACTCATACACTCTCAAAGGTTTAGATAGTCAAGCTTGGAAGCAATTCTTCTCTAGTCGCAAAATTAATAGTGACTCTCCAGCATTGAGTGAAATGTGCAAAGCTTATGGTGGTAACGCCAAAGCAATGAAAATCATTAGCGGTGCTGTCATAACTGATTTTGAGAAAAATATTGATGCTTACTGGAATTCGACAAAGGACGATTTATTGATTGAGCAGGAATTAGAAAACTTAGTTGTTAGTCAGTTTAACCGCTTAGAAAAAATCGATCCCGAAGCATATCGTCTGTTGTATCGCTTGGGTTGTTACCGCTATCAAGATGAAGATGTACCTTTTGTTAACATTGAAGGACTTTTGTGTTTGTTATGGGATGTTCCTCTCTCAAAGCGTCGTAGAGTAGTAAATCGTCTTTGTGACAGGTCTTTAGTAGAATGCCGTAAAGGAAGACATTGGTTACACCCAGTAATTCTTGCAGAAGCTATTACCAGGTTGCAAACTAGCAGTGACTGGGAAATAGCTCATCGACGAGCTGCAACTTACTGGACTAACAGTGTAGTCACCATTAAACATACAGCTGATGCTCTCAAAGCTTTGCAAGCTTACCATCACTACGTAACAATCGCAGACTTTGAACGAGCTGCTGATGTCATTATCAAACCCAGGATCAATCAATGGGGAATCCAAGAATCCTTAGCAAGGTCATTTTATAAACGTGGATTACTCGAACAACTGAAAACAGCAGTTGTTAATATAATAAATAAACTCGATCCTGGTTATCGTAGCGCCAGACTTTATCGTACTTTAGGTAAAATTAGTTTTTTTTCAGGTAATCTCGATCTCGTAATCAAATATTGCGAAAAATCCCAACAGCTACTTAAAAACTACTTACAAAGTACCTCAAACGTTAGCACTGATACTTTGAATAAACTACAACTCATAGAAGTCAACTGTTTATCAACTATTGGATTGAGTCAGATTGGTTTGTGGGAATTAGAAGCAGCCGAAAAAACCTTACTGCGGGTAGTTAAAATAGCCAAACAAGATGATTACGAAAAATACGCGCCTTCAGCTTTGTTTTATTTAGCATACTTAAATTCACATCAGGGAAATTGGCGCAAAGCTTATGATATTGCTAATTATCTTTACAAGCGCTTACCAGAGGAAGGAATTCCTTCATGGGGTAGAGAATATAAGCTATATTATTTATCCCTAACGTACAAAAGTTTGGGAGAAACTGAAACATCCTTCAAGCTTCTTGAGCGGATTATATTATATAGTGATAATCCCTATACTCAAGCAAAAAGTAAAGCTAAATGTGGTTTAGCACAGTTATATCGGGATAGAAAAGACTATTTCAAAGCGCTAGAGTTTCACGAAAAAGCTATTAATGCCTTCGCTGAAATTGGCGCTAGATATGATTTAGCAGAAGCTTACTTTCAACGAGCATTAACTTACAAACAAATTGGGGCGATCGCCAAAAGTCGAGATGATTTTAATAAAGCAATTAACCTGTTTAAAAAAATGCGAGCTATCAAGCAAGTTGAAAAAATTAAATTAACAATGGGAAATCTTTAAAAATAGAATTCTCAAGATATAACTCTCAATGTCGAGTTCTCAAGAGAAAGTACTGGGGATAAATTTCTAAAGACAAATAGGGGAGCGGGAACTAGAAACAAAGGATTGGGGACTAAAAACTAAGAGCTGGGAATGGGTGAAATACGTATATTAAATTTTAAAATTAAAATATTATACCTAAAACCCAAGTTTTAATACTTAGTTTATCAAACCTATTCCTAATCCCTATACCTTAGTAGGAGAAGAAGAAAACATGAAAAATTCTTCAATAACTTCCGAAGAATTCTCTTTAGAAAAATGGATGCGCAATCCTCTTGAGGAAATACAAAATTTAGATAATTTAGATCGTTCAGATAACTTCAATCAATTAAATGAAATTAATTCGGAGCAACTTGAGGAAGGATTCGAAGAAGAACTAGATCCTACTCAGGTAGTACATCAAGAATTTGTTGATTCTAAGGTTATAACCCTTAAACAGCGCCGTATTCAAGGAAATATTTACTATCACTGGCGAAACTTTAATGATTCCCATCAACAACGCGGACAAGTATATACAGATGTACCATGTATTGCTGACGGTGAAGAATGGCAGCCATCTATAGCTTACCTAACGCCGCAATTATTAAAACATTATGGCGAACCAGATATATTTCCCCAAAGTTTTCCGTTGATCGCTGAGATTGTTTCCCTTACAGATTTAGCAGAGGAAGTAATTGCTAAAGCTCAAATGTACTTGCACAGTGGTTCTGAGGAAGTATGGTTAATCTTCCCAGAAAATCGGTGGATTATTGTCACCACATCATCTCAACAGCTAGTTTTTACTTCTGGTGAAATTATCTACACTCAACGAGTACTTCGAGGTTTCACTGCAGCAGTAGATGATTTATTGGTTTGAAGAAGAAGTCAGGAGTCAGGAGTCAGGAGTCAGGAGTCAGGAGTCAGAAGTCAGGAGTCAGGAGTCAGAAGTCAGGAGTCAGGAGTCAGAAGTCAGGAGTCAGGAGTCAGGAGTCAGGAGTCAGGAGTCAGAAGTCAGGAGTCAGAAGTCAGAAGTCAGAAGTCAGAAGTCAGGAGTCAGAATTCGTAGAGACGTAGCATGCTACGTCTCTACAGGAGTGATAAATCAGAATTGAGTAGTTGTAAATCTGTAAAATCAAGGGTTCGAGTCAGTTACTTCATAAAAATTAAAAAAAAACCCCCACTTCTACGTTTAATGTAGATGTGGGGAGGGAAGGGGGTTTTTGTTTTTCGTTTGACTTGATATAACTTTAAAGCACCGATAGTGACAATCTTGTGACAAAAATCTGAAAAAAAGAAGATTTTTGTAAAAAACCCAAAATCTTTTCTCATTTTACGGTTCAATGTGCTTAATTTAAGCTTGATGAGCGATCGTTGGACCCATACAAATATTTTTGGAGTTGAGTTATATTACATTGCGCTCCATTATTCTAAAGCGATGATATAAGGCGTACTCAACTTGTAAGTATTGCAAAACGTACTCTTTACAATACATAGTTTTTTCCCCGGACCCGGTCTTTAACGCCACAAATTTAAGATCCACAATTAAAGATTTATATTAATTACACATCTTTTCAGGAAAAGAAGAGATATGTTCCAGGTATTGGCAACGATCGTAGAATTAATGTACGAGCACTTGCAGGAAGTTTGATTCCTTCGTATCTAGAACGAATTAATCTTATTTCTGCTTGTAACAACTTCGAGAAATCCATTCGAGGATGTCGATGCTTACCACAGTAGCGAACTTATTTCTGTTCATTTGCACTTTGCTTTATTTTGCACTCAAAATAAAACGAAGTGCAACTGCATTGAATTTGCAACCCACACAAGAAAGCGACGCGCCAAATGATCGGGTTTTTCAAGAAACAGAGATTAGCGTAGCTGATTTACATCAATTTTTTAGTAAGTATTTAGGTGAAACTAGCGATGCGATCGCTGTAATAGATACTGAATATAAGTTTATCGCTGCAAATTCTAGAATGCAGCAAGACTTTGAGCAACTTTTTGCTAGAAAACATCAGTTGGGAGTAAACGTACTTGATTTGCTTGCTCACATTCCCAAACGACAAAACTTAGCTGCTACGTACTGGGGTCGCGCGCTCAGTGGTGAGAGCTTCAGTATTACAGAAGAATTCATCGCGACCAATTCTAAGAAACGTTACTATGAAATGAAATTTAGTCCGATAAGAGATAAAGCTAATAATGTTAATGCGGCTTTAATGATAGCGCGAGAAATTACAGAATCTGTCGACGTGCAAATGAGACTTCGTGACAATGAAGCTAAATTATTAGCCGCTCAAAAAGTTGCTCGCGTGGGGACTTGGGAATTTGACGTAGCAACTTATAAAAGTACTCTATCGGAAGAAATTTATCGGATTTGTGGTCTCGAACCTAATGAATCGGAAATAAGTTATGTTGAACTATTATTTTTGATTCATCCCCAAGATTGCTTCCGAGTTAAAGAATTAATCGAACGAGCAATATTCAACGGTATCTATGAAGAAATAGAATTACGGGTTAGACGTCCTGATGGTTCAATCAGACATGTGCTTTCTCGAGGGGAAGTAATAAAGGACGAGCGTGGTGAAGTAGTAAAAATCTTCAGTGCTAACGTTGATATTACTGAGCGCAAGCAAACCGAAGAAGCTCTCCTTTGCGCTCAAGATGAATTGGAAATGCAGGTACAGCAAAGAACAGCACAGTTACGGCATACAAATGAAGTGTTGCGCACGGAAATTAGAGAACGTAACTTATCAGAAAAAGCTCTCCGCGAGAGCGAAGCCCGCTTTCGCCATATCTTTGAATCCAACATGATTGGTATCGGAATGTGGTCGGGTGAAAAAATCATAGATGGTAATTCCGCCCTATGTAAACTTTTAGGATATGAACCTGAAGAATTCCATTCTGGATTAATTAGTTGGCGCGAAATTACCCCAACAGAATACCGAGAAGCAGATAATCGCAGTATCGCCGAAGTAAAAGCTAATGGCTTTCTGAATTCATTTGAAAAAGAATATTTCCGTAAAGATGGTAGTCGTGTTTCCGTAGTAATTGGTGGTTGTTCTATTGGAGATAATAGTTCTCGTGGTTTTTTCTTTGTGTTAGATAATACTTGGCGGAAGCAAGCAGAAGTAGAATTAAGAGAAAGTGAGGAAAGATTTCGCGCCACTTTTGAGCAAGCTGCAGTGGGTATTGCTCACATTGCATCCGATGGAAGATGGTTACGAGCCAACCAGAAAATTTGCGAAATTATCGGCTATAGTCGCGCCGAACTTCTATCAAAAACTTTTCAGGATGTTACCTATCCCGACGATCTCAAAGCTGACTTGGAATGCTTTCAGCAAACCTTAAGAGGTGAAATACCCTCATACTCAATTGAAAAGCGTTATATCCGCCAATATGGAGGGGTCGTTTGGGGAAATTTAACTGTTTCTCTGGTTAGGAACGCAATAGGTGAACCTAAATACTTTATTTCTGTGCTAGAAGACATTACTTCACGCAAGCAATTAGAAGCAGCATTACGCAAATCCATACAACGTTTGCGAAATTTACATGAATTGGATCGAGGAGTGATAAAACAACAAAAACCAAATGAAATTGCGGCTATTGCGATTCATAAACTTGGACAGATATTACCTTGTGCTCGCGTAACTATTAATACATTCGATATCAAAGCTCAGACCGCAAAAATACTAATGACTAAAGGAACTGGCGAACACATCGCCGGTACGGGTTATGAAATAGAACTGCAGGCACTTTCAAATATTATTCAGAAATTGCAGCAAGATGAAAATGATTATGTAACGGGTAACCTTTCCATGATACCCGCTTCATCCCAGATTCAGAATTTACGTTCGGAAGGACTATATAATTTTCTCAGCTTTCCTTTGCGAATTGGAGATGATTTGCTAGGTACTCTAAACTTGTGGCTAGATGACTCTCAAGTTTTAACCCACGAAGAATTAGATATTGCTTGTGAAGTTTGCGACCAAGTTGCGATCGCAGTATATCAGGCTCGTCTCTATCAAGAAATACAGCATTATACTAAGAAACTAGAACAGCGAGTAGCCGAACGCACTGCGCAATTAGAGGAAGTTAATCAAGAGTTAGAAGCTTTTACTTACACAGTTTCTCACGATCTCAGAGCGCCCTTACGAGCATTGGAAGGTTTTGCAACAGCAATCTTAGAAGATTATGCAGAGAACCTCGATGATTTGGGTATTGAATATGCTCAAAGATTAGTCGATTCCGCTAGGCAAATGGATAAACTTATTCAAGACTTGCTAGCCTATAGTCGTTTGAGTCGAGCTGATTTGCATTTGGGTCCTACTAGACTATCACAAATAGTTGCACAAGCAGTCGATTCACTAGAAGCAGAAATTGAAGAAAAACAAGCACAAATTACTGTCTGCAAAGCATTAGGAGAAGTTTACGGCAGTAGTATAGTTTTAACCCAAGTAATCAGTAATTTGATCTCTAACGCCATTAAATTTGTTGCTCCCCACAAGCAACCTGCGATCCGAATCTGGAGCGAAGAACGCAATAATAAAGTCCGTCTCTGGGTAGAAGATAAAGGTATCGGAATTAGCAAACGTCATCAAGAACAAATATTCCATGTTTTTGAACGCTTACATGGTAGTGAAACTTATCCTGGGACGGGAATAGGTTTAGCGATTGTTAGTAAAGGTATGGAAAGACTTGGCGGTTGTGCTGGTGTAGAATCCGAGCTTGGTCAAGGTAGCCGTTTTTGGATAGAAGCTCCAAATCGTGTATTTATTCCTAAAGAATAGTTTCTAATAGATAGATCCATACACAAAGGTAAAAAAAAACTTTACTTTTTGTAGAATTTGTAAATTATCAATAAATAATTAGTAATAAAAATTTAAAATAAATCCTAGTCTAAAAGACTAGTTCCAAGGAAGCATGAGTTCCCACCTTTCCTCAATATTACTTGTGGAAGATAATTCCAATGATGTGCTTTTAATTAAAAGAGCATTTAAACAAGCTAAATTAAAAAATCACATCGAAATTGTCCCCGATGGAGAAGCAGCGATTGCTTATCTTAGTAGAGGGGAACCTTATGCAGATTGCGAACGCTACCCGATGCCAACTTTAATATTGCTAGATTTAAAGCTTCCCCGACGCCACGGCTTAGAAGTTCTCAAGTGGTTGCGACAACAGCCCGAACTGAAACGTATTATAGTAATTATACTTACAGCTTCCCGCGAAAACCCAGATATTGTCCGAGCCTACGATCTAGGAGTTAATTCTTATCTGGTTAAACCTGTTGGTTTTACTAAGTTAGTTGAATTAATAACCCAAGTAGATAAATATTGGTTTAATTTAAATGAAAAGCCGTTGTTGTCCAATGGCTGGAATCCTTAAAATACCCCAATATATGTATTTTTTTTCCAGTTTTGCGCTATAACCTTTTGAACTTTAGTATACTTTCAAAACTCAAATGAGATTTTTAATATTGGTTTATAAATTTAATTAATATCTTATATCTCAGGCTTAATATTCCAGGCTTGTATTTTCACTTTTATCTCAGCCAGACGTAAGCACTGCCACCAAGTATAACTACCACTCGTCGTAATTTAGGTGTAGGACTTCTCTCCCTTAACACTAAATTGTATAATCTATTTATTAGCTTTAAAGCTGATTTATTAAGTCCGCTCGAACCCTGGCAGGTAAAGAATTAATTTTAGAACTCTGGTATTTCAGGTACTCAAGCCCTAAAAAATAGACGCTCTTCGGGTTATACTTTATTGCTCTCGCTCATTAATGCCTACTTTATAAATCACCTCTGAGGCTCTAAACAAAAATTTAAGAAAAATAGCAATTTTTGCCACGCAACTGGACAGATTTTGGAAAACATTTATGGTAGGTGAAAATCTGAGAGCGTTGCTAATTGACGATAACCCAAATGACCGCATGTTGGCATTACGGGAGTTAAAAGAGCAATTCTTCCAAGTAAAGACAACTCAAGTAAGTAATAGTAGAGAATTTGCCCAAGTACTAGAGCAGAAAAATTTTAACTTTGTCATTACAGACTATCAACTTCGCTGGACAACAGGACTCGATATATTACGAACAATTAAAAAAAAATACCCTGACTGTCCGGTAGTTATGTTTACTGGAACGGGTAATGAAGAAATTGCTGTCGAAGCAATGAAGTTGGGTTTGGATGATTATATAATTAAGTCGCCCAAACACTATACAAGGTTAGCAATCACTGTCCGTTCTATCTGGGAACGAGAGCAAGAGCGAAAAGCAAGATTAGAGTTAGAAAAGCGTTACCGCCTTTTATTTGAAGGTGTACCTATTGGTTTGTATCGTCTTACCCCAACCGGAACAGTTTTAGAAGCAAACTCGACTTTGATTAAATTGCTTGGCTATCAGGACGGGCAAGAAGAATTATTACGAAATCAAAGAATAGATTTTTATGTCGACCCCACAATCTACCTTGAATGGAAAGCCAAACTTGATACGGTTGGGATTCTCAAAAGTGATGAAGTTCAGCTTCGTCGCTGGAATAATGAGTTAATTTGGGTGCGTCATAGCGCTCAAGCAATTCGTAGTGAATGGGGTGAATTACTTTACTATGAAGGCGTAATTGAAGACATAACGCAGCAGAAACAAGCAGAAATTGAGCGCAACCAACTTCTGGAGCGCGAACAAGAAGCTCGCGCCGAGGCAGAAGCAGCCAACCGCATTAAAGACGAATTCTTAGCTACACTTTCTCATGAATTACGGACTCCACTGAATGCAATTCTTGGGTGGGTGCAAATTATTAACCGCCCTAAAATCGGCCCAAAACAAATGGCTCGCGGTCTGGAAATTATTAAACGTAATTCCAAAACTCAGGCTCAATTGATTGATGATTTACTGGATGTTTCGCGAATTATTCGCGGTAAATTAGAATTGCAAGTTGCACCAATTGACCTAGGGAAAGTAATTAATGTCGCATTAGATACGGTGTCTTTATCTGCTCGTGCCAAAAGAATAAATTTAAGATTTGAGAAAAATTCAGACTTAGAAAATATTTATGGCGATTTTTCTCGCTTGCAACAAGTTATATGGAATTTACTAGTTAATGCAATCAAATTTACACCAATTGGAGGTACGGTTAATATTAATCTCGAAGAAATCCAAAGTTACGCTCAAATCCGAGTTATTGATACGGGGATAGGAATTGAAGCGAAGTATATTCCCTATATCTTTGATCGTTTCAATCAGGTAGAGGGGACTTCCAAACGCAAATATAGCGGCTTGGGATTGGGGTTAGCAATTGTGCGCTACATAGTGGAAGGGCACGGAGGAGAAGTGTTCGCTGAGAGTCCTGGTAAAGGCAAAGGCAGTACATTTACCGTAAAGTTACCCCTACCAGTTACCAGCGATACTAGCAGTAAGGAACAGCCGTTTTTGTTAGCAGATCCCTTAAATGAGTTTCCAGATCTGAGTAATTTAAATATACTCTTAGTAGAAGATGAGGATGATTCTCGTGAGTTTGTGACGATAGTGTTGGAACAATGCGGTGCAACAGTTACTTCCACAAGTGGAGTTAGAGAAGCTTTGGAAGCATTCGATCACCAGCCTCCGGATATTTTAATTAGCGATATAGCTATGCCAGAAGAAGATGGTTATGATCTAATAAGTAAAATTCGTCAACGGTTGGGGGAGAACGAAGCTAAACTTCAGGGAAATAAAACGCGCCTACCATTCGCGACGGTCGCTTTAACCGCTTACGCCCAAGAAGAAGATAAACAAAAGACTCTCAATGCTGGGTTTGATCTACATCTATCTAAACCTATCGACCCGACAGAAATAGCTGTAGCAGTTGCTGAGTTAGTTTTGCTAAATCGAACAAACTGATAGAGATTGGCTCTTTAAATTCAAGGTTTTCTTCAAATATGAACTTTACTGAATGCAGGTGTGCTGACACTGACAGATGTATCTTTCATACAGTAAAAAAAGTATTTTTTATATAAATCCTGCTTTCAAATCTCCTTTATAACTGTTGGGACTTTCCCCACACCCCACACTTTCCATTTCTCCTCCTCTTCTCTTATCCTTAAAAGAGGTGCAACTAACTCAGATTTAGGTTTAGTACTACCACATGTACTTACAGCTAACTCCAGCCTGAAATTTGGCATTTCCTGACGACAATGGATGCATAACCAATAAGTTCTACCTTGAGCAATATGACGTAATAACAGGTTAGAACAACAAGGGCAAATATTCATATTTAATCATTAACTCAAATTTAATCTATTAGTAATTTAAGTTTAAGAAAAATAAGGGGATCGTTTATCTGTCTTGAAGACTAGGGTTACTCATCGAGAGATATAAACACGAAGTTAGGAATAAAAAATAGTAGAATTCTAGTTATGGTATAAGTTTAATATCCTTTGATAAAACGACTAATCATTACCCTTAGTCTTACAGTAATTTCCAAACTTAAGAAAATATTAAAAAAATATATTTTCAAAATAGCTACACCAAAACCATATCAATTTTTTCTTATAGACCTTTTATTTTTCATGCATAATTATGCAAAATTTGCTCCGCAAACTAATTGACTTCTGGTTTTCTCGCGTACATCCTCATTTGATTTCTCTGATTGCTACCGTTGGAGTTACCGGTTTAGCTACTTGTTTATTAGTTATTTATCTTTTAGCACAACTTTCAGAAGAAGTTTGGGAGAAAGAAGCCTTTGCTTTTGATAAAGCCATTTTGTTATGGATACATCAGTATGCTAATCCCACATGGGATAGCATCATGCTTAGTATTACAAAAATAGGCGATCCGATCATACTTGTAACTGTCGTCGGCGTTACGTTTATTACGCTATTGTGGAAAAGGTATCCCCAAGAAGCCAAAATATTTGGTTTTCATGTTCTTGGAGCTACAGTTCTCAGCTATAGTTTGAAATTCGCTTTTAGCAAACAACGCCCGCAACTTTGGGAGCAATTAATTACGGAAAAGTCTTACAGCTACCCCAGCGGTCATGCCTTAGGTTCAATGGTATTGTATGGTTTTATAGCATATTTGCTCGCTTCCCATTACCCAAAATTTGCCATCATCATCTATAGTTTCGCCGTTATTTTGATTGGCGCTGTAGGTTTAAGTCGGCTGTATTTAGGTGTACACTGGCCCACGGATGTGTTTGCTGGTTACGGGGTCGGTTATTTGTGGGTGATGTTTTCTATTACTGTGCTTAAGTTACAAAAATTACGACAGCCTTCTGAGATTTAGCTTCTAGCGATCGCCTTAGAAGTCCATCAAGATGAGTAATTGATAAAGGTGTTTGTTCTTGGACTATATTAACACTCAGTAAATCTACTGGAATTTGCAATAAGCTGATAGATATATCTTTCCAAAGGAAGTAATTATTGATTGGGATATCCAAAAAACTATAAAAACTTTATTTACAATTCGAAAAACGTTACATTAACCACAATATTTTAGCCAGCGCAGTCTTAAGAATAAAATACGAAATTGGAGAAAAGGTCTTACGGTTTATGAAATATCTGCCCATGAAGTATCCTTGGTTCAACTTACTTCGTAAAACTATACTCGTAACCGCTTTGTGTACATTGATATTTTCTGCAGCTTCTTGTACCAACACTCAAACAAATCCACCCCCAAGGGAATCTGCTTCTACACCCACACCTACTGAAACCCCCAACTCATCTCGGAATCAAGAATTACCGTCAGATGTCCAAAGTGCAGTTTTAAGCGATGCAGCAAAGCGTAGCAGTAAAACCGTAGCCACACTTCGGATAACTGAAACGCAAAAGCAAAGTTGGGGGAATAGCTGCTTGGGTTTAGCACAACCTGGAGAAGTTTGCGCTCAAGTAATAGTTCCCGGTTGGAAAGTTGTAGTGAGTGACGGACAACGGGAATGGGTTTATCGGACTGATGAGTCGGGTAAGCAGGTGAAACTAGAAGATTTGCAAACTTAAGAAAAAGTAGAACGCGAATCAGTAAACTATGTTAGATTCTTTCTTACTTGTTTTTCGATACGCCTATCTACAAAAACTTGTATATTAAACCTCTGCAGATTTGTCAGTGGGTAAATCCTGTAAATATTCTACAGAGCCTGCAGTTTCGGCTTTGCTTATGTCAGTCGCACGAAGTATGTAAAGGAATAATAAATCTCTTTCTAATGATGGAATCAGAGGTACTAATTCGAGACTAATCTAAATAAAGAAACTACTTTATATTACTAAATTTTGGCTTGCGCTTATTTTTTGTTATTAACTAATAAATTAATAAGCCGTGAATCTTAGCTTAAATTGAAATGAAATGTTTATGCCGTGGCTAAAGCGCTTAATTACTACTTTGTTTGCCAATTTTGAGTTCAATTTTAACTGGGGTGTTATTAATTTTTACTATACTTGCTTGGAAGAATAAATACTAGTCTGTTGTTAGGCGGCTTCATTACTCTTTGATTGCATTTGTATCCTTGGCTTTTATTCCTTTTTTAGCTTATTGGAATTTACTGGGATTCCACTTTTAAGTAAGCTCTGTATTTAGTTGAATCGATGGCATACATAATATTATTAGCGTTCGCACCACTGTTATATAAGGATAGCCAAATAAACAATTAGAGAGATTGCATAAGCCAAAGTTGAGGTGAAAATTACTGGTGCAAAAAACATTAGAGTTACGCTGGTTTGTAAAAGGTATACCTCCTACAGTAGTACGACACTGGTTTGAGGTTGAATGTCCGGGGGAACTATTCCCACAAGTCGAAGTTAGAGAAGATTTATATTTTCACGGTCACGTTAAGAATTTTCAGAAATTTCGCTTACTTAACCTCGACCTAAGGAGAGATGAAGAATTTAATCTCAAATCGCGTCAGGGAAATTTAGAGCTTAAACTACAGCAGCAAGAGCTAGGAACCCGTGATTTCAGCAATATAGATGGTAAGACAATATGGAAAGGGAATATCGAACAATGGTGTAAATGGGTTATCGATAACTTAGAGAGTGAGTTTTATCTCAACTCCATTAAGATAATTCCTAAAAATTATTGGATTCCCGTCCATAAAGAACGTCAACAGCGTCAAATTCAGGATGTGAAAAGCGAATTAACTTTAATTAGGGTTGAGAATTCTTTGTGGTGGAGTATCGCTTTTGAGATGATACAAGATGAGAAGAGTAGACAAAAAGATAGCTATTTCTACCGCGCAATTAATTTAGCTAGTCAAACTTATTGCGGACCGGAACTATCAACTCATAATTCTTATGGCTATAGTCGCTGGCTACTTCAGCTTAAAAAGGGATTGCTACAAACTATTCCTTAAGAATAAAAGTATTTTTTTACTTAGGGCTTGCTGAAAAAGTAAGATACAGATTGATTCGTTATTCGAGGAAAAACAAAAAATAAGTTTTGAACATATTAAGGCAAC
>NZ_LMTZ01000109.1 GCF_001456025.1 Mastigocoleus testarum BC008
AAGACCTTGCCATTGGAATTGTCCAGACTAATCACTTCTCGATCTATCTTACCTTACGTCCTAACTAAGCTGGCGATTGCTATATAACCTTTATTGTCAGCTTTATATCTTTTAATGATGATTAAAGAAAAGGCATTGAATAAATACATCAATGAAATATTGTAGGCATATTTGGTTTTTTTCGTAGACGCTAAACATCCCCAATCTTCCTCAGCCGAGGTAGTATTATCGGCTGCTATCTTCGGGTTTTTTGGGCTAAAATAATTCAGTATCAAACAATTTCTTTAAAGTAAGAAAAAAGAATAGTTGGTATTAACCACCACCAATAATAAAGTCTCTCACTACCTAATCCCAATTCGCAGTAAGCAGCAGGAAGATGACCAGAAGGTGCATTTAAGTTGAAGTCAAGTTGCTCGTATGCTTTCCAAGTACCTTGTTGGTACCATCCAACAGAATTACCGAACTGACACCAAGTTTCGTATTTAGCATCTATATTTCCTGATATTTTATTCCAAACCTGTTGTTGAGTACTAAATCCAAAATGTCCGTTAGTGTATCTCTTCCACAGTTCATCAATATCTTGCAAATCAGAAGCAAATAAATTTTCTGCGTCAACCGTTCGCAACCAACCTTCTGCTGTTCTATTTGACAATGTCAATAAAATATTAGCTGTTTCCAGATCCGCTTCACGCCACATTTTATTAGCTAGTAAATTTTGCAAGCGTCCATAATCAAATGTCACAATTGTTGGAGTACTTTCTTGCGAGTGAGATTCTTGAGATTTAGGAAGTACTCTGAACCTTTCTCCTTCTGTTTCTACATCAAAATACTGGCTGTGAAATTCAGATAGTTGATTTAACAATTGCGATCGCTCTTGCTTTAATTGTTCTAATTCAATTTTTAAGTTGTTTTGCTCTTGAGTCGCTCGTTCTAGCTTTGATTCCAGTTTTGACAAGTTATCTTGCGACCTTCTCCACCATTCGCGCGCCCAAATTGTTCTTGATAGTTCTCGCTGGAAAGATTCTTCTGAGATCTTTTCAGATGAAGAATATTTTTTTACATACCACCCACAAATGGAACAGTAATCTGCCAGTTCACTGAGGGATTCTGTTTGGCAAATGGGACACTGAGCCATGTTTAACTCCTGACCTTATGTGGGATTATTAGCTTGGAAAGTTTATGAGAAATCAAAAATATAAGCTTATATTTTCTGTCTACAAACCCATACGTGGGTTTTCGGTAAATTTTATTGGGAAATTTGACTTAAATCTGAAGAAATGGGATTGTCAAATTTGCTTTTAGTCAAATTTGCTTTTAACAGTACAACGGAATTTTGAACGAAAAAGCCCTATGAAAATCTGGCAAGCTGATTTTTATCGAAGTCCCCAGCAAGATGCATCAACTGAGGTATTCTGGGATTTATTGATTTGTGACCCCAAACTCGATTTTAAATATGAGGCTAGTTGTCCCCAATCACAAGCGAATTCTACTTGGCTTGCTTCCCAATTCCAACAAGTAGGGGAAAAACCGGATGTAATTCAAGTATTTCGTCCCCAGTCTTTAAGTTTAATTGAGCAAGCTGGAAATAATTTGGGAATTAAGGTTGAACCGACTCGTCGCACCACAGCTTTAAAAGAATGGTTGCAAGAAAAACAGTATCCGATAGCTTTGGATAAGCCCCCTCCAATGCCTTTACCAGAAAATCTTTGGGGTCAAGAATGGCGTTTAGCGACATTACCTGCGGGTGATATTGTTGATATCTTTGGCGATCGCCCAATTCCAATTTTAGATATGCCAGATTATTGCCTGCCAATTAATTTGGGTTTGGCTTCAACTGTAAAAATTCCCGGAATTGTTATTTATGGTGGCAGACAATCGATGCGTTTAGCAAGATGGTTTCAAGAAGTTCGTCCGGTAGAGATAAATTACATTGCTGGTGCACCAGATGGTTTTGTTTTGGAAGCAGGTTTAATAGATCGATGGGTTGTTGTGACTTTTGAAGACAAAGAAGTTGCAGCAGCAGCACAAAATTATCAACAGCGCAAGCAAGAAAGTAAAGGATTGCACTTTTTATTGATACAACCTGATGATTCGGGAATGACTTATAGCGGTTTTTGGTTGTTGAGAGATGAAAAGTAGAGAAAATCACTTTAAAAACAATTTTTTAGTTCGATTTTCACTATCTGGGATGAAGGGCTACTGAAAGCCCCCGGCTTCTAACCGTGGGATAGCTTACTACTAGTAAAGTCTACTTTGTGAAGAATTGTAATGACCAGTTATTAAGGTTATGCTTAATTTGAAGGGTGTAGTTAAAAACTCTACATGCGGTTAAATCCAAGCAAAAGTAGATGAATTTTAAGAATATTAAGGGGCTGTTTGACTTACCAACTACATATTGGATTGTGGCGCTAGTTGGTTTTATTAATTCCGTCAGTTTTACCATAGTTTATCCACTACTGTACCCCTACGCGAAACAGTTTGATTTGAGTGATTTTCAAGCAAGTTTGTTACTTACAGCTTTTTCTGTATCTCAGTTTATTGGTACGCCAATTTTGGGTAGACTTTCAGATCGCTTGGGGAGAAAACCTTTACTGATAATAAGTTTATTAGGTACAGTCGCAGCAAATATTATTGCAGCTGTAGCACCTTTTGCTTGGCTACTATTTACTGCTCGTATACTTGATGGATTTACCGGTGGAAATAACTCTATAGCTAGTGCAGTAATCAGTGACATTACCAATGCAGAGCAACGTACTAAAGCTTTTGGTATTTTTGGTTCTGTGTTTAGTCTTGGACTTGTTATTGGTCCAGCACTCAGTTATCTTGCTCTTCAACTACCAACACCGGAAGGTATATCTTCACTGGGTTTAAGTTTTTTGCTAGGAGCAAGTATGGCTTTATTTGCAACGGTGTTAACTGCTTTTTTTCTACCGGAAACATTACCTCGCTCGGAAAAGCAAGAATTCTACTTGAGTTGGAGCGATTTCGGTTTGCTCAAAGTTGCTCGATCTGTAGCTCGACCTAAGTTGGGCAAGTTGTTTATTTTAACCTTTCTTAGCGGTACTACCTTTACAATTTTTACCTTTGCATTTCAACCTTTTTTGTTAGAAGTACTAGAACAAGACGTAAAAGTTCTAACAATTATATTTGTTTTAGTTGGAGTAATAGGATTCATCTCTCAAGTTTTTGCTCTAGATCCATTACGAAAAAGATTCAATCTGATTGATATTCTTTTTACAGCGTTGCTCGTGCGAGGAATCACATTTTTATTAATTCCCACATTCCCCAACATTACAGCCTTTTTTATCATTATTGCGATTTTCAGTTTAATTACTGCTTTCCCTATGCCTTTAATCGAGTCTATTTTGTCCCTCAATAGCACTCAAAAAGAGCAGGGTGAAGTACTAGGAACTAACGTTTCTTATCTTAGTCTTTCCAATGCTTTGGGACCAGCGATTTCTGGATTACTAGTTACACTCGGTTATTTGGCTCCTTTTTGGATTACAGGGGTTTTGACTGTATGTACGGCTTTATTTGCTTTGCAACTCAAGTTTCAATTTAAGTGTAGTGTCAGCGATCAATAACACTTAGATTTTTCTATTATCGATAGTTAAGGAAGGAGTACGGAGGAAGAAGGATTAATCTACATATAAACAGGACTTACGCACTTGTTACCAATTTTCAGGGGTTTGGGATTGCTTCCTTACGTCGCAATGACTTTAATTTCCTTGTCCGTGCGTAAGTCCTGATAAATTTATTACACTTCTTCCTTCTCATTTCTTTCCTCTTCCTTCCGACGTAGTCGGTCAACTTTAGAAATAGTAAAGGGAATTTAGACTTTATTCCTTTTGACTATTTTTGAAAAAATTATTCTTTCTTTATACATATAGACTTTAAAAATATCGATTTTATACAATTGTTTGTATATGAATAGAAATAACATACCCTGTGTAAATATTGGAATCTTTTAAGCAATATATATGATTTTGAACAGTCGATTAATATCATCTTATCTCTATTTTATTAAAAAATAATGTATTAAAAATTCATCTTCTTGATAAGTGAAAAAAATCAAGTAATTTAAATCCTAATTTTATAATTAAATTTATCAAACGGTATTCACATACTGAAAAATATAAAATTAGTCATCAAACAGTTAGCATCACAAATTTACACCATACTAAATTATGACTTACACAATTGTCACAATATACTGGTGATATGTGACACTAAGAACCTTATTTATATATTCAAATTAACTCGTTTGTATCATATCCCTCGCAAGAAAAATATATCAGTTGTGCAGGTTTTCGAAATAAAACTAATTTCCTTGTACCTTATTTCCGCTCGATTTATAGATATTAAATCAAAAAATATATGATAACCACGAGCGTACAAAAAATACAGACAGAAATTAAATCAAAATTTGTTAAGGAAGAATTTGACTTTCCTATAGAATTTTGGTTAGTAACTCTAATTGCCTTTATTAACTCTCTTGGCTTTACGATTATTATTCCTCTACTTTATCCCTATGCAAAATACTTTGGTTTAAGTGATTTTCAGGCAAGTTTATTAAGCACAGCTTATGCAATTTCTCAATTTTTTGCAACACCAGTTTTAGGAAGAATTTCAGACCGTTTGGGAAGAAAACCGTTATTAATTTTAAGTTTAATCGGAACTATAGTAGCTAATATTGTTGCCGCTTTTAGTCCCATTGTGTCGTTATTATATCTGGCTCGTATCATCGATGGGCTAACAGGTGGAAATAATTCTATTGCAAGAGCTATTGTCAGCGACATCACGACAAAAAAGCAGCGCGCTCAAGCATTCGGGATTTTTGATGCTATATTTCGTTTGGGGTTTGTCGCTGGACCAATCATAAGTTACCTCGCAGGAAAAATTCCCACTTTTATGGGGATATCTTCATTAGGAATGAGTTTTTTAGTTGCAGCAATTGTCGCTTCCATTGCAACTTTATTAATATTAGTTTTTCTTCCTGAAACTGCACCTCGGGTAACAACTGAAAATTTTCGATTTAAATGGAGTGATTTTGGTTTCATTAAAATTCTTCAGTTTGCACCTAGACCTAAATTTACAGATATTTTTATCCTCACTTTTTTAAATGGTGTAATTTTTACTACTTTTACCTTTGCATTCCGAATTTTTACTCTAAATATTCTCGAGCAGACTTCTAAAACCTTAGCGATCGTATTTGCTGTAATCGGAATGTTGGGACTCGGATCACAAATTTTTATCCTCGACCCGCTGCGTCAGAAGTTCAACCTTGTTGATATTTTATTTTTAGCATTGATAATACGAGGAATAATGCTTTTGTTAATTCCTACGTTTCCTACTCTTACACCTTTTTTGATGTTTACTGTAATATTTGGTGTGGTGAATTCTTTTCCGATACCATTGATAGATTCTATTTTATCTCTTAATAGTAGCGAAAATGAACAAGGGGAAATACTAGGACTCAATACTTCCTACGTCAGTCTTTCTAATGCTATTGGTCCGGCTATATCTGGTTTATTAGTGACTTTTAGTGACTTAATCCCCTTTTGGGTTACGGGTGGATTAAGTGTGTTAATAGCTTTTTTTGCTCTAAAACAAATTAAGTTAGAGTTCAAATGCGGACAACACAGCTTATTGTGATCTGGTAAATACTATTTTCCTTGAATCTTTTGCACAAAGAATTCTTCTAAACTCAGACTGTGCAACTCAGTAGAAATGAGTAATCCTCCCATGAGTCTTAGACTCGCAATAAAGTCATAAACATCACCTTCTAGTTTTCCTTCCCAAGAACCATCCGCTAAACCTCCAATATCAGGTATCCACTGTTTAAGAACTTCCCAATCACCACCCTGACCTTTAACTCGATAGGTGTGGGGAGTTCCTAATAATTCTGTTAGAGAACCAGTACAGATTAATTCACCTTTTGCCAGGATTGCAATGCGATCGCAAATTTGTTCTACTTCACTCAAAACGTGACTATTAAAGAAGATAGTTTTTCCAGTAGCTTTGAGATGTAAAATAATTTCCCGCATTTGATAACGTCCGACAGGATCGAGTCCTGACATTGGTTCGTCAAGAAATATTAATTCTGGATCGTTAATTAATGCTTGTGCCATTCCCACTCGTTGGAGCATACCCTTAGAGTAGTGACGCATACGTTTTTTACAAGCATCAGCTTGGGATAAACCCACCAAGTCTAGAAGTTGAGGAATTTTTTGTTTCTGTACTCGCTTTGAGAGTCCAAACAGCCCTGCTGCTAATTGCAAAAACTCCCAACCAGTAAGATATTCATATAAGTATGGATTTTCTGGTAAATAACCAATACGTTGCTTTATATTGCGATCGCCCAAGGGTTTACCCAGCAATAACCCCCTCCCGGAAGTTGGATGAATAATACCCAACAGTAGTTTTAATAGTGTTGTTTTCCCAGCACCATTAGGTCCTAACAACCCAAAGGTTTCTCCTTTGTAAACTGTTAAAGAACAATGTTTGAGGGAAGTAAATTTTTGATTCAAGAAAAAGCCAGTGCGATAACTTTTTCGCAAGTCGGAAGTTAAAATTACCGGCAAATTATCTTGAATATTCGATTGCGAATCAGGAGCATCTGCAACAGACTTCATCTCTGAGTAACAGGTAACTACAGCTACACCACATTAGCATTTAGCTATCAGTAACCCAATTATACTTGGGTTATAAGTTTTAATTAATTACAAAGATTAATTAAAACAGTATCCAGACGGAATATTTAGGATGATAACCCTAAGTATCCTAGGGTTAAATTTTGACCGTATCATATAATAGAAGCGAAAACTCGACAAACCGTTTCTTTCCTGGAAGTTTAACTGCTATCTTTGATATTAACAAAACATCACATATGCTTGACTGCGAGCAGTTTATTCATTAATATGATTCCGACCGATTGGTCTTACCTTCAATAATAATAGGTAAAATCGAAGTAATGCACTATTGGTCATTATAATATTCTTCCCTGAGTAGTAATCGAAAAAAACTGATGTCTAAAGGTCAAGAGACAAAGGAGAGAATTCTTCAACAGACAGCCGAACTGTTTAACAAACAGGGGTATGCTGGAACTTCGATGTCTGACATTATGCAAGTAACGGGTCTAAAAAAAGGAGGAATTTACAATCACTTTCAAAATAAGGATGAATTAGCACTACAAGCCTTTGATTATGCTGTTAGTCTAATTAGTTATCGCTACAGGATTGCACTGTTAAGTAAACGTAATGCGATCGAGCGCTTACAAGGAATTGTTCAAGTCTTTGTGAGTTATATAGACAAACCACCTTTAAAGGGGGGTTGTCCTTTACTGAATACTGCTGTTGAAAGCGACCATACTCACCCAGCTTTGAGAAAGCGCGCCCAGGAGGCAATGAACTCTTGGTACGATATGATTCGCAGAGTTGTGCAAAAAGGAATTAGGAGGGGAGAAATTTCTTCAGACATTGACCCTGAGCAAGTCGCTACGGTGACTATTGCTATTTTTGAAGGTGGATTAATGATGACTCAACTACATGACGATCCTATTTATCTTAAGAGAGCCATGACTCATCTCTCTCAGTATATTGAAAGTTTCTCTCCAAGATAAAAATAATACATACCCTGACTATTTTTACCCTGAGGATATTTTGTTTCGAAAAACAGACCGAAAGGTCTTTTTGTCTGGAGCGACGATTGTATTATTGGCATTAATTTATGATTGAAACTGATAAATTATCTCGTCCGTTAGAGGTAGAAATTACCATCCCGGTACGAACATACGACATAGATTTTGCTGGAATTGTCAGTAACATTGTTTATATTAAATGGCTGGAAGATTTACGCTTGAAATTTCTAGACGAACACTTACCACTCGAAACAGAAATTGCTCGCGGAAGTGTACCGATAGTTTCTAAAACTGAAATTGAATATAAACGACCAATAAAACTTTTTGAATCAGTAATTGGTAGACTTTGGGTTGCTAATTTCGGGCGAATAAAATATACAATCCAAGCTGAAATTATCTCTAATAATAATATTGCGGCGACTGCAACCCAGATAGGAACATTTATTAGTACGGATAATGGTCGTCCAGTAAAAATACCAGATAAATTACTACAAACATATTCACAATTTAAACTAAATTCACAATCTTAACCGATGAGTAAGTGAATTATTGTTTGGTGAACGCAAATATTTAGTCGGAGATAGATTATCTGCTGCGGATATCACTCCTTATAAAAATTAAATATTGAATTTCTTGGAAAGATTAAAGTGAATAAATTGAGGAGAAATTATCGATGTTGAAATTTTACTACAACCCCCTTTCACCGATGTCGCGTCGGGTATGGCGAGGTTTACTCGAAAAAGAGATTCCCTTTGAACCTATTTTGGTGGAATTAAATGGGGATCATCTACAACCAGATTATTTAGCTATTAACCCTTTTCATCACGTACCAGTAATTATTGATGATGGTTTGCGAATACTAGAATCTATAGCCATTTTGGAATATTTGGAACTTAAGTATCCTACACCAGCACTGTTACCAACAAATATTCAAGAAATAGCAACAGTAAGAATGGTGCAAATGGTATCTACCAATGAATTGCTAGCAAAAGTCGTTTCTCTAATTTTTGAGGCTGAAGATTCCCCTCAATTTATTCAAGCAAGGGAGCACATAGACAAAGTCTTGGGTTTTCTAGTAAATACCTTGCAAAATAAACCTTATTTTGGTGGGGAACAATTAAGTTTGGCAGATATTGTTTTGGGAACAGATGTTTCTTTATTACCTAAGTTAGGAGTTGATTTCTGTAATTATCCGACTCTAAATCGGTGGTTTGAAAGGCTAATGGAACGCCCTATATGGGAACAAACAAAACTTAGTGATCGAGACTTTCAAGAATTTAAGCGTAGAGTACGAATTTTAGCAAAAATGCGGAAGCGTGAGTTAAGTCGAACAGGTAAAACAAATTAACCGGATCTATGACAAATAAATTATTAGCAATAGCTTGTGCATCGGGTAGTTTCAAAGGTGCTTTCGCTCACGGTGTATTGAGTGCTTTGGAAGCTAATGGGATCTTTGCAAATGCTTATGCTGCAGCATCTTCATCTGTAATACCTTCCGCTTGGGCTGTTTTAAAGAAAGCTAGCGAACTAGGGGTCGATTATTGGCTCGCAGGTTTACAAGCTCTAGGACAACCAGATATGGGAATTAGTCAGGTAGTAAAAGGGGGAATCAATAATTTTAGTCCCCCGAAAGAAGAGTTATTTGCGCCAGAAACACCAGCCTATTTTGTTGCTGTGAGTGCGGTTACTACTCCCGAAGCTGCGAAAGAAACTCAAGGTGAAAAATTTAGACGTTTAGGACGACGTTTATTATTATCAGCAGCAAAAAAAGACCGTAGTTGGGTAGATGAAAACTTGCAAATGAAGATGTTTAGTAACAAGTCAAAAGATATTTTATTGCAAAATCAGAATCTTGTAACAGAAAGGATAGATAATTCCGGTGTAGATCCAAGGGATGTTTCTAAATTGAATGCAAACAACTTTGAGGAAGTTGCTTATGCAACCTCACGAATGCTTCATGACTGGGACATTCCCGCTTGGATAGATGGAAAACCCTATATAGATGCTTCTTATACTTGTTTATGTCCCGCGATTGAAATGGTTGAAGCTGGGTACAAAAAAGTAATCGCCATAGCAAACGAACCGGGTACTCTATATCGAGATATGTTTCAGCTAGAGCAAATTCCTGGAAATTATCGAGGAGTTGATATCCACATTATCAAACCAGATGTGGACCCCAAAGAGTTTGGAGTTGATTTTACAGATGCAACTCCTGAAGGTTTGTCTGCGTTGTACAAACACGGACAAGAAATTTGCGAGCAGATGCTAGCAGAAGATATCAATTTTACAGCGATTTGAGTGCGTAAACTTGAGAAACAAGTAAGGATAAAAAGTATACTTCTTACTTATTACTCCTTACTTCTTACTTATTACTCCTTACTTCTTAGTTCCTCTACTCATCCTCAGGTTCGACAAATTTCCATTTGATTTTATTTCTACTGCACTTAAACCAAAAATCATTGACTTCATTCCAAAGAACCCCCCGGTTTTGCATATCGATGGGGAAAATTGTTGGAAGACTGGACATCGAACCAAGCTCTTCTCCGTTCGCAGAAATCAGATAACCAGTTTTTTCCTTTTCGTCAATACCGATAATGTAAGTAGGGGCTGGATATGAAGCTATACCCCGCATAGACTCTTGGGAAAATTTAACCTTCAAGCGATTTTGTTTTTTTGTACAACCTTGTGTTGTAGATTTAACTTGCACAAAAAAGTAAGGTGCTGATTGTCCTGCCCCTACCAACTCCACAATATAATCAACGTAGGGCAATTTATCATCCAAGTATCTTGGTTTAAAAATAGCACCTTTATCAGAGTGAGATTCCGTCATTAAAGCGACGAAGATTTCTTCACCTTTTTCTCCCAATCTATCTTTCATCTAAAATATTCCCAAGCAAATCCTAAATTTTACTTAACTGTTTGACATATCTTCCCATAAGTATAGGGTAAGCAACATGTATTACCCAAAATACTAATATATTTTCGGATAAGATTTGGTATATATCCTTAAAGCTTGTGCAAACACATACCCAAATTTATAACGCAAACCTGTAACAGGTGTGTTAATTAATTGTTTTTCCTAGAGAGGTAGTATTATAAGCACCAAAACAAAACTAGAGAATTGCTGTTAGCACAAGTTTATCCGGAGGAAATTATATCGTGTCTGGGCAAACTAACAAATAATATTTTTGTATTATCTAGGCTAACAGCAATCTCAAAATCGTTTATTTTTGCTCAAAAAGCATGGAAGCTCAAGCACCTCCTCTCAACTTATCCAGCACACTTCTATCCTCCAATGTTGAAGTATCACCAGATACCTCTTGTCCTGCTGCTAGATTGCGTAATAAGCGCCTCATGATTTTACCAGAACGAGTTTTTGGCAAAGCATCAGTAAAACGAATGTCTCCAGGACGAGCGATCGCACCTATTTCTTCAGTAACATGTTTTCTAAGTTCTTTAGTTAAGTCATCACCAGCATCATGTCCGCCTTCCAATGTTACAAAGGCAACTATATCTTCACCTTTGATTTCATCTGGCTTGCCAACAACAGCAGCTTCTGCAACTGCGGGATGAGAAACTAAAGCTGATTCTACTTCCATAGTCCCTAGGCGATGACCGGATACATTAATTACATCATCAACCCTACCCATGACCCAGAAGTAACCATCTTCATCTTTGCGAGCACCATCACCAGCAAAATATAGGTAATTTCCATCTTTAGGAGCAATATGTTCCCAATAGGTGCGGCGGAAGCGTTCGGGGTCACCATATACTGTGCGCATCATACCTGGCCAAGGGTGACGTACTATCAAGTAACCACCTTCATTCTCAGGAACGGGATTTCCGTCTAAGTCTACAATGTCTGCAAGAATGCCAGGGAAGGGACGAGTAGCCGAACCAGGTTTAGTAGAAATTGCCCCAGGTAATGGTGTAATCATTACTCCACCAGTTTCAGTTTGCCACCAAGTATCGACTATTGGACAACGTTCCCCACCAATGACTTTGTGATACCACATCCAAGCTTCTGGATTAATTGGCTCGCCGACGGTTCCCAGTAAACGCAAAGAGGAAAGATTCCGAGACTTGGGATGACTGTCGCCCATTTTGATAAAAGCACGAATTGCTGTTGGTGCAGTATAAAAAACCGTTACACCATATTTTTCTACTACATCCCAAAAGCAACCCGGATTGGATTTGCGGGGGGCACCTTCGTACATTAAGGTTGTTGCGCCGTTGGAAAGAGGTCCATAAACAATGTAACTGTGACCAGTAATCCAACCGACATCCGCAGTACACCAATATACATCAGTGTCTTGCAAATCGAAAATCCATTTGGTGGTCATATGGGTGTAGAGATTATAACCACCTGTAGTGTGAACAACTCCCTTCGGTTTACCAGTACTACCGCTAGTGTAAAGAATAAATAACATATCTTCACTATCCATCGGTTCGGCTGGACAATTGGCTGAGGCATTAGGTTCTAAATTATGCCACCAATGGTCGCGTCCGGTTTTCATACTTACTTGTTGACGCGTTCGCTGTACCACCAAAACATTTTCTACGCTCGGGGCTGCATTGTTTTCCAAAGCCTTATCAACTTGAGGCTTAAGGGGAACTATTGCATCTTTGCGGAAACCACCATCAGCGGTAATTACCACTTTTGCTTGAGCGTCGTTGAGTCTATCCCGCAAAGCTTCGGCACTAAAACCACCAAATACCACACTATGTGGCGCGCCGATTCTGGCACAGGCTAGCATTGCAATGGCTGCTTCGGGAATCATCGGCATATATATACCGACTGTGTCACCTTTGCTGACACCCAACTGCTTGAGGACGTTAGCAAATTTACACACTTCTCGATGTAATTGGGCATAGGTTAAAGTTCGGGAGTCCCCTGGTTCGCCTTCCCAAATCAAAGCTGCTTTATTTTTGCGCCAAGTTGTCAGATGTCTGTCAAGGCAGTTGTAAGAAATATTAATCTTGCCATTAACAAACCATTTGGCAAAAGGTGGTTGCCAATCTAACACAGTATCCCACTTTTGAAACCAGTCTAACTCCTGTTGTGCAAGTTCAGCCCAAAAGGTTTGGGGGTCAGATTTTGCTTTTTCATAGAGTTGCTGGTAATCTTTGAGGCTTTTAATATGAGCATTTTGAGAAAATTCAGAACTGGGAGGAAAAATGCGCTTTTCGTGAAGAATTGATTCTATGTTTGCTTCAGACATAATGATAATAGTTAGTCCCTATTGTTACTGAACACTATTTTTAACGGATATTGGTCAGAATCAAAAAATATTTAGATTCTTGTTAAGCATAGAAATTTTTAAACTATGTATCTTTGGCGCATAATAACAATCCATTTACAAAATACAAAGTGAAGCAACACACAAAGATACAAAGCGATAATTAAGTTAGCAATGGTACTGCCTTAAATTTTTGTAGACCAATATGGTCAGATTAGGGGATAAATTTAAAAATAATGATTTGGTTGTAATTTTTGGACGATGCGTTACGGCGCTTCTAGAAAAGTAACGAAAAAAATGTATTCTTGTCCGCTTAACACACCCTACACCTGAATTTTTATTTTGACTTTTGACTTATTTCCTACGGACACGCTAGAGCCTGCGGCGACGGCAGATCCGCAGGTAACGTAGTTATAGCCTCTAGCTGCGCTACCTACGGTACGCTAATGACTTTTGACTTTTGACTTAATATCAACTTCTTTCCCAGATTTTAATCGTTGCATCATCGCTACCACTTACGATTGTTCGTCCACCCCGACCCCACGCAACTGATCGCACGTAATTATCATGACCCACTAAACAAGCAATTTCTTTACCCGAGCTTACTAACCAAATTTTAATAGTATTGTCCCAACTACCACTCGCAAGTAATTGTCCGTCTGGGCTCCATGCTAATGACCAAACTGAATCAAAGTGACCTTCAAGTGTATGAATTTCTCTACCTGTACTAATATCCCAAATTTTAATAGTATTGTCGCTACTACCGCTTGCAAGTAATTGTCCGTTAGGGCTAAAAGCTACGGTGTTAACAAACAAGGAATGACCTTGAAGTGTAGAAACTTCTCTACCAGAATTTATTTCCCATAATTTAATTGTAAAGTCAGCCCCGCCACTTGCAAGCAAAAGCCCAAACCCATTGGGGAAGTTGACCGGAAATGGACTCCATGCAACTGACCAAACTGATTCAGAGTGACCTCTGAAGGTAGTAACTTCTCTACCAGAATTTATTTCCCATAATTTAATTGTAAAGTCTGCACTACCACTTGCTAATAATTTGCCATTGGGACTAAAATTAACTGAATTGACGCTATTTGTATGACCCTTTAGAGTACGAATTTCCTTACCAGAATTTACTTGCCATAATTTAATTGTTTCATCCCAACTCGCACTAGCAAGTACTTCACCATTGTAGTTGAATGCTACTTGATGGATTAAACTGGAATGACCAAAAAACCACTTTCCAAAACTTCGTAATAATTGACCGGTTCCTAGATCCCATAGTTTGATTGTTTTATCGCTACTACCACTGGCTATAGCATTTAAAAATCCCTTTGATGATTGCAGACTTACTGGAGTAATAGCAACACTATGAACTTGACCTCCATGACCCCCAAGAGTATGTATGCATTGCCATATATTAAATTCTACATTTGCGGAACTTGCAGAACTAACTCCATGCCCAAAGGATAATGGGGGTGATTGATGAGAAGACGATCGGTCGTCGGTATTAATGGGAACTTGAGAAGATTCATCGGGAGTAATAATTCTTGTAGGAGTGACTGCTGGTAGCCCCGGATCGCCATCAGTATCTAATAGATTTAACCATTCTTGTACGGAATGGGGGCGATAATTAGCTTTCAAAGCCATTCCGCGCATAACTGCTTGATTTACTTTGTCGCTAATATTGGGGTTTATGCTTTGTGGCGGTTGCAATGGAATATGACGGCGATCATCGGCACTAGTGGGCATCACCCCGGTCAGCAAATTATAAAGTGTAGCAGCCAAGGCATAAACATCAATATATTCTCCCCTTGCTGCTTCTAACTGATATTGTTCGGGTGGGGCAAAGCCAGGAGTACGATAAACAGTATGTCTTTGAACTACATTTGGAACAAAATCTCTGGCGATTCCAAAATCAATTAATACTGCTTCGGGTTTACCTCGACGCAACATTATGTTGCGGGGTTTAATGTCGCGATGTAATAAACCCTTACGATGAACAACTGTTAGTGCATCACCAATTTGGCGGATATATAATAATGCTTCAGACTCTGAGAGTGCTCCAGTTTTTTGTATGTAACGTCCTAAATCTTCGCCTTCAATATATTCCATTACCATGCAAGGCAAATCTCCATCATCAAAAATGTTTTCGATTTGCACCACGTGGGGGTGGCGACACACAGCAAGCCGCACCGCTTCATCACGAAAATCTTGGCGTAATTTTTTTTGCTGGGTTTTCCATTGAGGATCCCTGAGAACTTCTTGTCTGAGGGTTTTTATTACCCTTGGTTGATTTTCTTCATTAACCGCAAGATAGGTAATCCCAATCCCCCCTTCGCCTAGCTTTCTGACGATAGTGTAACGTTCTCCAAATAATTTTTTTCCTGCACTCCAGACCATTAGTATAAATTTTGATTTGCTGGTATTTATTTTTTCATACAATTTCAAGCTTTATAGGTAGAATATAACTTGTAACTCCAGCTATATTTTAATTATTATCCGCTTGGTTTAAGGGAAGTTATTGATCTTTCCTTAAACTTAGATGACAAATTGTCTGAGAAATAACCCGAGATATATCAAGTTTCATAGTAGACTTAAGTATAGTTTTTTTGCGATTAGGGAATAAGTTTACCAGGAGACACTATTTATTAAGTATTGGCAAATATAAACAAGTGTATTAGGTGACTCAGTATTTTATTGATTGTTTCAGAATATTTCAGAATAATTCTCTCAGAGCATGCATCAAGGCTAATTAAGCCTCTGTAATTGCCAGCTAATACTTGAACGCATAAATTTTGGACACACAAGTTATAGCATGGCTCATTATTATGCTGTTCCTCAGAGGAAAACAGTAATCCTTGAGTGTCAGAGCCTATAATTTAGTTCTACAAACCAACTACAAACAAATTTATTTGTAATTGGTGTAGGCAAACCTGATATTAGCAGCTGTTAAAAATTATTGAAATTCTGTGGACACCATAACATTTTCATCGATGGAAATGCTTGCTAATACATTTCTACAAATCCATGCCTGATGTCAGGGGATGGTAAAAATTAATGGGTTTAAGTGCCTATATAAAATACTCAGATTTTGGCAAATTCCAGAGTAGAAACTTTTAGTTGCAAGCGATAGCTTTACTTTTGTTCTTTTCTCTAAAATTTTAATGAAAAATATTAATACTCTAAGCAAAGTATGATAGGTTTTCCTTGTTTATAGTTTTTTCATTTCTATATATATCAAAACACTAAGCAAATAAATTACAAATTTAGATGGTTTGTAAAGATAATATTTATTTTTGACTTCAGTATTTTTCAGTTTGATTGGTTATAACTCTTTAAAACTCAGCCATAACTGTTTGCAAAATTATGAATTAAGTTTGATATTTTATGTTTGATATTTTGGAATTTTGAGTTTAATTTAGGAATAGTTTGAGTTTATAGGAATGAAATTAATAAAAGATTCTAAATATAACTCCGTAGTATAAAACTTTGTGTAAAATTTAGATATAGCCTTTGGAATTAAATAGTATTATTTCTACTAGATACTATATTGCCTATAATTATTGACTGTTACCAACGACTACTCAGCAACAATTGAAATTAACCAATATATCTTACAAAGAATGATTGAAGATAATGTTTAAAAATCTTAAATTAAAACAAAAATTCACCATGATTTTACTCGTCATTCTTATTGTCGGGTTAAGTTTTTGTGGGTTATCTTTGTCACTAATTCTCAGACAAAATGCTGAGAGGGAAATTGCTTCAACAGGTCTTTTACTGATGGAGACAATGACATCAGTACGCCAATATACTAATGAACAAATCAAGCCTGAATTAAATGAACAGTTAGAAAGAGAATTTCTGCCTCAAGTTATTCCTGCTTACTCTGCTACTGAAGTATTCAATAATCTACGAAGTAAAGAGAAATATGGGCAATATTTTTATAAGGAAGCAACCTTAAATCCTACAAATCCTCGGGATAAAGCAGATGATTTTGAAACAGAAATTGTTGAGAAATTTAGGAACAACACAAAATTAAAAGAGTGGCAAGGATTTCGTTCCGAACCAGCAGTTGACATGTTCTATATTGCTCGTCCTTTACAGATAACAGAACCAAGTTGCTTGGAGTGTCACGATACTCCTGAAAGGGCACCAAAAACTCAAATAAAAAACTATGGTCCTGTAGGTGGTTTCGGTTGGAAATTAAATGAAATTGTGGGAGCCCAAATTATCTCTGTTCCTGCAAGTGCAGTAATTCAGAAGGCAAATCAATATTCGTTTCTAATTGTAGGAATTGTTTCTATTGTTTTCGTTGCCATTATTCTTTTAGTAAATCTGTTACTAAATAGACAAATAGTCCGACCTTTAAAACGAATAACTCGAGTTGCAGAAGAAGTTAGTACCGGACATATGGACGTTGATTTTGAGCAGTTATCAAATGACGAGATTGGTAACTTAGCTAAAGCTTTCAAACGTATGAAATTAAGTCTGGAAATGGCAATGAGAAGACTTAAGCGCCCACCAGGAAATACTAACACTGGTAATCCTAGTAACTATGGTAACTCTGGTAATTCTGGTAACTATGGTAATTCTGGCTATTAGCCATAACCGAATTACCTAATGCGAAGAATTTAGCAGAAAGCTTTAGCAAAAGAATTAGTTCAGCAAGCTACGTACAAATTCAATAGCTGCTTGCGAATCGGGAATTTCATTCGCGAGTAGCTCAACAAATTGCTGAGGTGAAAAATTTGGGTTATCGGCTAAAGTATCTTCGACAATCAAATTTGCCATTGGTCCAATATGATAGGCTAATTTTTCTTGACAACATCGGATAAAGTTTGCATCTAGATAAGAAATTCTCCCGGTTCCCTGTTCGGGGCGAAATTCTCGATCAGTTTGATGTTGTGGGTAAGATTCTCGATTGGTTTGATATTGTGGATAAGATTCTCGATTAGTTTGATGTTGTGGGTAAAATTCTCGATTGGTGTGATGTTGTGGGTAAGATTCTCGATTGGTGTGATGTTGTGAGTTTAACCCCCGATTGGTTGAGTTTGGTGAGTGAAAACCTCGATTAGTTGAAGAAATATTCCTTGATTGATTCTCTGGGAAATAGGAGTTTTCTGGCGCTCCTGCAAATGAATTGTCGGGGTTAGAAATAAATGCTGTAGGGGGCGTACTGGATATAGGATTTTGCAATAATGTAGAGGAATTATTTAGATTGTTTACACTCCGATTCTCTACACCCAAATTTTCCAGGCTAGCAAGAGTTTCTATTGCTGTTTGATAGCGTACTTTAGGAGTATCAGCTAACATTCTATCGAGTACTCGAGCAAAAGCATCACTCACATTAGTATATTGACGCCACTGCCACTCTAAGGAATATTGGTTCATCAGGGATGATGGCTCTCTACCTGTCATCAAAACGATTGCAGTCACGCCCAAAGCATAAAGATCGCTACTAGGGGAACAAATTCCCAAACTTATTTGTTCTCGGGGAGCATATCCAACTTTTCCTACCAAAGAAACTTTTCCTACAAAGGTATTTCTTTCAGTCTGAAGTGTTTGACCAATACCAGCAATTTGTTTTCCAACACCAAAGTCAATCAGCACGGGTATATTTTTGCCATCAGGTAACATGATATTATCAGGAGATATATCGCGATGGATAATATGATGTTGATGGACGTATTCCAAAACAGGTAGTAAATTTTTCAGCCAATCAATAACTTCATTTTCAGTAAAGGTCAGACCTTGTCTTTGACGTTCTGCTAGCAAGGCAGAGTAAGTTTTTCCATTTACAAATTCTTGCACTAGGAATAGTCTGTTATCTCCCTCAAAACACGCCAGAAAACGCGGAATCTGGGGATGTTCCAACTGGTGAAGAATTTTTGCTTCCCTTCTGAATAAATCTCGGCATTTTTCTAAACCTCCCAAGCCAGTTCCTACTGGAGCAAATTCTTTGAGAACGCAAGGTTCATTGAAACGCCGACTATCAAAAGCTAGGTAAGTTCGCCCTAGACCCCCTTGACCTAACAGTCGCTCAATTATGTAGCGATTATCAACCAAAGTACCGGAAGTAATTTCTGGTTTTGTTATAGGGGAATAAGACATCTTATTAAGCTCCCGATTATATCAAGTTTTATATATATATAGCTGTGGTTGCTGCAAGGTATGCACAAAATTATGCAAAAAAATATATAAATATTTTTTCTGTTGTTATTATTGAGGATTGTACGCTCGAAATTAAGCGATGACTTTGACACTCTCAAAAAAGTAGCAAATGCTTATAAGTTAAGTTTAAATGAGTTCTCCTGCAGCGAGTGTTAGGCAGGGATGTTCGAAAAGCTATGCTTAATAAAGCACTATTTACGAATACTGTACCTATAAGTGATTTTCCACAAAAAAATGACAACAAACTATTAAGTTTTATATATCAATTTTCATCAATACGTAGATTAAAGACTAGATTTAGCAAGAATACTGCTTGAGTGTTATAAATAAATAACTTGAAAAATAATAAAGTATTCTATTTTTTTCTTTAATAAAATATTATTAATCAAATATTTTATTAATAATTCCTCTCGAGAAACGCCTGCATACATACCGATTGCGTACATCTTTAAAAGGCGTTTCTATAATTTTGCTTTGCTAACTCCTGCTGTGTTTACGCCCCAATACCTACGGCTGAATCACTTTATGGACAACTACGTTACGCAAGAAGTACATTATCCGTTGGTTACTAGCTGCTAATCCCAAGTGCAAATCATGCTTGCACGAACCTAAGTTAAGTAAGAATGCGGTCTGTTCTGACTTCTAATTCCTGAACCTTGATAATTATTCATTCGCAGCAGTAGATTCTGTCGGGTAAAGTAAAACCGCAGGTGTTTCTTCAACTCGCTGTTCGAGTGGTCTAACTTTTTCGACTAATTTAATAAATTGTTTGTAATTAGGAATTGTGGCGCTGGGGACATAGCCCGCATCAGCAGTAATATGTGCTGGAGCTTGCTCCATTGCTCTTCGAATTTGCTGCTCGCGATTTCTTTCAACTGTTGGTGCTAGCAGTACAACTCCTGATGGGATATAGCGACCTTCATGTATAATTCTAAAATTTGTTTTTGGTTTTACTTGTCGATAACGTTCAAAATTCTTTTTGGATATCGCCCCAGCATCAACTGTTCCTTGGCTAATTAATTCCATCAATTTTTTGGGGGTAGAAGCAAAGTTAATTTCTTTGAGGGTAAGACCAAATAGATCATACAGGGGGACATAATAGCCAGCAGCAGAACCTTTTTGTCCTAAAGCAATGGTTTTATTCGCTAAATCGGAAATCTTTTGAATCGGACTATCATCGCGGACAATAATTAAAGGAGTTTGAACACTGCTGACTTCCGCCATTGAAAATATAGCTTCGTAGCGTTTTTTACCAATTGCGATCGCTGCTAGACCAGGAGGTGCAAACACCATATCCCAGTTTCGCGAGCGAATTTGTCTGATGGCTCGTAATTCGTTGTAAGTTGGCTCTATATCAACTACGGATTGTGTTTTGGTAGATAGATATGTTTTGAAACGGTTGTATTGTTGTTGGGAAAGCTTGGTTTGACCATAATTAACTACACCTACCGTCAACTTTTTCGGAACTTTTGGTTTTTCACTACCACCGAAGCATCCCGAAATCGATATACCAATAAATATTAATAACTGCAACAGCAGTAAGCTACGGGAAAACATAATAGATTTATGTAAAAGGAATGAAACTGAATTTATTTTGGAGCAGGTTTTAGACTCATTATCTCTGTTACTTGAAGCGGGTGGCGTAAATACCAAAAAAACTTTATTTTTGCTGGAAAAATGTTATTACCAGATGAAACTTATAAATAGATATTGACAGAAATACTCAGTCCCCGATCATTATAAAAGCAATTAATAAAAAACAGTCATGACTGCTAGATTCGATGAAACTCTTTTTAGACCACAACCTTTTTTAGAATTGGAAAATCAAGGTCAAAGACTACGATTGGATTTAGAAAAATTAGAACATCGCCTAGGACGGGGTCGTGAATGGGCTGACTTAGATGTTCCAATTGGTTGGGAAGTTGTTTCCCGAAAACAAGCAACTTTACGTAAAGAAGGCGAAGATTACAGAATTTTTGATGGTGACGGTTCTACTCCTAGCCGAAATGGTATCTTTCTAGATCGGGTTAGAATCAATCCGACAGAAGGTTGCGTTCTTAGGGATGGGATACAACTGGAAATTGGCTTATCTCCCCACAATCGCATTACCTTAACTTATTATCACCCCGGTGACCGACCAGTTTCACTCCCTAGTAATCGTCGCTTAGGCTTAAGAAATCTTAAACAATGGCCAGTACAAATAGGTCGAGCCCTCAGGACGGATGATTACTCCTCGATGGAATTGGACGCACCGACTGTTTCTCGCTTACACGCCACAATTTATCCAGATGGTAAAGGTGGACATGTTTTACAAGATTTAAGCACTAACGGTACTTTCGTTGATGGTCAGAGAATATCCAAGCGTTTCCAATTAAGAAATGGAAATCGGATTAATATTGGTCCTTTTACTTTGGCTTATTCTCCAGATTCATTAGAATTACTGGATAGTGGCAGTCAAATTCGTCTTGATGTCGATCGCCTCACACGCAAAGTGAAAATAAAAGGTGGGGCTGAAAAGGCTATTCTTAATGATATTTCGTTAGTTATTGAACCCGGACAGTTAGTGGCTTTAGTGGGGGGTAGCGGTGCGGGTAAATCCACTTTAATGAAATCATTGTTGGGAATAGAACGAGTATCATCAGGTACAGTGTATCTGAATGGAGATAATTTACGCCAAAATTGGGCATTGTATCGCTCGCAAATTGGTTATGTACCTCAGGATGATATTGTCCATCCCGATTTAAGAGTTGAAGAAGTAATTGCTTATGCTTGTAAGTTAAGATTACCCCCCGATACTGATGTTAGACAAATTGTAGAAACAACTTTAGAGCAAATAAAACTGACCCATGTCAGAACTAACTTCATCCGTAATTTAAGTGGCGGACAGCGCAAGCGAGTTAGTATTGGCGTTGAACTTTTAGCCGATCCTAAATTATTCTTTTTGGACGAACCAACTTCCGGTCTCGACCCTGGTTTAGACAAAGAAATGATGCGGTTACTACGAGAACTGGCAGACCAAGGTAGAACAGTTGTGCTGGTTACTCATGCTACTGCAAATATTGAAGTTTGCGATCGCATTACATTTATGGGACGTGGTGGGAAACTATGTTACTTTGGACCGCCAAAGGAAGCCCTAAGCTTTTTTGACATGCCTTCAGAAGATTTAAAATATTTCTCAGATATTTATATAAAACTAGACCAAGGTGGTGCTCCAGCACAGGTAGTCCAGACAGTTAATAATTGGTCCCAGAGATATCATCAATCTCCCCAGTATCAAAAGTATGTTACTAGGCAGCTAAAACCAGGTGAAGAAAGTAAATTTAAAACAGACGATCGAATCCATACGGGGATATCTCCACTCAAGCAGTTATGGTTGCTTTCTAAGCGTTATTTGCAACTAGTTCTTCGGGATCGTTCCAGTATTATATTTTCATTGGTATCAGGTCCAATTGCGATTGCTTTAACGGCTTGGATATTAAAAGACGAAACTCCCTTAAATAAATTAGATCCTGCAGAAATTACTCAAGGACCATTGGCACTGAAGTTACTGTTTATTTTTAGCTGTATTGGTATTTGGGTGGGACTTTCTAGCTCAGTACGAGAAATTGTTAAGGAAGCAGCTATTTACGCCCGAGAAAGGCTGATTAACTTGGGTTTATTTTCTTACTTAGGTTCAAAAGTTCTCATTCGTTCTGGTTTGGTAATCCTGCAGACTCTGTTAGTTACAGCGACGGTGTTAATTGGTTTTAAAGCACCGGAGTATAATCTTATGCCTTGGGCTTTAGGTTTGGGAGTTACGACTTTTTTAACCTTGTTTGCTAGTGTCAGTCTCAGTTTAATGATTTCTGCTGCGGTCAAAAATGAAAATGAGGCTAATAGTATTTTGCCTTTAATTATGATTCCCCAAATAATTCTTTCGGGAGTTTTATTTGAATTAAAAGGAATATCCGCGAAGCTGGGCTGGTTGACAATTAGTCGATGGTCAATGGGTGCTTATGGATCGCTCATTGACGTCAATGACATGATACCTAGCAAAACTCCAGGTGCACCATCTTTTGATGATATATTTACTGCATCTTCTGTATACGATGCTACTTGGAAAAATTTAGGTTTAAACTGGGGTATTTTACTTTTGCACTCCGCAGTCTATTTGATTGTGGCGTTGATTCTACAAAAACGTAAAGATATTGTGTGAATTTGGGAGTCAGGAGTTAGGAGTTAGGAGTCAGAAGCCAGAATTCAGAATTCAGGAGTCAGAAGTCAGGAGTCAGGATTCAGGATTCAGGAGTCAGGAGCCAGAATCAAGAAGAACAAGAATTGACTTCCTAATCCCTAATCCCTAATCCCTAATCCCTAATCCCTAATCCCTAATCCCTAATCCCTTCCTGAATCCACTCCAAATGTTGGGATAACAGCTTTGCTAAATCATATTTTTCTAAGATTGTTTCTCGTGCTTTCGCCCGAATTGAAGACATTTGATTTGGGTGGTCGAGAACTTCTTCTACGCGAGCACAAATTTCCCCAGGTGAGAAGAAGTCTACTAGTAAGCCATTAACACCATCTTCAATTACCTCTGTAACAGGAGCGGTGCTAGAAGCAACTATTAAACAACCTGTAGATAAAGCTTCTAGCATTGACCAAGAAAGCACAAATGGACGAGTTAAATAAACATGAACGGAGGAAGCTTGTAAAACTTGTAGATATTTATTGTAAGGAAGTAAACCTGTAAAGTGAACTCTATTTAAATCTAGGGGTACTTTATTTAACATTAATTGTTTATAGGTTTTGCCATCGGGAAGCTGTTTACCATAAGCAACTCTATCCTCACCAACAATCACTACATGACAATCGGGTCTTTTTTGTTGAAGTAAAGCTATAGTTTGGATAAATTGGGGAAAACCTCTGTACGGTTCCATTCCCCGCGCCACATAAGTGACAATTTCTTTTGTATGGGAAAGGTCAAGATTTATTTCCGGTAAAATTAACTTTGCTCCCGGCTTTGGTTGAAAATATGTTGTGTCGATGCCATCATGGCACACAGTAATTTTACTATGATATTCTGACGGAAATTGTTGACGTTGCCAATAAGTAGGAGAAAGACCGCGATCGCAACTGTAAAGGTCTATGAGAATCGGAGCATTTTTGATCCGAATTCGGGCTTCACTATCTGCATTTAATGGATCTGTAGGGTCAAAATCGGCATCCGAGCCATGTGCGTGATAAAACCATTCAAAATAAGATAATAACTTCGCTTGAGGAAAAATATCTTTAATAAATAAAGTGGGACCCCAACCAGAATGACCGTAAACAAGATCTGGAATAAAATTCTTTTTTTTGAGTTCTTCGGCTAAACGGTAGACAGCTTGACCTTGAAGAACAGCTTTTTCTAACGGTTGGACATAATGATGTGTTTCGGGTCGCACTTCTCGTGAAGGGCTATAGATTGCTTTATAAACATCTTTTATAGAACCATCACGACGGTTAGTACCAAAAATAACTTGATTATTAGAATCTGAAGCTAATTTTGCCGCTAAATGGCGAAATTGAGCTGGAAAATTAGGATGTAAAAATAAAATACGCATAAACTTGATTTAGCAAAAACTAATCAGTTTGCCAAGTAAACTAGTTTACATTAACTTTTGTCGATTGTTTGGTGGTCTAATATTCTTCTTATCCCCCGAGGAAAATTGTAAAAAAATTGAGAAAGTATTTTGTGTTGGTTAAAATTCCCCAAATCCTTTCTAGTTAATAAGTAGAGATAGTTTAATATTTTTTTTAATATTTTTTTGATAAAGAGAGTTGATTTTCTAAAGTAATAATACCTTGTTCGATAAAATACAAGTATTATGCTCTAAAACTAAATATAAATACTAGATAAATGTTAACAATAAAGATACTTGTCATACTCAGGAGTTCCATCAGTATATTTATATCGATTGCGAGTAAATTAACCTAATATTCGCATCCTAATTCCCTCGCTTAGAAAGTCTGATTAATTGTGTAGATTATTTAGTTTGATGTGAAGAATTTAATATCTATAGCAGGGGGATTAATTATTTGAATTGTTTTTATACATTAGTTTTGAATTAAAGTTAGTGTAATTACTATGTTTGCAACTGTATTAATTAAGTCACTGTATGAAGTTGATTTGTAAATTAATTCTTATATCAATCTTTATAAAAATATGGTGTTTCAGTAATGTAGCTTTGTTATTGTATGGCTTAGCTTAATTAGAACAAAAGAGATTGAGGACTGATCCAAGACCTCTTTTTTGATAGTTATTTTGAAGTTATAAGATTTTTACCAAATTTTGATTGATGCGTTGATTTGGTAGAAGTTAAGCCGAATTAATGGGATTTTTGTTTTTTGTCTCTCCCTCACACAATACAACCCATCGTAGTTCACAACTAATTATTAAAGGTTTTTAAATTGAATATGAATAAAATTACCGGAAACAGAAATTCCAATATTATCTTCGGTACTCTACAAAATGATTTGATTAGAGGTTTAGGAGGAGCAGACAGAATTTTTGGTTTTGATGGAAATGATATTCTCATCGGTGAGAACAGTACTGACATTTACGAAGCCGATCCTCAAGGGGGAGGGAATGATTTCCTCGATGGAGGTAAAGGAGACGACTCGCTATTTGGGATCAACGGTGATGACTTTTTAATTGGTGGTGAAGGTGATGATTCTCTCGATGGTGGTTTAGGGGACGATACCCTCATGGGAGGAGAAGGTGATGACACTCTTTTAGGTGGTGAAACCTTCCTCACCAGTGGGAATAATACCTTTTACGGTGGTGCTGGTAACGATCTGATTCAAGCTACATTCTTCGGTGATGATTTCGCCCGTGGTGGAGAAGGTAACGATACAATATTCGGCGGAGAAGGTGGTAATGATACCTTGATGGGTGGTAGTGGAGATGATTCTATTACTGGTGGTAGTAATAGATTCTCTGGAGAAGATAACGATAGTCTCATGGGTGGAAGTGGAAATGACACCATCTCTGGGGCTGAGGGAAATGACACCATCAAAGGTGGAAGAGATGATGATTCCTTAGATGGAGGTTTTGGTAACGATCTAATTTACGGTGAAGCTGGAAATGATTTTCTGTTTGGTGATGTTGGTAATGACATCCTTGATGGTGGTTTAGGCGATGATACCCTCAATGGTGGTTTAGGCGATGATACTTTAATTGGGGGCGGGGGTAGCGATCGCTTTGAATTTGCTTCGAATGATGGATTAGGTTTCAACAAAGAAGTTTTTGGAATGACCGACATTAAAGACTTTAGTTCGGGGATCGATACAATTAGTTTGTCCCGTGAAACTTTTGCACTCGCGAGTTTAGAAGACGATTTATTGTCGCCAAGTGAATTTGCATTAGTGACAGATGATGCAGGTGTGGGTAGTAGTGATGCTTCGATTGTTTACAGCATGGCTACAGGAAACTTATTTTACAACCAAAATGGTAGTGACCTCGGTTTGGGAACTGGGGGACAATTCGCCAATTTGGAAGGTATTCCAGAATTGAGTAATACAGATTTTAATTTGATTTAAATTTGGTAATTAGCAGCTTTCTGGAGCGCATTGCTATTCTTAACGGGGAAGCACAAATCTGGAGCTATGGTAGGAGGGTATCCTGAAAAATTGCTCCACGTTGAATTAGATCAATCTGCATTTGTTCAGAAATGCCAGGGTTCTTTCCAAGTCTGGCATTTTCAACCTTGGCACGGTTGAGGTTGGCATTTCTAAGGTCTGCACGGTTGAGGTCAGTACGGTTGAGGTTAGAACTTCTGAGGTCGCTTCCACTAAGGTTGGCACTCATGAGGGTAGCTCCACTAAGGTTGGCACTCATGAGGTTGGCACTACTAAGGTTGGCACTACTAAGGTTAGCACCACTGAAGTATGTAGCACCAAGGTTGGCACCACTGAGGTTGGCACCACTAAGGTTGGCACCACTAAGGATGGCACTCATGAGATTGGTATTCATGAAGTTTGCTTCCACAAGAATGGCACTCATGAGGTTGGCTTCTATGAGGTTTGCTCCTGTGAGGATTACACTCATGAGGTTTGCTTCTATGAGGTTAGAGCGGTTGAGTTTGGCTTCTGTGAGGTTGGAGCGGTTGAGTTTTGCACCCCTGAGTTTGGCACCCCTGAGGTCAGCACTCTTTAGGTCAGCATTCCTGAGGTTAGCACTACTGAGGTTGGCACCCATGAGGTTAGCACTACTGAGGTTGGCACCCATGAGATCGATACTCCTGAGGTCAGCATTCCTCAGGCTGGTATTACTGAGATTGGCTTCTATGAGGTCGGCACCACTAAGATGAGCATTACTTAGTTTGGCTTCTGTGAGGTCGGCACCACTAAGATGAGCACTACTTAGTTTGGTTTCTATGAGCTTGGCACCACTGAGGTTAGCTTCTATGAGGTTGGCTTCTGTGAGGTTGGCAGCATTGAGATTCGCACGCTTGAGATTCGCACCACTAAGGTTAGCTTCTACGAGATTAGCACCCTGGAGATTAGCACCACTGAGGTTAGCTTCTATGAGGTTGGCACCACTGAGGTTAGCTTCTATGAGGTTGGAACCACTGAAGTCTCGCCTATAAACTGGCTGATTAAGAATTTCCCAGACTAAACGCCATTTACTATCAAGTTTTGTCGTAGAGTCGACGATTGTATGGCTGAGGATGGTGTTACTGAGATTGGCACCACTGAGATTAGCACCACTGAGATTGGCACCACTGAGATTGGCACCACTGAGATTGGCACCACTGAGATTGGCACCACTGATATTAGCACGGTTGAGATTAGAACCACTGAGATTAGCACCACTGAGATTGGTCTCACTGAGGTTAGTACGTTTGAGATTGGCACCACTGAGGTTAACACGGTTGAGATTGGCACCACTGAGGTTAAAACGATTGAGATTGGCACCACTGAGGTTAGTACCAGTTAGGTCTTGTCTATAAGCACCATTTTCAATGATTTCTTGAACTGAACGAGATTTATTATCAATTTCAGTATTCTCTTGATTTGAGGTTTGAGTAAAGCCGGTTTTTAAATTTTTTATGTCAGCCCTCTTACCATTCTCAGCAATGGTAAATACTAATCGTTTTTTATCACCTTTAGAATTCCCCGCATCTAAAAAATTCACATTCTCAGTAGGGATATCTAATACTTGAGTAAGTTTTTTTAATTTGAATAGTTGCTCAACCATCTTAAGTCCTTCTTGAGAACCTTCTAAAATTAATCTGATACTGTCTTCGTCAACGCCAACAATTTTTATAGAAGGATCTCCAACAAGTTTTCGCAAACTTACTTCGACCGCTTTTAATGTTGCTATATTAATTTTATTTTTTTCAAAACTGGTATTGATATAAGATGCTAGATTATTTTTATCTAACTCTCCGTTTCTATCCTGTTCATAACGCGAGTTAAGACCAATTATTACACTAGCTTCATCTAATTTCATTATTTTCCCAATAGCTTTTAAGCTGGTATTTCCAGGATTTATATTTTGTGCAGCATCAATTAAATTTTCAATCCAGTTCTCTTTATAAGCTATCTTTATTAAGTTAAATATTATGTCCTGTAGTTTGTTAGTGTCTGTAGCGATTTCATCCAGGTTTTTATTTAACTCAAAGGCTAACATTCGCTTCAGTGAAGCTTTGCTAGGGAAAGCTTCAATAAAAATATGTTGTAATTCTTTGTACCTTTGATCGGATAAATCAAGATTCATCCCGTCAACCCCCTACTCTTTTGATAAGCAAACTCATCACCCTGGTTGGCACTTCTCAAGTAAGCGTCAACTAATCAATATTAATCAATATTTTAGACGATAAATGCTGATAAAATGATAATAAATCTGAAAGATAGTTACAACAAAAAAATCTTCTAACAACAATTATCAGATTAATCAAGCTTTAAGAAATGAGAATCATTATTTTAGGTATAAGCGCCCCAGGAAGGAAAGTAAAAATTCAAAATATAACCTGCGGTTACGCTGAGAACGCGCTGCGCAAACGCTAACAAAAGTCAAAAGTATAAAATTCCTTGCAATGCAATGAAACTATCATATTTTGGGCTATAACTAAAACCTTTGCGATGTAAGTCTTTAAAAGTTTGCAAGTTAGGAGATTGAAATAGACCGCTTTACGATTTATTAAGGACATGTTGATTTCTGTGTTCAACAATTTGCTTAAAAAAATGATGATAAGTAATATTAAAAAAATTAAAAAAACAAATAAAAATGATTACTATATTTTGATTATTTCAGGACTTACGCAAAACATACATAATTATGTCATTAATTTAGTGGTTTGGGCTGTTGGGTTTCGCTAAGTGCACACCCAACATACCAGATTCAAAACTTATAGCAATTTGGAAAAAGAATGGGACAAGTAGATTTTTGCTGAGACCTTCAATTAAACTTATCTACCAATAAGTACATTGCAATTATTTGTTGGTTTGGTATTAAATGAAACCCTAATGTTTGAAAATGTTACTTGTTCTTTTCAAAGGGCAATACATTCGGTTCAAACGTTTCATCCTCTCCATCGTCTGAATCAATTGACTCTTCCTCAGTTCCTTCGCTATCTGAATAATTTCCGGCTTGGTTGTCGTCATCCTCTTCAATTAATGTTTCTAAATTTACAATTACATCAGTCGATGCTGGTTTGCGAACTAAAGGAAATATGGCTTCTTCTAAAGACAACTCCGCTTCATAGGGTTCCCTGACCGTATCGAATAGTTTTTCTGCTTCTTCAAAATCGATCGCAAAACTGTGGGAAGGATAGTTGTAAATTAAATCCTTAATTACTTCGATTCCCTGGGGTTTTAATCTTTGTCCGTAGGCTAAAGCGATATTCATTAGTCTATTCATCTCGCCAACTCTTAGGGGATCTATCTGACTGGAGATGGGAGACAATAGTTCGACAGCCATGGAACTTGCAATATCTGCAGCTGTTTTAGTTGTTATAGCCGCTTGAGAACTGGAAATAATATCTAAAAAATAACTCTCAAACATTTCAAAAGCTTGAGAACTAATTACAGATAATGCTTGCTGTATATCTAAACCTGACTCGCTGCGAAAATCATCATCTTTAGTAACTTGAATATCAAGCGGACCCAATTCGCCGAAATCGGACATAACAATTTCATCCGCTCCTAAGGCTAGTAAAGTTCCAGCACTTTTACAGTAACCAAATACAAATAAAGTAAAGTGCTTATATTTTCTCTTTAAATAACGCGCAACTCTAAAAGCCGCATCTGGATCCCCACCATAGGTGGTCATAATTAAGGCAACGTTATTTCTTTTAGGTATAGTTTGCTTTATTTCGTTAATTAATTTATCAGCATTTACATCAGAAATTGCTGCACTATAGAGAAAAATATCAGCTTCAAGTTCTGAGGTAATTTCTTGAACGGAGTTTGCTAACAGTAGTTTTTGTATCATTTAGTTGATGTGTATAAATACTGATACTTGAATACAGTTAAAATACTGATTCTAAAATTATTACGAAATCATTTTTAAACTTAAAGTCAGAAATCATACAATCATCTTTCTATTTACCTGCTTACTGGCAAATTTTGGAAAGTATAAATTCTAGAAAGTACAGATTCTGGAAATTACAAATTTTGGAAATTAAGAGTTTTGGAAATTAAGAAGATCATCTTGGGAAAGAATTTTGCAATCTGGAACACTGAGATAAAAATGAATGTACAATTTCCCAGGGTCTTATAATTAAATCTTTCCCCCGAGAAATTTTCCCTTCTAAAATTCGTTAACCATGTCCGAAGAAGATATTCGAGCCACAAGGCTAGAGAAAGTCGAAAAACTGCGTCAGTTAGGGATGAATCCCTATGCTTATAATTGGAAATCTAGCGATTGCGCGGCGCTATTACAAGAAAATTTTGCCGATTTAGGTAAAGGTGAAGAAGTTAATTTAGAAGTTTCCATTGCCGGACGCATTATGGCACGTCGGGTTTTTGGTAAGCTAGCATTCTTCACTTTACAAGACGAAACTGGCACAATTCAGCTTTATCTGGAGAAAAAACGTATTTCCGAAAGCATGGCTGAAATTGATGCTAATGCTTTTAATAATCTGAAAAATCTTACAGATGTCGGCGACATTCTGGGAGTTAAAGGAACAATTAAACGCACTGAAAAGGGCGAATTATCTATTTATGTTAAAGAATATGCCATTCTTACCAAATCTTTGTTGCCTCTACCAGATAAATGGCATGGTTTAACAGATGTTTCTAAACGTTATCGTCAACGTTATGTAGATTTAATTGTTAATCCTGAAGTACGGCAAACTTTTCGTCGTCGCGCTCAAATTACTGCAGGTATTCGTCGCTATTTAGAAGAGCAGAATTTTATTGAAATTGAAACCCCAGTTCTCCAAAGTGAGGCTGGAGGTGCAGATGCACGTCCATTTGTTACCTACCATAACACCTTAGAAATGGATTTGTATTTGCGTATCGCCACGGAGTTACACCTGAAAAGGTTGATCGTCGGTGGTTTTGAAAGAGTTTTTGAATTGGGAAGAATTTTCCGCAACGAAGGAATTTCCACTCGCCATAATCCAGAATTTACTTCTATCGAGGTTTACCAAGCCTACGCTGATTACAATGATATGATGGCGCTTACCGAAGGAATTATTACTACGGTTGCCCAAGAAACACTCTACACTTTGAAGATTACCTACCAGGGACAAGAAATTGATTTGACTCCTCCTTGGCGACGGGTAACAATGCACGATCTAGTTAAAGAAAATACTGGATTAGATTTCCAAGAATTTAGTACCTTGGAAGAAGCCAAAGCTGCATGTAAAACAGCGGGAATTGAAGGGGTAGAAGATTGCCCATCAATTGGTAAGTTATTAAATGAAGCCTTCGAACAAAAAGCGGAAGAAAAATTAATTCAGCCCACCTTCGTAGTGGACTACCCCGTAGAAATATCACCTTTATCTAAGCCCCACCGCTCTAAACCCGGATTGGTAGAACGTTTTGAGTTATTTATAGTCGGACGGGAAACCGCTAATAGTTTCTCTGAGTTGACAGATCCGATCGATCAACGCCAACGCCTTGAGGAACAAGCAGCCAGAAAAGCCGCTGGAGATTTAGAAGCCCAAGGTGTTGATGAAGATTTCCTCACAGCTTTAGAGTATGGAATGCCACCCACTGGTGGTTTAGGTATTGGTATTGACAGATTGGTGATGCTGTTAAACGATTGTGCCAGTATTCGTGATGCGATCGCTTTCCCCCTACTCAAGCCAGAAAAATCAGGAACAGAAGAATTAAACCCTGATAAACCTGAGTGATATGAAATTTGGGGTGCGTTAGTTATACCTAACGCACTGCTCTCAAATTGATTCTTTAATTAATTCTCCAATTGACTGTCAAACTTATACGATTCAGTAGCAAAAAACACAAGGACAATAAATTTATTCAGGGAATGAGGTAAATTAATTTTTGTTAGCAAAAGATATTAAAAAAAGATTAAAAAAACTCATAAAAGAAGCATCCCTTGTCGATCCGAATTTGGAGAAACGATTGATTGAAATCGACCGTTGGGTTGGAGATATAAAAACAGGTTCCTTGACTGCAAAAAGATTCTTGATTTTGTTTTTGGAGCAAATAATAAGGGATGCTGAAGCTTGGCTAAAATTTAAATCTTTACCTTCTCAAGAAGAGCGAAGAGCAGCTTTAGAGGCGCTAAATCCAACCTTAAAATATTGGTACAACTACTTGTTTCCCCAATGGTTAAACCATAAAGATCCCAAATTTTATATTTGGCGAAGAAAACTTATGGCTGGGAAATTTGAGCAAAAAGATGAAGATTTAATAGCTTCAGCGATTGAGGAAATTCAACTTCGTGGCGGGACAGTAGTCAAACGTTATGTAATAGACCTTTCAATGTCTACTGATATAATAGTCAGTGCTGGGCAGGAAAGTTCATTGTGCGTCCAATTGACCACTCTCAATCAAGAATTTTGTCAAGAAAAATCTAATGATTGGGAAAGTACTCTACGTTTTTGGAGCATAGAACGGGGGTTATTTCTAAGTTACAATCCTGGAGAACCTAATTTTGTGAATAGGATCGCTAACATAACTCTTTACAACAGTAATAATCTTAAGATTGGGGTTTATCTCAGGTTTAATCTGTGAAAAGTTTTAATGTAATATATTTATAAATGACTTTTTATCAATTTTATTCTCGAGATTATTAAAAAAAGTTTCTTCAGAAACATAAAATTTAAAATTTAGGAGTCAGAATGAATGAAGGATGAAGTATTCATTCGTAATAGGCAGTCTCAGTTTCCTTTTAGAAGGTAGTGTTAATAAAATTCAGTAGAAAACTAAAGATAGTCTGTTACAAATAGTGCGCGTAAACATACTTGTTTCATTTTAAGTAAGTAGCTATACAAACCAGCATATTTATGCTTCCAATAAATAAATTTTTTTTTAGCGAGCGGGTCTCCAAATCAAAATGAAAAACAACTGTTTTGATTCCGTGTGTTTCTGCTAGTTAAAGCTGTGACTTTGAATGTTTATAGAGTCATTGAGTACATAATCATAAATCTTTGCAGAATTTTGGTGAGGAACCAAATGGGGAGTTTTGCTTGATGTTTACACAACCTTACAAATTCCAGTTTTGGGTTCTCTTTAAAGTTAAATTATCAAAACTGGATGGGTTACTCTGACTTGTTGACTAATAATTCCTTCATGTTGTTATATTTAGCACTGTAAAATTACTTATATTCCGGCAGGTATCATATAAAACGTAAACCTTAGACAGGACGGATTGCTATTGTTGTATTCCAAAAGTTTTACTCAAAATTTTTTTTACTTAACACATTGAATTTCAAGATCATCGACTATATGAACTTACGTATTAGGTGAATGTATTTGTAAAAATTACGGTATTTACTATTTCTCACATGAGATACTTTCAGTTTACGAAATAATCTTGTTTCAAGATGAAGATTAACAGCAGAATCACTAATGCTTAGCACCTCGTTAACTGAGTTCCCAACTCTGAAAACTTTAAGTCTTTTTCCGTTACTTAGATTGAATCTTTCTTCGTTAAGTGCTCCTAAAAAACTAAGTCACCATGCTCAAAAATAACCCAACTGGCTGTCAAGAGAGATTAGAAGATTTTTTACAAGCTGTAGAATCAGCCCAAAAACTACAGAATGACATCATTAAATATGGTCTTGAAGCTGCTCATTTTTATGTTGAGGACTTAGATGGAGACTGGCTGGAAAAATGGAGCGAAGATGAAGAAGAACAAAATATTACAGAACATATTACGAATTTCCTAGAAAGTGGGGATCCAGTTGCTGTCAAATTATGGGAAAGAATTGGGGATAAACCTCTGACAAAGATAGTCTCTGAATTAGAGAGGTGTTTAAGTTTTTCGAAAAGAGCAGAGCAAATTTTTGCAATCAAAGATTTCTTGTTGCACAATTCGAAAGCAGGAAGAAACAATTCAACTGCTAATGATGGATATGATTTAGTGAATCTAGTAAATTTAGCAGAAGAATTACTAGAGAAATTGACAGATATTTTGGATTGATTATTAACAAATCAGAAATATTGTAGAAATTAGGATATCTCAAATTTAGTATTTGGATTTATGGGCGTACAAAAATTTGAATGTACCAAAATTTTAACTGGTTAATTTTTTTGGAAAGTGAGCTATTTTGCTCGCCCTTTCCTCCCTTGGGAGAGGTTAGGAGAAGGTTATATTCCACCCCACACCTCCACACTAGTAGGAAGTTGGACTTGCAAGCTAACTTTCCAGAATTTTTATCAACTACAAATCCTAAATCCGGATAGATATCGATCAATAAAGATGCTTAAAATTTATTTTTTCCAAGTGTTTTTATCTTGTGAAAATAGCAATGGTGGGAAAAACCCACCTTCATAGCAAAGATTAATTTGCCATTTCAGCCATCTCAATAACACGCCTTTCATAGTCTTTTACTAAAAAATTTAAAGGCTTGCGGCTGCGAATCTTAAACTTCAAACCCCGCATTTCCACCCGCAATAAAATCATTTCTAAGCATTCGCGGTCGAAACAAACGTGACGCTGCTGATTTTTGTTACCCAAACTGGCTCCCGTAATCACATGTAGCTGAGTGTTTTTCTTCAGCTGATACCACAGTCCTTCTGCAGCATTATTTGTGCGATTGTATGTGGGAGTACTTCCCAAATAAAGCGGATCTATTCCAGTCGCACCAATGGTTTGTTCGTAATTGTAGTAATAATGTAAAGGTACTTCCGCCGCAGGTAAATCCAGTAAACCTTCATACAACTGTCGGGCTATTTCTAAATCCGATACCATCACCGTGTGCACCTTTGGAGCGCTGGTGAGAAACATCCACATTGCACCGGCATATGCTGCCAGTAACATGACCATTATCCCCTGAGTGGAGAAAAGACTATCTAATGGTAAAGAAGGTAAAAAGGAACCTATAGTAAATGGCTGAAGCAGGAACGATATCACACTAGCTGCTATAAACATGAAAACATTAAAAATTGTATAACGGAGCTACTTTTCGTTTTGCAAATTTCGACTTAAATTTAAGTCTGTATTCTATAGTGTATCAATTGCCTGCTAAGTCTTGCTGTTAACTACGAGCTGTTAATGCTAAGCAAGATACTTTACCATCTAACATAAATAAGCCACTACCCTTATATTACCAATATATTCGAACTAGGATCGTGCAAATACCAAGTTTTTCTGAAGCCAATCATCCATTAGTGAAATCATTATTCCATCACAGTGATTTGGAACTGTTAAATCTGTTTGTTGCTCATCCGGATGCTGGTAAATACTTTACTGCGATTTTTTGCCGCTATAGCCCTATAGTCTATACATTAATTCGACATTCGGCACGTTCTCCAGTGCAAGCAGATTACTTGTTTGCTTTGACCTGGCGGAATATTTATTACCAGTTGGGCGGTTTGGACTTAAATGTTTCTAAACCCGAGCAGGAAGGTATGACTTTGCAGAATTGGCTAATAGATATGACTGCTTACTCTATCAATGAAACAGAATTACCCCCCACGGAAGCGATTCACTACTCGATTAAAGATACTTCTCCACCACTTTGGTGTTATGTCGAACAAGCATTAGAACAACTATCGCCCAAACTTAGATTAATTTTACTGATGGCACAAACTTTCCACTGGAGCGAGACTAGAATTGCTGCTTATTTGCAAGCAGAAGGAGAAGAAATTTCCCCACCAGAAGTAAATAATTTACTTAGAGAAGGATACTCTTTATTGGAAGAAAAATTACCATTAGATATTCGCAACATCTACCTGAGCGAAACTTAAAATCTAGTGGCAAATAACAGTGGAACTTAATCAATTTTGTTTTTCAATATTTTTTTAATAACTTTCTTTTAATTACTTCCTTTTAACTACTTTTTTCCGATTACTTTTTTAATACTTTTTTAAATTATTCAAACCTGCATTATTGTGGGAATATTTTATGAAAAACTTATTTTTCAAACATCTATTTTGGGAATATCTCTTTTCTTGTGCTGGGGAGAATAATAAATTTCAAGAATCACCCCGTAAAGGTCAAAAAAGTAGAGGTCAAATAAAAATCGAAAACATCATATTATTGACCTGCAAGATTTTGCTTGTGAGTATTTTTTTTGTTCCTGTGACAGTGAATGCAGTTGAAGTAACAGAACAACTTCATGGTTCATCCTATGTAAAAAATTCATCTCAATTACGCGAGGAAGCTGATCGACAGGTAAGTTTAGCTCGACGGGAATTAAAACAAGGAAAAACAGACTCAGCAGTAAATTTACTATTACAGGCTTTAGAAATTTATCATTTCACTGGAGACATAAAGGCTCAAGGTTTAGTTTACGATTTATTGGGTAAAAGCTATGTAAAATTAGGTCGTTCTAAACAAGCCGAAAATGCTATTCGCCGGCGTTTAGCGATCGCTCGCGATCTCAAAGACTTTCGCTCTCAAATTTTTGCATTAAATAACATCGGTACTTTATTGATGCAAAAAGGCGATTTTAATCCCGCACTTCAAACTTTTATAGAAGCCCTCAACATTGCTCGTGAGATTGAAAGTCTTGAAGGTCAAGGACTTTCTTTAAGCAATGTAGGTTTAGCAAATTTTCGTTTGGGAAATCATAACCAAGCCATGGAGCTTTATGAAAATGCATTAAACTTTCGCCGTCAAGCTAGGGACTCCCTCGGAGAAGCAAATACTCTCAATCATTTAGGGGATGCTTACCTCTTAGTCGATAATTATCAACAGACCATTGCTACTTACGGTGCAGCACTACGGATTGCAAAAACTATCAGCGACCGCTCAAATGAATTACGTGCGATGGATGGGCTAATAACTGCTCATAGTTCCGTGAAGCGTTATGACCGGGCTTTTGAATTGCTTGAAAGACGTTTGAGTATAGCGAAGAAACTCAACAATATTCGGGAAGAGTTGAAATCATTTGAATCTTACGCCAAATTGTACGAGCAAATGGGTCAATATTCTACAGCTCGTAATTTTTACGAAAGAGCTATTTTACTTGCAAAAACCTTGGAAGATAGCAGAGAAGAGTTATTGTTACTCGACAAAATTACCCGTATCAGCAAACGCTGATCGAAAGCTTTTCTGAATTTAACTACTTGCTAATTCTAGAGACGTGTTACTGCGTCTCTATTTCTATAAATGCATTACTTGATACAAGAAAATCACTACATTCATCTATTGTTAATTATGAATATTAAATATTTTTGGTGAAATTCAAAAAAGTTAATTTAATGATAACTCTTGGATAAATCTTAATTTGATGTGGACGTTTAAGTAATTACCATTACATAATTATGTAGAAATTAATTTAATAACACTTTCTTATAATGACGATTAAAAAAATATAAACTATAATTTAATTTCGATTTCCAAGGAAAATAACTTTTTAATTTCAGCCACGTGGCATAGGCTGTGCTCTACCTAGAAAATACTCAGTAATTTGTGTTCCCTATTAACCTATGCCTGTCAATATTTTTGATGCGAGCTTTTATCGCTCTGCTAACCCAAGCTTAGAAAGTTTGAGTGATAATGACCTATGGTCTCACTTTCAAAACCATGGTTTAGAAGCAGATTTATCCTTTTCCCTCTTAGTAAATTTAGACTTTTATCGAGCTAACAACAGTGACTTGAGTCACTTTAGCAATAAAGATGCTTTTGAACATTTGCAAAACTACGGAATTTCAGAAGGGCGTCAATTTTCTGAATTATGGGATTTGAATTTTTATCGCCAAAATAATACTGATTTAACTTTTTTTAGTAATGAACAATTATTTCAGCATCTGCAAAATTATGGTGTTGCAGAAGGACGGAGATTTTCTCAGTTTTTTGATGTTAATTACTATTTAGCCAATAATCCGGATTTATTAACAGAGTTTGGTAAGGATAAATCAGCGTTACTACAACATTTTGTGATTTATGGCTTGGATGAAGGACGTAGATTTTCAGTTGCATTTGACCCTAATTTTTACCGCCATAATAACCCAGACTTAGCAAATGCAAGTCTTACTAACCAGCAACTTTTAGAACACTTTCGGATTTATGGTTTGAGTGAAGGTCGAGCTTCATCGGAATCATTTGATGTGAAACGTTATTTAGGTTTCAATTCTGACCTTGGAAGAGATAACTTAAACTATCAAATGGCCTACGAACACTTTATCACCGATGGTTTGACTGAAGGTCGTATGGCAAGTAACCACATTTTCGAGGATTCTGCAGGAGACACTATCGATACTTCTCGCCATATTTTACTCGGTCACAATTCAGTTACATGGAGAGAGGCTGTTAGTAGTAATGATAGGAAAGATATCTATAAATTCACCTTAGAAGAAGCAAGTAATGAGTTCAATCTGACACTTAACGGTTTAAAACATAATGCAGGTGTAAATTTGCGTAATACTAGTGGTGAAATTGTTGCTGGTGTGAACAATCCAGGAACAATGGGAGAATCACTCATCATTGATCATTTAGGTGCTGGTACTTTTTATATAGAGGTCTATTTCGAGCCTGAAGGTGGCTCTACAAATTACAATTTGAGCTTATCTGCAACACCCAATAGATCGGAACCTACTGCGTCAGAAACTCCTATTCCACAGACTCCAATACCCACTGGTAGTAATGACGAATTTATCCAAGAAGTTTTAAGACTAACAAATCAGGAACGTACTAAATTTGCCTTAGAGCCATTAGTTTTGGGTACAGAATTGAGTCAAATTTCTCAAAATCATAGTTTGGATATGGCTATTAATGACTTTTTTAGTCATAAAAGTCCCGACGGTTCTTCTGCTGTTGAACGAGCAGAAGCACAAGGCTATCTATATCCCTACATTGGAGAAAACATTGCTGCAGGATATTCTACACCTGAAGCTGTTGTTGCAGCCTGGATGAATAGTCCCGGACATCGTCGAAATATCCTTAATCCGTATTACGAAGAAATAGGTATTGGTTACTACTACTTAGAAAATGACACTGGTAATGTCAACTATAGAGACTATTGGACTCAGAATTTCAGTACGCAAGTTACTTCTTAACCAGATCAAAGTTTATACATTCTTAAGCGCAAGTTTCACTAGCCCACAGTAAAACCGAAGGTAATGACGTACCTTAATTTTTTCACAACGCAAATTTGATCGGTAAGCGTGTAGGTTAGGATATTATATTTTTCCTAAAAGGGAAGCGGGAACAGGAAACAATAAATGTCCTAACCTAAAACTGTAGCGCTATATTTCATTCTGCTCTTCCCTGGGTTAATTAACTGTTAGGAGGGAATGGCACGCTCGTTAAGACTCAAACCTTGAACTGATGAGGGGTGTGGGAGGTGTGGGGAGTGTGGGAGGTGTGGGAAGCGTGCCATTCAGTTTTGTGCAACAATCCTCATTAATTAAACTCCCCTCTCTCCCCTCTCTACCCCCTCTTCCCGAATAGCAAGGCTTTCACCCCGCGCCTAGCGGCGAACAACTTTTCTTAGTGCCATTCCGGTTGGGAGGTTATATCCCAATACGGTTACCGTTAAGCATTTTCGTCAACCCAACCTACTTTAATTTTGAGATTTAGTATATCCTACACCTCAGTACAGGTAGGACGTGGGGCTTACACCGAGCAAGCTAAACACTTAAAAATCAAGATTCGGGAATTATCGGTAAATAAACAGTAAAGGTTGTACCCTGATTCAGAGTACTTTCAACTTGAATTTGACCGTGATGATACTCCACAATCGCTTGGGCGATCGCTAATCCTAATCCCGAACCTGTATCAGCTCCAATATGTTTATTACTCGAGTGATGAACGCGTGCTGGATCTACCCGATAAAAACGATTAAATAACCTGGGTAAAGCCTCTGGAGGAATACCTACTCCATTATCACTGACTTTCACTTCCAATTGAGGATAACGATCGCGCAATCCAGATACTCGATGGTTCGATTCTAGACGCATTAGCTCTACTTGGACTTTTCCTGTACTATCAGTATATTGCAAAGCATTGCTAATTAAATTAGTAAATAGCCGTACTAGTTGTTCCCAATTAGCCCTCAAAGAGAACCAGTCATCCGGTAATTCAAAATCACTTTCGCTAATGGGAGGTTCTATCAACTCCAAAGTCAAAGAAATATTTTTTTCTGCTGCTAATAGTTGTTGTTCTTCAACTAATTCAATTAATAATACATCCAAGGGACAGAAAGAAAAAGTATTTTTATTGATACCGCTATCTTGTCTCGCAAGAAATAACAAATCGTTAACTAATTTTCCCAGCCTTTTTGTCAGTCTTTCGATAACTTTTAATTGTTGGCGATAATTTCGATCTACCAAGTTATCTGATTCTGTTAAATCTAGATCTGTAAGTGCAACTTGAACATTAGTTTGAATTAGAGCAATCGGACTTCTTAATTCGTGGGAAGCATCAGCAGTAAACTGCTTGAGACGTTGATATGATTCTCCCACAGGCTCCATTGCTTTTCCAGCCAAAAACCAACCACTAGCAGCAACAGAAAGTAACATCAAAGCACTACCTCCAGCCAAATCAAATATTAGTTGATGACTGGGTTTCGTTACTTCAAACCAAGGATGACTAACACGTAAATAACCTAAAACTTGTCTTCCTATTTCTACTCTTTCAGTTACTTGTCGAAGTAAAATATTGTAATTACAGTCTACTGAAATATCACTGCAATCTGAACTACTATTGGGTCTAATTACCCGGACAGTTTCACCATCACGATTAGCATGAATTGGAATATCTAAAGGTTCTGAGAAAGTAGACCAAAGTAATTTACCATTAGGACTAAACCACTCCAAATCGATGCGGTCGTCTTCCACTGAATCAGCATTATTGCGAAAGCTGGCTTCAGGGTTAACACGCAATTGATTGTATTTACTGTTGCCTAGACTTACTGATTCTATAACTAGCGATCGCTCTACTACTTCGACTACATGATTTAAAGTGTCATCGATTCGCTCTACTAAGGTCGAGCGAACGTACAAATAAACACCACTTGCAAAAAGTAATAAAAGTACTGCTGTAATAGCTGTATACCAAAGTGCTAGACGACGCCGAGTTGCTTGGAACATATTCTTGGAGGGCTTGGTATTTTTACTGGTAGATCGCTCAATGTAAATGGGAAATAATTATCTCAAAATTATTGAATATGCCTTTTTGGGTCCAATAAGATAGGTGTTATCTACATAGGGGTATATAAGCCTATATGTTTACTTAAGTATTAATACTAATTATTTTTCGATTTAGTTAACTAATAATTCCATATTCTTACTGAAGTAATCTTTTAGTTACAGAGGTTAAATTCTTTATGTAACTCCTCAGCAGGGGAGATTTGTAATACTAATAACTGGACATGTATTTTTTGACACTTTTTACTTTGGTTTTTGAGTAAATTCATAACGGTGCTCAATTATGAATTTATATTTGCATCTTGATTGCATAATGTATATGTGGGGCTACAAACTTTAACCCGAAAATTCTACTTTTTCTCCTTAATAGTTGCATTTATTACCAAAAGAATAATTAAAATATATTTTTTGACTAAAAAGCTATCTTATACAGAATTAATACCATATATATCTTTAGTTTATCTCATTCTTGTAAGGTTAAGATTTGCGGTTAAACGCCCCATAAACATGTATTTATCGCAGATTGCAAAAATGTAAATTACATCATCAATAATAACTCCACATAAATATTAGATGCTATGAATTATAAGTAATTTTTTGCAACTCAATTATGGGATAAACATTAAAGTATTTAGCTTAATTAATTAAGGAGGTGATATACCTATCTAGAAATTTAATATTGTAATAAATCTCATATTTGCAAAAATAATTCGACCCTCGACTCTCGGGATTACCAGGGAATCTAAAAACAAAAATTAATTAGCATAATCCAATTAGTTTTGAAGATTGGGAAAAAGAGAGTTAATCAAACTTCCAACATTTACACCACAAAACTGAAGGAAAATTTTAATGAAAACCAAATTTTTAGCAATTATTGCTGCTAGCTTGAGTGCAGTTGGTAGCATTGTAATAGGTGCGCCTGCAAATGCAGTAGAGCAAGAGGTCAATGTTGAAATCACTATTCAACCGACAATGTTCTTGCGGACTTTTGAAAATATCAGTTTGGATATTACTCAAGGAGATTTGGGAGCAAATGACAAAGATTTTGACCCAACTAACAATACAACTGATGGGAATACCAACCTTACTGTAGCCCCAAGACCATCTCTTGCTGATGGAAATCAATTATCAGCGGTACCAAAACAAGTTAAAGAACTCTACGCCGTTTGGGCTAATAGTGGTACAAATGTTGATGTGACCATTGAAGCAACTCAAGACACATTGACAAGCACTACAGATACTGCATCTACTGCAACAATCACTAGCGTTACACCCACTCAACCTAATGGAAGTCCAACTGCAACCACACCTTTGGTTGGTGGTGCTGACTTTGTATTTGATCTGACAAATGCTAGGGCTACTGGAACATATAGCGGAGGTATGGTTAGAGTGAAAGCAGAAGCACAACTCTAATCCAGATCCAATTACAAATTATTCGGGTGCAGGCGTTTCGCCTGCTTCCAGTAATATTTCAAATCAGGTTATCCCTGTAAAAAGAAAATTCAAAGTAATCAGAAGACTCCACAAACTCTCTCAAACAGAGTTGAGAGCGAGGAAAATTTAATGACAAGTATTTAATACGGACACAATACTCATCCAAACACAATATTATTTTCCCTTCCCAATACTACTTTCAAAGAAATATCTGCAACATAAATTTTAAATACCATGAGTTGCCAACTCAATTTGAGATACTACTGGTTGATGGTTATGGCACTTTTAGTCATACCTCAATTACAAGTTACGGCGCAAACATCACCACCACCAGATCCTAGCAGTGATTACGAATTATCTTTTAGCTCCGAACCTGTAAATATTTCTCCTTTAAGACCTCAAGATATTTTACCAAGCCAGAGCGGAACTGCAAGTACTCAAGGACAGTTACTAGTAGCTCCCTCATTTAATGAAGTAATTTCCCGCGAGCTACCACAACTTTGGCGAATGCGAGTTCCAACTGAAGATGTACCCGACTTAGTAGCCCAATACACAATTACAACTTCTAATGAAAATGGCAATCCTTTTCTGAGTGTAACCCTGGAACCGTTAGACATTAGGGAAGTATCTAACGACCCTAATACCAGCACAAGTGTAGTAGAAGGAGGCGTACGCCTGCTGTTTGGGGATGCATTTAAAACTGGGAATGCAGGTAGTTACCAAGGACAAATATCAGTATGCGTCAAACGCAACGATAGTGGTTGTTTGTAAAAGGTATTCCTAAAATATTTTGTTCGATCTGTGAGGAGTATAAAGGTTCAAATGTTACATAAATTCAAAAGTATTGGTTTAAGTTTGATTGCACTTTTAACACTTGGGATTGAGAGCGTCGATGGAATTGAGGTTAGTGTTAGTCCCCCTCGTTTTGAAATTCCCATTGGTGGTAAAAAGCGTTCACAGTCCCTCAAAATTAAAAATTTTGACGATAAGCCAGTACAAATGAAGGCTAATATCCGCTCGTGGACTCTGGACAAAAATAGCAAATTACAAGAAATAGAATCCACCGAGCAGACTTTAGACCAAGCAATTATTTTTACCCCTTCTAGATTTACTATTCCCCCTGGTGGCGAACAAACAATTCGCTTTGCTATTCGTCCCAAAGTTAAACTGGCTCCTGGAGAACATCGAGCGATCATCAACCTTGAAGAAATTCCACGACAAAATAAAAACCGGAATCCAAACTCTTTAATTACTGTTGCTAGCATGGGGGTAGTTATTTATGCTTATTCTGGTGAAATAAAAAGAGTTGGCATTCTTAATTCTGTAAACTTAGATACTAATTCCAATGGTTTGACAACAGCGGTTTTTGATATTTCCAGTCAAGGAAATGCCCATGTGCGTATGAATGGACAGTATGCTATTTGGGAAGCAGCTAAGTATCCAGGTTCAGAAGTAACTAAAAATATACCAGGTTTAGATAAATCAAAAATAAAATTACCGGCTAATGTCTTAGCTGCAGGAAAAATTAAAATCAAGCCTGTTTTAGCTACAACCCGTCGTCAGCAGATACTTCCAGTAGCAAAGAAATTACCACCAGGAAAATACATTTTAGACATTAATGGTGATTTAAGTGGAATTCCTATTGATAAGGGTATTCCTTTCACTGTTCCGCCTTTATCTAATACTTCTAAGTCCGTAAATAAAAAGTTTTGATTCTATTTATAAGAAGACTTAAAGATACTTTTATTCTGAGATATTTAAAAAGTCAAGAGTCTAAAAATTTAAGAATTTGAAAAGTCGAGAATTTGAAAAATCGAAGATTTAAAAATTTGCAAAATTGCAAAACTACATAAGCTATTTTTAACTTCTTTTAATTAGAGTTAACAGCTGGATATTTTGGCTAGTTATTTGAATTTTATTACTTAGATATGCTCTACCCAGCTTTACCACCTACACCCCCAGCAATTATTCTGATGATGACATCTGATAAGGTGTCTGCAGACAAATATCTAGTCGCTCAAAAGCTGCGAAAACCTGATAAAGTAAAAGCTTTTGCGGTAAAAAATTATTCAAGTCAAAAAGCTGATAGTACCAGTCAATCAAATTCTTTATCAGCTACCAATACATTATTAGAACAAAAAAATCATAATATAACTCCCCAAAATAATTCTCAGGTAAATACATTTCCACAAGAGTATGATTCTACAACAAAATTAGCAGTTCAAAAGGCTAAGCAAAAAAATACGGTGGGGAAAATTCTCGCTGCTGTTCAAGAAATTATCAGTGTTTCTTTATATGCTTCGATTGACAATATCACTACTAATAATAGTGCAGTTGAGGTCGAATCACAAATCATTAAAAAACCATCCTTTAAAAAACCAATTCTTATTAGTGATTTAAAAATTGGTAAAGTCCCAGTTTCAAGAGATGCTAATCCTGAAGAAACTAATAGTACAGAAAAAACAGAACGACATAAAGATAATCTTAATAGTACAACAATTTCTAGGAATACTAAATTTAATGCAGTTAAATTTCTATCAATAGTTCAAGAATTAATTGTTACTGCCATATCTACTTCTTTGCAGCAATCAAATAGCGAAGCAATAAAATTAAGTGACGACGGTAAAAAATCTATTGAAATCGCTTCTTCTCAAGGAAATATATCAACTAATAAAAATTCGAATAATAACCTAAAAACCAAAAATAGCTCTGAAAACAATAGCAATAATCTAAATAAGAATACCGATAGTCTTCGAGTAAGATTAGCGAATCAAAAGCAGGAAACACTACAAGATAATGAAAATACTCAAAGTTATCAAAAATATTCACTTCAACTAGCACAAAGACCCGGAGAACCTTTTTTAGTTGGAGTAATCATTAATGGTAGGGAAGTCGGTACTCTAGATATTCTTCAGTTAGATAATACTTTACTGATACCTCTAGAAAGTTTTGCTGAGATTGCTGAATTTACGTTTGAAGTGGACAATGATAATTTTCAGGTTCAAAGCCCTTTGGGAGTTGTAGATATTAAGCCTGAATTATTCAAGCAGATTAATGGCATTATTTACGTTAGTAAAGAAGTTCTCAAAGAAAAGCTCAAGATAGATTTAGAATTAAACACTGCCGATTTAAGTCTACTAGCAGATTTACCTTGGCGTGGAGGTTCCCAACAAAGAAGACGAGAAGGAATAGATTTACAACCTGATTTTTTGGCTCCCAGAAGCGGAATTTCTAGTTTGAAGCAAGAATTTAATTTTTATAATAGTAGGGGAGATACTCTTCTACGTAGTTCGAGCCAATTGGGTGGTAGACTTTTAGGCGGTGCTTTCCGCTTACGTTTAGATAATAACTTTGAGAATCAGCCAAATATTTCTGAATATTTCTTCTACAGACGTAACGGTCGATTTCGTTATCAGGTAGGTAAACAAAGAGTAGGTTTGCACCCTCTCCTTAATGGAGTTGGTCTTACTGGGTTTCAACTTGGTTATAGTAATCTCCCTGAAGATAGATTTAATCCAAGTTATAACGCTAACGAACTCGTACCTAGACGTTCTCGACCAGTACAAACCTTTCGCGGTCAAGCCCCACCAGCTAGTTTTGTCCAATTGAGAGTTGGGGGTATTCCTATAGCCCAACAGCAAGTAGGGTTTGACGGGCGATATGAATTTCTTGATGTTAGATTACCTGTCGGTCAAAGTAAAGAAATTGAAATTGCGATATTTGACCGCAATGATTTACGCGTACCTAGAGATATTCGTTCCGTTAGGTTGAATGCTTCTGACCTATTACTACCATCTGGAGGTAATGTCCAACTAGCGGGTTTAGGATTTAACGGTAACCTGGTTCAAGATAGTTTATTTGATGATTACACCTCTTCTGATGAAGGGAAACCAGTTGGTTTTTATCAATTACGCCAAGGTCTTACTAATAATCTGACTCTTGAAGGTTCTTTGCAAGCCGTTCCTGATGCTTTACAGGGACAAGCTGGCTTGGTGTGGCGTTTAGCAAATCCAATAATTTTATCTGCTAGTGTGGGTAGTTCCCGTGGCGAACTTGGTTATGCTGCGGACTTGGATATCCAATTTGATAAGCTGGAAATCAATGCGAATTCCCAATCTTTACCTGAAGGATATCGTATTAACAGTACTGGAGAGCGCTTTAACCATAGCTTGGAAGCAAAGTATCGCTTTAGTAATAAATTCAGCCTAGGTGTTATTGGTCGCAGTCGTAAAGATGGGGGTAGTTCAGCAGATTATATTTTGCCAACTTTTTTTGCTAGACCTTTTTCTACTCTCTCTTTAAACGGTAGACCAGATATCAATGGAGATTATTTATTCAACGCTTTCTTTAGACCGAGTAACTCCACAAGATTATCTTTTAATACCTACGGTGATGCCTACATCTCTGATTTAAGATACGATTTCAATCGCAATTACCAAGTGTCTTTGGGAAGCGAATTCGGTCAAGGTTTAGCTCCCCGTTACTCAGTCAGTTTTGGTCGTTCCCCCAGAAGTTTGCGACAACTTAGTTGGAATTTGGGACTGGCTTACAGCGATGGTGAATTCGGACCATTGGTAGGCGCAAGCATGCAAGTACTTCCCGGTTTATTGGCTAGACTTGATTATCAAGGAATTCCTTCGAGGGCTAGGAATGGTTTTGGTGGTTTAGATGACGGTAGTTTGTCTGTGTCATTGATCTCAGATCTATCCTTTGTAGGTGGTAGAGTTACACCAGCAAGAGCTAGTGGAATTGGTAAAGAGCGAGGTGCGATCGCTGGGAAATTAATAATAGAAGATAAAAAGCAAAATTGGGACTTAAAGGGCTCTTTTGTCAAGGTTTATGACCAATACAATAATTTGGTTGGTAGTTCAAAAACTAATAAAGATGGTAATTTCTTTATTGGGAATTTAAAAGTAGGTCTACATGTGGTGGAATTAGAAACAGAAGAGCTACCAATAGAAATAGCAGTTCCAAAAACTAGCATGGTTGCTGAAGTTGCTAGTTCTGCGGTTACCCAGCTCAATTTTCCAACGAGAATAGAATATGGTGTTGCGGGGCGAATTACTGATACTGCAGGTAAAGCGATGTCCCGAGTTAGAATAGAATTAGTAAATCCTTCTGGGGCAAGAGTATTATCCGGCGTTACGGATAAGTTTGGTCTATATCGCCTTGACGGAGTTCCTGTTGGCAAATATACATTACAGATTTCTCCTCAGGAAAATCTAAATAAGCAAAGACGGTTACCCAAACGCAATATAGAAATTCGCAACGAATTTGTTTACGACCAGAATCTGCGACTACCTATTTCTACTGCAACGAAAGAAAGCAAGAAAAATTGATATTTGGGGATTAAATATCGAGATATTGGGATTGGGAATTAATGGTAAATCTCAAGCAATTTAGAACAGCAATTTAACCTTGCATCAAAACCTTTAACCTAGTGGTTGGTTTAATTATCTTGCGAAGGGACATTTTCGTGTCCAATTTCAACTACCATAACCATATAGATATAAAATACTTTCTTCAAGGGAATCAAAAAATTTAGTCAATGACTTGAATTATTGCCCATTATTGCCCACAACCGAATTTCCCTCAGGTAATCATGCCAAAGTCCAAGAAGAACGTTAATGATCAAATAGATTTGACCAATCCCAAATACTATCTCAACCGGGAATTGAGCTGGCTCGAATTTAATAGCAAAGTACTCCACGAAGCTTGCGATCCACGAACTCCTCTCCTAGAGCGCCTGAAGTTTTTAGCAATATTTTGTTCAAATCTAGATGAGTTCTTCATGGTGCGAGTTGCTGCATTAAAGCAACAGGTAGAAGCGAAAGTAAGCAAATTAACTTTTGATGGGCGTACTCCCCAACAGCAATTAGATGAAATTAGCTTTGCACTACGTCCTTTAGTCACCCAACATAACCAACATTTTGAGCAAGTACTCCGTCCCGAACTAGCAAAACATGGAGTACATATCCTAGATTACATAGATCTATCCGAGCAACAAAGGAATTATTTAAACAATTATTTTGAAGAACAAATATTTCCTGTTATTACTCCTCTTGCAGTCGATCGCAGTCATCCATTTCCTTATATTTCTAACCTGAGTTTAAATTTAGCTGTTGTTATTAAAAATCCAGAAACCGAACAGGAATTCTTCGCTCGAGTCAAAGTTCCCAAAGTTCTACCCCGATTTATACCCTTACCATCTGATTTAAGCAGTAATCGCAACGGTAAATCCATTGTTTGGACGGGCGTTCCTTTAGAACAAGCAATTGCTCACAACTTAGAGTATTTATTTCCGGGGATGAACATTCAAGAATATCACCCCTTCCGAATTACCCGCGATGCTGACTTGGAATTAGAAGAAGATGAAGCCGATGATTTACTTTTAGCCATTGAACAAGAATTACGCAAGCGTCGAGTTGGTGGTACTCCGGTTCGCTTAGAACTTCAATCTCAAACTCCAGAAATTATTCGCAACCGACTTTTGCAAGATTTGAATTTGTCTGATAGCGATGTTTATCAGGTGGAAGGTCTTTTGGGATTGCGAGACTTGATGTATTTTTTATCACTACCACTTCCAGAATTAAAAGACCAACCTTGGCGTTCTGTAGTCCATCCAAGATTACAAGTTCTTAGAGAGCCTAATACCGGTTCTGGATTACTTAAGCTTGATGAAGGTCAGGATATTTTTTCTGTAATCCGAGAAAAAGATTTATTGGTACATCATCCCTACCAATCCTTTAGCCGTTCTGTTGTCAGATTTATTACAGATTCAGCCCACGATCCGGACGTATTGGCAATTAAAATGACCTTGTACCGGACTTCCGGTGATTCACCAATTGTAGATGCCTTAATCGCAGCAGCGGAAAATGGCAAACAGGTATCGGTTTTAGTTGAATTGAAAGCACGTTTTGATGAAGAAAATAATATCTACTGGGCAAGACGTTTAGAAAGTGTAGGAGTTCACGTAGTTTATGGTTTAGTGGGACTGAAAACCCATAGTAAGATCGTCATGGTAGTACGACGAGAAAAAGAACGCATCCGTCGTTATGTACATATCGGAACCGGAAACTATAACCCGAAAACAGCCAGACTTTATACAGATTTAGGTTTATTTAGCTGTCGTGAAGATCTAGGAGCAGATCTAACAGATTTATTTAACTACTTAACAGGTTACTCCCGGCAAAAATCCTATCGACAGTTATTGGTTGCTCCGGTCAATATGCGCGATCGCTTCATGAATTTGATCTATCGGGAAATAGAAAATACCCAAAAAGGTCTTTCTGGAAGGATTGTAGCCAAGATGAATTCCCTAATCGACCCGCAAATTATTACCGCGTTATACGAAGCTTCGCGAGCAGGAGTAAAAATCGACTTAATTGTACGGGGAACTTGTTGTTTGCGTCCTGGGTTGAAAAATGTGAGTGAAAATATCAGTGTAATTAGTATAGTAGGCCGTTTCCTAGAACATTCGCGGATTTTCTATTTTTACAATAACGGACATGAAGAGATTTACTTCGGTAGCGCAGACTGGATGCCCCGCAATCTGGATCGGCGAGTAGAAGCTATCACTCCCATACAGGATTCTGACCTAGCAAAAGACCTACAAGAAATTTTAGGCATGATGCTAGCAGATAACCGCCAAGCTTGGGAATTACAGTCTGATGGTAGTTATATCCAACGACGTCCCGGCGATTGTCCAGAAGCTGTCTCGCAAAAAATACTTATGTCTATGGCGTTAGGTTCAGCTGCTATTCCTCCTAACTTAATAAGTCCAAAACAAAATTCATTTTCTCCAGATAGTTAAATTGCAAAAAATATTAAGGTAGTCCCAATGTATCAGTTGATTAACCCTTGTTAGCTTTAATTATAAAATTAAAACTTATTCAACCATAGGATAGAGTCAGTTGCGGTGCATGTTCGCATAGACTATAAAAGTTACTGTAAATTGAGTTTAATTTTACTTCAATGTTAATGTTGTCCTGTAAGTCTTCTATCTTGCGGGTTCTAATAGTTGACGACCACGAACTTACTCGTTTAGCTCTGAAATTTGCTTTTTCTCGTGAAGAAAATATTCAAATCGTAGGTGTTGCAGAGAATGGGAAAGAAGCGATAGAAATCGTCAAACGTTTCCCACCAAATGTGGTTGTCCTGGATTTACAAATGCCAGTAATGGATGGTTGGATGGCTTCCAATCACATTAAAACTATTGTTCCTAATACAAAAATAATTGCTTATTCCTCATTAGAAGAAACTAAATATCATGAGAAAAAAGTAACAGCTAGTCTGGATGCTTTTTGTAAAAAAGACGCGCCAACAAATGAACTAATTTCTCTGATTAAAAAGTTGGGAGAGAACAGTATAAATAATTCGGTGACATGATCGAATATATTTGCAAATTATTTATCAATACATAGACGAAATCGTTTCAGGGTCAATAGGAGTAGTATATGTGTTTTTTAGCAATGCGTCGGCAGCACATCTTGGGTTTACTACCGGCGCAATTTCCAGGCTTAACTGTTGCTTTTAATTTAATTTAGAATTAATTATTTTCAGATTCATTAAAAGTACGTTCATATTCGTCAATCAACTCATCCATTTCTTCTAAAGCTTGGTTAACATCAATCCTTAAAGTACCTAAACTTGGTTTTTCTAGAAGACCTAGTAAATATTCTCTTTTGCTTCTAATTGCAGTAATTTTTTCCTTGATCGTCTGGGCGTCCATTCTTACTCTCCAACACAAATTAATTTTTTCAGTCTAAAGCTCTATCCCTACTTTACTTTACTAGCTTTATATTTGAATAAATTATAGGTGCCTAGTAATTGGGTCGGACAATTACAATTAGCTTTTTCCTTTCACTGTTGCTCCATAGGTGAATATCTTGGCAAGGTACTGATAATAAACGATGATAGTAAAAATGAAGTAATAATAATTAATACACAAATTAAAATCATGTTACGCCAGATTTCTTTGGGGACTTTGGGTCTAAGTATTGGTGGAATTCTTGTTATAGTTGGTTTTGTCGCCTATGCTACGGATAATGCGACTCTTAACCTTGCTGGATTTTTTTATGGTTTTCCTTTATTACTTGGAGGACTAGCACTAAAAGCTAATGAACTCAAGCCAATAAAGTTTACCCAACCAACAACACCAGAGATTTTGGCATTACGGGAAAAACAAGCAACCCTAACTCAAAACAAAATTCGCAAAGATATCACTAGATACTGTTACGGTCAAAATGTACATTTCGACCGAGCTCTATCTTATTTAGGTCTTGGTGCAACCGATGACGATTTACCTGAAATAACTGGTTTAAGAGAAACAGAAACTGAAGGTGCTTATACGATTATTCTAGAATTTGACTCCCCAGAATTTTCTATTGATGCCTGGAAAGAAAAATATGAGAAAATGATTAAATACTTTGGTCCTGGGGTAGACGTAAAAATTGCAGAAGTTGGTGAAGATCGAATTGAATTAGCATTGGTTACTTTGCTTGAGGAAAAAGCTGATTAAAATTTGCACATTTACAGAAGCAAAACAATAGTGAAAATCTTCCTCATTCGTATGGGGGAGTAGTTACTAAAGCATATAGACTCCTGGGAAAAAATAAACTGGCACTGGCTTTTGGTTATTCAAGTATGCTTAACGCTACCGTATAGATTTTATGTATAAATTTTTGATATCTAACCTTTGGTAGTTGCGAAACTAGTGAAATTTGAGATTTATTAAATCATGAATTAATCAAACACATGCTTTTGGGCGACTTTCCAGTAACGAGAAAAGCGTTTTAGGTCAATGAAACCATCGTATTCAAAAAATGGATCGGCCTCATATACCTCTAATTTTTTGTAACGTTCAATTTCATCACAAATACTATGGAAGCGAGGGCTGGGAGTGTCGACAGTAATAACCTTATTAGCGTTATTTTCTACCGCAAAAGCTAAAACTTCACTGACAACATCACCACGACGGATTGTGACAGGTAACTCTAATAAACATTCATAAATAAAGGTAATTCGTTTCAGACCAATCTGCCATTTTTCGATCAGTGCGTCATCCCATATCCAGATTGCAGGAGAGTTTGGATATTCTTCAAATGCTGGATTTTTTGGACTCAAACAATCACCATGTACCCAAATAACTTGTTCTGACATTAATATCTGGCATTAACAACTGTAAACCCTAGCTTTAACTATAAACTATAGTCTTGAAGGAGTAGTATTTTGCATACCTGACATGGTTTCAAAGTGAAACAGATTCACAATCAATTATTTCTACACGTCCTAATAACAGAAATACTCGAACGTTAATTCTTCATTTCTTTTATTTTGTGAAACTCAAAAGTGTAAATAATGGTCAGTAATTGAAAGCGAGTCCTAGAGAAAACTTATAATTGCTATAAATTTTAGGTTATATTTTTAGGTTACATATAGTACAATAATATATGTTTTTACTACAGTTACCTATTTGATTCCTTTTTCTAATGTTTGCGTAGAAAAATGGAATTTATACTCAATGCCCTAACACCTATGAACTTTTGGTAGCTTTTTAGTGATTTGCTGTTCCATGGTTGTGAAATGTTAAAAAAATCTGAGTCATAAGTTCAACACATATAATAAAGTGTTCCAGAGGATACGATATTATTTGTTTACAGGGAAAGGGTAAAATATTTTTATTTTCAAAGCCTCAAGAGAATAACTATGACGATGCATCCTTCTTTGCAACGTGCATTTTTCAACCGCAATGCTTTAAAAGTTATCAGTGGTTTGAATAATTTCAATCCTAAGAGCGTTGCCGCGACTGTTCAAGCAGCACATCATGGTGGTGCTACCTTCATTGATATTGCTGCAGATCCTGCATTGGTCAAGACAGTAAAACTATTGACTAATCTGCCTATCTGTGTATCAGCAGTAGAACCAGAGAAATTTGTGACATCAGTGAATGCTGGTGCCGATCTTATTGAAATTGGTAATTTTGATTCTTTTTATGTCAAAGGGCGTAAATTTGAAGCTGAAGAAGTTTTAGCACTTACAAAAGAAACTCGTGCTCTTCTTCCAAAAATTACTCTTTCTGTGACTGTTCCTCACATTCTTAAATTGGATCAACAAGTGGAATTGGCAGAAGAATTGGTGGAAGTAGGCGCAGATATTATTCAGACAGAAGGTGGTACTAGCAGTAAGCCCAATAATCCCGGAACATTAGGATTAATAGAAAAAGCTGCCCCAACTTTGGCTGCTGCTTATGAGATTTCTCGTGCTGTTTCGGTACCGGTATTGTGTGCTTCTGGTATCTCCAGTGTGACAGCGCCCCTTGCTGTTGCTGCTGGTGCAGCTGGTGTTGGTGTAGGTTCGGCAATCAACCAACTTAACAGTGAAATTGCAATGATTGCTGCTGTTAGGGGTATAGTAGAATCATTAATGGCCAACCGGAAAAGAATCAATATTCTTTAGGAAAACAGGAGCATCTTTCTATTTGTAACTGGATTCTTAAAGAACTCACGCAAATCAATAGTCATAGGGAAAAAGCCCGTAAGTCTATTTATGGGAATGCAAGCCCGTAAAAGATTTTAATAACGATGAAAAAGGGAGATTAATTTCTATTCAGTTGTGTCTATACATCCAATTACTCTAGTACGGGTGGAAACTCGTCGGCACCACTATAAGTTTTACGACGTTAAGAAATGCTAGCAGTAGTGTAGTGTTTGTAACACTCCCAATATGTATGGATACAACCGAGAGTTATTAATTAATTGTGCCAGACAGAATTTCCATCCTTATTGGTAAAATTTTGATACATCTATTGGTGTAGTCCTGGAGAATTTACCTTTAGAAAAATACGCCCCTCAAGATGTGATGTAGTAACTGGAGAATCTAGATCTTTAGTTAAATTACTTCATCGATAATTAAGATTTATTGGGAAAATTCCGATTTTGCTTGCCTTCCATTTTTGTAAAAATGCACTTTAGCACAAAAATAATTTTTTGATTACCAAAGTGGATATTTGAGTAAATTCTTCCCATTGTCTTGAGATAAACTTAGCACGTTAATTCATTTAATTGGGTAAATTTGCATCGCATTTTTGTTATATTTTGTTAGCTCATAATTTTTTTGGCTACCATTTTCTCTCCGAGCAAAGTTGCTACTGGAATTTAAATCCTAATCCGTACTGCAACTATACATGCAAGACAAGATAATACAGGTGCGATACAGGTTGCTTACTTACCGCAAATGTTTAAGACGTTCCCTAGAAGCCGGAACGTTTTTTAGTGTTTTTCTGTATCTGCTTAATTTTCGATTGCATCACTGAGTATATTTTATGCACACACAAAAATATTTACCATCATTACACGTTGGCGCAGCACCACTGAGCATTTTATTTACAAAGTGTTAGCGCCTAGCGACGGGGTACTTTAGGTCTTGCGCATTCTACAGGACATATGCGTCAGTACTAAATAGAAAGAAGAATTATTTTCTAAATAATAAATCATCAATATTCAATAATTTCATTGCAAATTGCATCTGCACCATTGGAGAAGTTTGAGTTAATCGCCGGACACAATAGTATTTATGTACTATAATAAATTTAGAGATCCATAATACTGGATTAATTTCAGGATCAAAAGGTTAAGATAAGGGTTAAGGGTTTATATCTTATGGTTAAGCATTACATTCTCAGCCTCAGTCCTACAGCTAAGCACGAATGGGACAAATGTGTTTTACGGGATGTTTTGAGTGCGAAACGCCCAGAAATGGCGAAATTAATTGCTGAAGCAGTTAATGCTCGATCAGGTAACTATTTGATTAGTGTCAATATTGAAGTAAAAGTATTAGAGAAAGCTGAAGCACCTCAACCCGAACAGTTGGCGCTTAATATCACTGAAGTGAGCGAACAACCTCAATTACAAGAAGCTGCTTGATTTAAAAAGGGATTTATCCAAGACGCGATACTCCAATAGAGTATGATAAATCCCTAGCCCCGGTTCTGAGTCCCAACTCATGACTCCTGAATTTTATTACTCATCTTTTATCTTGAATAGTTTTGATTTATAAACCCATCGTAGACTCTATATGTTGGGTTATTTGCTGATTAATATTTACGACGTTAAAACGTTCAGCTGCATTCTGTCGAGCGGTTTTAGCAATATTTGTAATTTCTTCTGGGTTGTTCAGACACTTATCAATAATTTGTGTAAGTTCTTGAGTATTTTCTGGCGTTGTTAAAAAACCATTTACTTCATGATCTATTAATTCCATAGCACCACCAGCTTTTGCAGCAACGATAGGTTTTTGACACAACATCGCTTCAACAATCACTCTACCAAATGGTTCGGGAGAGGTAGAAGTATGAGAAACTAGGTCACAAGCAGTCATAAGTTGGGGAATATCATCACGAAATCCTAAAAATTTGACTCGATTTTCCAATCCCAAATTCCTAACTTGTTTGTGTAATTGGCTAACATATTCTTGTTCGCCAAATAATGCATCGCCAACCAAGATCGCGATAACATTCTTGGGAGATTTTGCAATCGCTTCAATTAATATATGTTGTCCTTTCCAAGGGGCTAGACGGCTAAAATGTCCGACGACAAATTTCCCGTCTAATTCTAGTTCTTGTTTAATATCATTAACTTGAGATTCCTTGACCTTGTATTTAGCAGGCTCAAATCCGTTGTAGACTATTTTCACGATTTCCGATTTTCCGCCTGCAGTAATAAAAGCATCTTTGCTGGCTTGAGAATTTGCAATTACTAAGGAAGCGAATTTATTCGCTAAAGCGATCGCAATCCGGCGATTAGTCTGACTAAAATGTTCTGGGGACAGAATATCATGTAAGTGATAGACCAAAGGACGGTTACTGAAAAAGCTTGCCAAAGCTCCGATCGCTAGAGCTTTTTGAGTATTAGCATAAATCAGGTCATATTCTCGGGCTATTTTAGCCACTGTTAAAATCAAGGGTAAAATTTGACCTAGACTGCGTAGCCCTTGAAGAAGAGAGCTTTCTTTACGAACTTCAATTTCTTTGCGATTTAGAACTTTGACAGGAATTTGGTTTTCTTCAAGTAACGTTTTAAAAGAACCATCGGCAAATAAACCAACTAAACAATCTTGACGATAAGGTTTGGCTATATCAATTAGACACAACTCAGCGCCACCTGGTTTACCACTTTGATCTAAAAAAAGAATTTTCATTTGTGATTGGCAATGGGTAAATGGGGGTAGGGTAATGGGATGATAACAAAAAACATCCTTACTTACCCTCATCTTCTATCTTCCTTTTTCGGTTGCTTCCCCCTTCTCTCCCATCTCCCTGGTTTCAGCAAGCCCTAATTATTTTGGAAATTATTTTGGAAGTCGTTAGTTTGGATGTATATATTGAAGCTTTTGGAAATAAGAGAAAAATATGATTCTCTCAATAATTTTGTGCTGTAGGATATATGACATTCAAATTGGTAGATATTTGTGTTGCATACAACCCTGTAGCTGACCAGCACGCCAACATAACTCCATTAAAAGTTTGACCAAACTAGCTTTATCGCGAACTCTCGCTATAAACCATATAGGAGACATGATTGCTGTCTTAATCAGGGTAGTCCAACATATGAGTTGTGGCATTCCCATTTTTCGATGCTTTTTGTAAAGTAAGGCTTCATGACAGCCGCTTTGCCACGCACGGCGACATATATCTGATATGGTTTTACGGAATCTAAAATGAACTAATGCTTCTTCTATCTCATGAATTTTGGCTCCTGCTTCTTGTAATCTCCAGCCATAATCCACGTCTTGAAGTTTTAACAGTTTTTCATCAAAACCACCAATCGCTTCATGAAGCTTCCTTCTAACACCGAAGTTATTACCACTTACTAGCGGTAAATATGGATGATCGAAAAACACACCATTACTTTCTTCGCAACCATAGGCTTTAACTAGCCAAGATTCGTTGAGTTTGCAGTGTTCATTTCTACCACCGACATAATCATATTTTGCTAGCCCTTCGCCTATAGCTGCAACCCAACCAGGAGCAACTACATCATCAGCATCACAAAATGCTAGAGCCTCACTTTGAGCACTTTTTGCCCCAATATTACGAGCATATGCAGCTCCAGATTTTAGAGATGCATCGACAATGCGAAGATGGGGAATTTTTTGTTGGTACTCCTGGACTATAGTCAGAGTGTCGTCTGTGGAGCCATTATCTGCAATGATTACTTCCCAAGGTTGAGACCATTTCTGCTTTGCTAAGGCATCTAATTGCATGCCGATGGTGTTACCTGCATTGAAGCAAGGTATGACTACGCTCAGCTTCATCACTATTTAGACTCATATTTACGTGATTCAAACGTTATTTATGTTAACGTAAAATTATAAATCTATCTATCGCTTGAGTGATATATACTACGCCGCTTTGACTATTATTTACAGACTAGAATAAATTATTGCTAAATCTTTATTAATTCGATACAAAATAATTTGTAGGTTATAGTTACAAGCCAATCTTTTTAATTTTCATATACTCACTCGCTATTAGTATTCGAATATAACCGGTATCAGTAACAATTAGGTTTTATCAGTCATCAGAAAAGTGCGTAGATAATTTATAGCGTTAGTATGTGTAAAATTAATTTCTATTGATTGTCTGTGACAAATATATCCGTTGTTCGATGCAATTTAAAATATCAACTTTAATCCTTATTATTGAGCAGAGCAGAAAATTATAAATATTATTTAAAAATGTTAATCTTCGTAAAAAAGCGTTTTCAATCAGTTTAGAGTCAAGGTTGGCAATTACTCTATGGGTTATGCTGTAGTGATAGATAATTAAAATTAATTATTTATATACGACAACAACACAATTTTATCGGTTGGTAGTTAATATTAGTCTATATCGCTTATTAATTCCTTTATTCCAAATAATAGTATCACTCTAAAATCAATTAAAAATCGCAATTAAATCTCCTTTAAGCTGATTTTTTGAATTTTAAATAAATTTAATAAGTATTCAGAAGTAATTTATTTTTTTATATTTTAAAATTAAATAATCTACTAAGGACTTAAAAGAACACCTCTAACTTCATTTGCAATTTTATTCCAATTAAAATTTGCAGAGGCATATTGACGGCAATCTTCTTTTGATGGAATGGATACTTTAGCTAGTAAAGCTTGTTCCAATTTCTTTGCAATTGAATTAGCGCTAATTGAAGAAGTAATGAGTTGGGGAGAAAATGGTGTTAAGATTTCTGGCATTCCACCCACAGGAGTGCAAATCACAGGGGTTCCACAAGCCAAAGATTCAACTATTGCTAAACCAAACCCTTCGAAGGATTGAGAAGGCATAATACTAAAATCAGCAGCCTGATAAGCAATGGGTAGTTGTTCATCGGGCAAAAATCCTAAAAATTTAACTCGATCTTCAAGTTCTAGGTCTTTAACTTGCTGTTTAAGTTCCGCTTCAAGGGGACCCCGTCCGGCGATCGCTAACCATACATCAGGTATTTTTGTTCTAATTGTAGCGAAAGCTGTTAAAAGTTTATCTATTCCTACTCGATGTACTAAACGACGAGAAGTGAAGATGATTTGTCGATCTTGAGGCCAGTTTAGTTGAAGACGTGCTTCCTGTAAGGAAAAATTTGCTTTAAAGTTATTTATGTCAACCCCACCAGGAATAATATTAATTTTCTCCCAAGGAATTTGGTATTCCTGATGGAGTACGTTACCAAATGCTTTGCTGAGGACTATGAAGCGATCGCAGCTATGATAAGTTTTTCTCTCTATCAGCCAATATTTCAAAAAGTTACTGATTTTGCGATGCATCACCTCCTGTTTACTTTCCGAAGCCCAAGGTCCATGAAAGTTAAAAGTAATTGGTACTTCCTTTGGAAAAATATCCAGTAACGGAAAACTGTAGAGAGCAAAATGCAGATTGATTGCATCTGGTTTAGCATTTCTTGTTTGACGAAAATTTTGACGGATAGACCAAAGTCTTTGCCAAATGGGAGAATCAGGTGATGCTAAATTATTCAATTTAATGGGGAAATCCTCTGTTGCTTCAGGTATTCCAACTCCGCATAATTCCACGTTGTCTTGCTTAGTAGCCCAACAGCGAGTTAATTCATAAACATACCGTTCCAACCCACCTGGTGCTGTTGGGAACCAACCAGTTCCCAAGCAAAGTATTGAAGCTGCTCTTGGAAGATTGTCTTGCCGTTCGTTTTCCACTAATACTATTCTCCTATTTTGTCAGTACTATTTTACTGATGTATTAATATATATATTGAGTAGATTATATTTATAAAATTGCTAGAACTGGCTGGGCAAAGCCAATTAATTTTTTTAAAACTGAAATTATCTAATTTACAACTTTTAAAATTATTTTTATTTCAATTGCGCGTATTATTCTCATATTGTTTCTAATTTAACTAGGAAATAGACTAAGCAAGTACATAAATTATTGAATATTTTTGCTGAATAAAGTAAATAATAAGAATTGAGGCAATAGTTAAATACTGATTGTAAACTAGCGACTAAGCTAAAAAATCATACATACTGAAAAAATTAGTCGTATTGATTATGTTAACAATAAACATCGTAAATAAAAAATATCTCTTTCAAAGCGAAAATTGAAAAATAGAGTTACTTTACCTGTAGAACTTATATAAATATCTATAACTTAATTTGCTGATTTTATTGAATTAAATTGCTGTGGATAATGTAAATTCAACCATAAAAATTAGAGAAGTAAATACTTCTAGTTTATATATTCCTATACATAACCTCACGCCTTCTACTAGTTAACATCTAACTGCTAGCATAAGACATTAAATATTTAAAATTTGGGGATATATTAAAAATTACATGTAAATTATATAAAATTTTAATAAAAAAAACTTACAACCAAATTAAAATAAAAAAAGTATTTTTAATTATTTTCATTTGATTCAGGTTATATATGTAGGTCTATAACCTTGCGACACCATCGTTTTTATAGTAAAAACAATAGACAAAACTCAAAACCACCAATATTACTAAATGACTTAACACCTAATAAGTATTTGGGGTACGAATTTGATTGATGAAACAATTTCTACTGCTAAATATATAATTTCAGGAAAATTTTCGTTCAAATGCATCATATGTAACAGATATCCAGGTATATTTGCTGTAGAGAAAAATTTGAGCATGTAATACTTAGAAAAGTATTGGTTCAAGTTAAGCCCATTTTAAAAATTAAGAATGTAGTTTATTATCTTTTGAAAGTAGCGAATGAAAGTAGCGAAGTCACAGAATGAAAATCATCTACGAAAAATTGAGGCTGAATAAATCTTTCCAAGAGAATTGTGAATTTACCTACAGCAAATCACTCACATCCCAGTTTTATTAACTAGTTTTTTATGAATTCTGCTATTTAATATATTCACTCAGCATTTAATCGTCCTGGCAGAATTATGCAGCATCGAAAACAGTTAAAATATCGTACACATAAATTTGAGAATTAACACCGCTTGAACAAGCGATACCCATGAATCAACTAAGCAATGGTTTCACTCTATTTCTTAGTCTACTAGTAGAGGCAATCCCATTTTTATTACTGGGAGTGTTACTTTCTAGTTTGCTGCTTTTTTTTGTAGATGAGCGCAAACTAGCAGAAAAATTGCCTAAAAATCCATTACTTGGTGCTTTCGTAGGCTCTTTAGTAGGCTTTCTGTTCCCAGTATGTGAGTGTGGTAACGTACCTGTTGCTCGCCGCTTAATAATGCAGGGAGCTCCTACACCAGTAGCAATTGGCTTTTTGCTTGCAGCACCAACTATCAACCCAATTGTTATTTGGGCTACTTGGACAGCATTTCGCGATCAGCCAGAAATAGTAGTATTAAGGGTTATACTTTCACTATTAATTGCCACAATAATTGGTTTCGTATTTAGTTTTCAAAAGGATTTAAAACCTATTGTTCAGCCTGCTTTAGCACGTTATTTGAAGTATAATCCACCGCAGCAATTTGCAAGGAAAGATACTTCAAAGGAAACTTCGGAAAAACAACAAGGTGTGACTTCTACTTTGTTACAACCAGGTACTTACATTCTTGGCGGTAAATCTGGAGGTACTATACCAATGGATTCTGTTAATGTTGGTGTTAATGTAGCACAAAGTCCTAAAGCGATCCGAGCGCAAAAATGGCAGCAAGTAATAGATAATACAATTCAGGAATTTCGAGAGTTGGGAGCAGTACTGATTTTGGGAAGTGCAATTGCTGCAGCGATTCAAGTGCTAGCACCCCGGTCGTTAATTTTAAGTTTGGGTAGCGGCCCAATTACTTCCATTGTAACGATGCTAATATTAGCAACAGTAGTATCAATTTGTTCTACAGTAGATTCATTTTTTGCATTGTCATTTGCCTCTACGTTTACTACCGGTTCTTTGTTAGCATTTCTAGTGTTTGGTCCCATGATTGACCTTAAAGGTATAGGTTTAATGCTTTCTATATTTAAGCCTCGAGCAGTATTTTACCTATTTGCTTTAGCTGCGCAACTAACATTTTTGTTTACTCTCTACATTAACTTACACTTACTGTGAGAATACGATGAAAAATGATTTGTGACTGCTTCGTAGATAAATTTATTTCCAGAATTTTATATGCTTAAAATTTTACTTGATAGACTAAAAATATTCTTTATTATGCTCTCTTTGAACTGAATTAATAGTAATTATTTGAAATTTTTGTTGGATAACTATTCAAAGTCGACCGATACTTTCTTGACTGTTGATGTATGGGTAAAAATATATGGGTAAAGTTTTAGAATTTACTGTCAATTTTTTATATAGATATATGTTCTATGCTTTATCATAAACCCTAACTTTTAAGCTTTAGGTTCTGAGTAATATTTTCTCACTTAATTCTCCGCGAAATTATTAATGATAATTATCCATGAAAGGAATCAACATTCGCAAATTTAAGATATTAAAATTTTTAAATCGCTTAAATCCCTGGGTAGACGTTATGGCAATCCTAGCCTGGGGAATTGTAATGTTACACTATCGTTTTAGCGGTAAGTTATATTTACTAATTCATCCTAATTATTTTGAATTGGTTACTGGGAGTGGCATAATTTTAACTATCATTGGCATAATTCGATTTCTTGAGGTCAAAAATTCGAAGCTAACCGATCCTCCTCCTAATACTGAACATGTAACTTTGTTCCCTCCCGGTTTGGGTAGCAGATTATTATTGTTTACAGCAATCCTAGGTTTAGTAGTGACACCCCGCGTTTTTGCTAGCGATAAGGCTTTAAAAACTGATACTGCGGATTTACTATCAAGTACGCGGGTTCAACCCCAAGAGTTTCGCCGTACTACAGTTAATTCAGAGGATAGAACGCTTGTAGACTGGGTACGTACTCTCAAAGTTTATCCAGAACCAGATAAATATTCTGGACAAAAAGCTAGGGTAAAAGGTTTTGTTATGCACTCAGAGGATATTGGAGAAGAATATTTCTTTTTAGCAAGATTTGTACTTACTTGTTGTGCTGCTGACGCTTATCCTATTGGGTTACCAGTGAAACTGGAAGGAAATCGTCAAAAATATCCCCTCGATACTTGGGTGGAAGTAGAAGGAGAAATGATTACACAAAAAATTGCAGGTAAACGTCAACTTACTATTGCAGCTAAATCAGTTAAGAAAATAGAACGACCGAAAAACCCCTATAGTTACTAAACCCTATAGTTACTAAAATTTATTTTTATTGATTTAATCTATCATTATCAATAAAAAAATAATCAAAAATAAATAATAAAATAATAATAATTTATACTTAGTAATCCATCAATAGTATTGCTAGAAAAATAGCAACTACATAATATATACAAACTGATTAATAATTACTATTTAACGTTACCTTCCCAATTGATTGATTACCAATTACCAATAATAAATAACCAATGAGAATGGTTAATAAAAAAGGATCTCTATTACCAATAGACCGGGTTGCGATCGCTTTAATGTTACTGTTGAGTATAATAATTCTCTTAGTTGTTTCTCAAGGTAATGTTGTAGCTGCTCGAGTGCGCGACCTTACTTGGCAACATCAATTAATTCCAGAGAAAGATATATCATTAACAGATGATAATTCCAATAGTGATAACGTCAAAATAAGTAAAGATCATACATCTTTTAGTATGACCTTTACCCGTCCTATGGATGTTAAAAGTGTTGAGAAAAACTTAAAAATAGATCCACCACTGGCAGGTAAAATAAGTTGGGCGGGTAGAAGAATGGTTTATACATTATTTACCCCTGCTCCTTATGGTGCTGATTACACATTGAGTTTGGAAGGTGCGCGGGACAGAATTAGTGTTAAGGAAGGAGAAAAAAACACGATAAAACCATTTCAAGCCAGTTTTAAAACTCGCGACCTAATTATTCTCTACATTGGATCGGAAAAAGAAGAAAAAGGACGCTTAATTCTTTATAATTTAACTCAAGAAAAAAAGAAAATTCTGACATCTAAAGATTTAGTTGTAATTGACTTTGAACCATTCCCAGATGGCGACAAAATTTTATTCTCTGCGATTCCATCTAGAACTCAAGATTTATTAGCAGCAAAAGTTTATACTGTTACCACTGGCGTACCAACTGTTTTTTCTAGGAAAACAGCTGCACCTGGGAAAGTTGACCTGATAATCAATAATAAAAAGTATCAAAATTTGAAATTTGACCTGTCCCCTGATGGAGAAAAAATTGTTATTCAAAGGGCGAGCAGAAGTAAAACAGGGGATTTCGGCTTATGGTTTATGGATGTTAACCGGGATGAAAAAAGCCTCCAGGAAATAGAAACTTCACCAGGAGGAGATTTTATGATTACCCCAGACAGTAAAGCTGTAGCGATCGCTCAAGGTAAGGGAACAGCAATTTTACCTCTACAAAAGGATTCAACCACACCTTTAGATTTTTTCCCACAATTTGGGTTAGTTAAAGCTTTCTCCAGAGACGGTTCCAAAGCTGCAATGGTGAAATTCAATACTGATTTTACAAGAGATTTATTTTTAGTCACAAATCAAGGTGAAGAAAAGCAACTATTACGCACCGACGGTAGAATTTTAAAATGTCAGTTTGATACGGCTTCTCCAACTCTCTATTGTTTGCTCACCCAGTTATTATCTGGAGAACTTTATCAAGAGCAACCATATTTAGTTGCAATTAATTTGAAAACTGGGGAACAAAAGCCTTTACTGATTTTTCCTGCTGAGCAAAGAAATTTAGAAATTAGTTTATCGCCGGATGGCTTGGGTTTATTATTGGATCAAACTGTACCAGAGACTAATACAAGCGTCACATCCAACGAAAATTCAATCCAAACTAGAACTGGTAGTGCAATTACTAGTAGTAGTTTATGGTTAATGCCGTTGTTACCAGTCAGTGACTCTAGTGATACAGCCAAAACTAAACCCCAAAAGCTCTCCTTGTTGGGATTTCATCCACGTTGGTTACCTTAGTCTTCAGCAAGTAGAATACAAAAAACATTAATATCCTAACCAAAAACTCAGCAGGATATTAATTCTCAACTACCAATTACCAATTACCAATTACCAATAAAACAACACCATGCTCTTTGCTTGGGGCGCGCTTATTAGCCATCAGCGTTAATAAATTTAAGGATTGGTAATGAAGCGAACTAGATTCACGATAGTACCCAATGGACCAGCAACGAGACGGAATGGGTCAGTGACTTTGGCGAGTCCAGAGCGTCGCACTAAAACAACGTCGTTGTTACGGAGAATGGGATTAGTCTTCTCATTAATTCCAGCAGATAAATCAATTTTAATTTTCCGCTTGGTGACACTACCGTTAGGATTGAGACGAACTAGTTCAACCCTACCTCTTCTTGCTCTGGAATCATTAAATCCACCTGCAGCCAAAATCGCTTGATTTAATGGAGTATTGGGTCGAAGGTTTGTTGCTCCCGGACTTTTGACCTCACCAACAACACTAACTTGAATTTGTGATGGAGCTAAAGTACTAGTTGCTAACTGAGTAGCTTCTGCAGGGTTAATTTCAGTTGCTGTAGGAAAAACGATTGTATCACCATCTTGGAGAAGAAGATCCTGACTTATGTCTCCGCTAGCTAGTAGCTGCCAAAGATTAAGATTTATAACTTGCTCTTTACCGGTTCTTGTTAATCTTCGGATTTTGACATCCCGAATATTTGCTTGTGGAGTAACTCCCCCTGCAAGTTGAAGCGCGCGCATGATTGTTGGTTGTCCTGTAACCCCAGGTGCACCAGTGGGATTATTTTGTCCTCCTTGCGTTGCACCGGAAGTGACTAAATATGAACCAGGACGAACTACCTCGCCGATTACGGCTACGTTCCGAGGTCTGCTAGGATCTGCAGCAAAGTTAGCAGCTGCTAAATTACGCGCCTCTGCAAGGTCTATATTAGTAGCTGTGGGAACATGAATTTTGTCCCCATCGCGTAAGGTAATGTCTGATGGTGCTACACCTTTTTGGATCAAATCTTTCAAGTTAAGGTTAACAGTCTGCGTTCTGTTATTTCCGATACGCCGCGTTACCCGCACTTCAGCCATATCACCGCTTGCTGTTACCCCTTGGGCTGTTTGTAGTGCTGCTAGTACTGTTGGGTATTGTACCCCAGGGTTGTCACCTGCTCCTCCTTGTAAACTTAAGGTATAGGCTCCAGGACTAGTTACCTCACCTGAAACTAAAACATTTATGGGACGAGGAGATAAGAGATTAACTGATATTATTGGGCGTTTGAGAAAAACCCTATATCTTTCTGCAATTAAATCTGCTGCTTGTTCTGTAGTTAAACCTTGGATTGGTACGCTACCGATTAAAGGTAAGTTTATGGCTCCACCAGGAGGAATTTGATATTCACCACTATATTCTTGAACTTCTAGTACATTTACAGCTATGCGATCGCCGCCTCCCAAAGTATAAGTGTTATCTAATTGTGCAGCTGTAGCGGTAGGATTAGTTGTTTCCTGGGCGAGACTTACAGATGGTAAAGCAGTTCCTACAGAAACAAGAAAAGCAAAACCTGCAACTGGTTGAGAGATTCTTTTTAACAAATTCGTATTATACATTATTTACCTGTTACCGAGCTGTATGATGTACTATTTGAACATTCTAAAGTGGACTATACTTACGTATATCAAGTTCCTCGCCATTCTTATCTTCTTAAAAAGATAGTATTTCTCAGGAAGTAGTGCGTTTATTGAACTTGAAATTTTATTAAATTTATCTTGAAGACTACATAAGCTTAAAACATATCAAATTATATTTTATGGTGGCAGAATTTACATTTATAAGCAATAAGAAATAGATTAAGTTATAGGAAGATAATGAAGAATTATAATTAATAAATAATAAATCGTTTAAAATTGTCAAGTAATTATTTTGCAATCTTTAAAAATAAAGTTAATCACCAACGATTCAGGTTATCCTATTTATATATGTTGTAGAATTTCTCCTAGTTGTCGATGCTCCCAATTATTTATTTGTGGAAGTAGTAATTATCTGTTGGGAGTAAACAGTAATGATACACGCAATTCATGAGAAATATCAGGTAGAAGAAGAAACTTATAAACAGCAGAAATATTTAAGAACCTGATATCGTCTTGATTATTTGCATAAATCTGAGTGTAGGAAATTTACACATATCCTAATCCTTAATTTGGATGCTTGGAATAAATTAAAAGTTTCTTATTGTGAATATATTTATTGTGAATATATATTAGGTCAAGCAAAAAGAGAGTTTGTTTGGAACTCAAATATAGCTTGTTGTGGGTGTATAAATGTTTTGTTGTTTATTAAGTTAATATGAACTAATTACAATTATGATTGTTAATTGTGAGCCCTAAATAGAAGGATTCTACGAATAAAAAGCATTTAACTATTTAGGGTAAGTGTTGCTACATCTCCATAAATAATAGGCTATGATTACGAGTCAATTATTCTCTGAGAGTTTTTAATATGAATCTCAAATTTTATCAGCAGATGTTTAGCTTGTCCTTGCTTGTTTTACCATAGCGATTAATGTATGGTGGGCATCTTCTGAATCAACTAAGTTATGGTCAAATTCAATACGTAGGGGTAAAGTCTCTTCACTAACTTGCACTGTTAAGTCCATACCCACAGAATCAATTTTTAACATTTCAGCTTTTGTCGCATTTGCTACGCCACCAAAATGTTGAGCATACAATAGTACAGCATTTGCATGGTCTTCATTCATGTGTTTGCAAATACGGGAACTGACCTCATGAGAAAATTCAGCAGACATAATTTTTTCTGATGGTTAAATTTAGCTGGCTCTAAACATTACTCAGTTAAGCATAATTTTGAGGTAAAAGTGATTCTAAATTTGGCATAGCGCAATCTTAATCAAACTCCCAAAAACTCTCGCATGTACTGATTTACTAATATGGGTTGTTCTTGTTGTACCCAATGGCTACAGTTGGGAATATATTTAATCTGAAAATCTCTGACATAAGCTTCTGTACCATAGGTTAACTCTTTACCTAAAGCAGTATCTTCTTCTCCCCAAATCATTAGTGTTGGTACTGATAAAATATCCCAACTCCGACCGCGACTTTTTAAATCAAGACCATTGCGGTAATAATTAATCATTGCTGTTAAAGCACCTGGCTTTGCTGCAGCTTGTTTATAAGCTTCTATAACTTCTGGGGGAAAAGCTGTTTTGTCGATCGCCATACCTGCAAATATTTCTTCGATTTTTTGATAGTTTGAAGCCCGCAAATATTGTTCTGGGAAAAAAGGAAGTTGAAAGAAAAAGACATACCAGCTTTTTTGTAACTGTTTCCAAGTCCATAAACCTTCAATAAATTTTGCGGGATGAGGTATATTTAGGACAATTAGTTTTTCAAGCACTTCAGGGTAAGTATAAGCAAAATTCCAAGCAATAATTCCACCCCAATCATGAGCAACCAGTACACATTTTTCATATCCTAAGCCTTGGATGACTCCTTTGATATCTTGGATAAATTCATTCATCACATATGCTGAATTCTTTGTGGGTTTATCGCTATCGTTATATCCCCGTAAATCAACAGCTACCACTTGATAATCCCGAGCGAATTCTGGAATTTGATGTCGCCATGAATACCAGTATTCAGGAAATCCATGCAACATTAACATCAGAGGACCACTACCTTGGGTAACGTAATGTAGTTTGATGTTGTTAGTGGTGATATATTCGTGCTTCCAAGAGTTTTCTGACATTGATATATTATGTGAATAAATAAAATTACTTGAAAAGTATAACTAAAGTGTTTATTGAAAGGATACTTTGATATACAAAAAATGACTAAAATAGCAATTCGTGGTGTATGGCTTACTAATACTGATAGCAGCGTTTTATCTTCTCAGGAGACTATAGTTGAAGCCATAGAGTTTCTAGCAAAAATGGGGTTTAATGTAGTCTTTCCTGTTGTCTGGAATAAAGCTGCGACTCTTTATCCATCAAAGGTAATGCAACAAACTTTTGGCTGGGAAATTGACTCCAGATATCAAGGACGTGACCCTTTAGCGGAAATAGTGAATGCAGCTCATGAGGTAAATATTAAAGTTATTCCTTGGTTTGAATATGGATTTGCTAGTTCTTACAATTTGAATGGCGGTAAATTAATTCAGAAAAAACCAGAATGGGGTGCTTGCGATTGTCGGGGTAATCTACTTAAAAAAAATGGTTTTGAATGGCTTAATACTTTAAACCCAGAAGTACAAGATTTTATTTTAAGTTTGATTTTAGAAGTTGTCAGAAACTACGATATTGATGGTATTCAAGGAGACGACCGCTTACCTGCATTACCCTGTGAAGGTGGTTACGATTCCATGACAGTCCAGCTTTACTATAAACAGTTTGGTACAAATCCACCATCCAACCCCAAGGATAAAAAATGGTTGCAATGGCGAGCTGATATTCTGACTGAGTTTTTATCGCGTCTATATGGAGAAGTAAAATCCGTAAATTCTCATTTGCTGGTTTCAATGGCTCCCAATATACATCATTGGGGATTTCAAGAATATTTACAAGATTCTGAAACTTGGTTAAAAAAAGAAGTGGTTGATATTATCCACCCACAGCTTTACCGTAGAGATTTTCTTGCTTATAAATGTGCGATCGATAAATTATTAGCCCAGCAATTTAGAGGTCAAAATAAATTAAAGTTAGCACCAGGAATCTTAATGAAAGTTGGTTCTTATTTGATCAGTTCGGAAAATTTAATCAAAATGATTGAATATAACCGTTATTGTGGAGTTTTAGGGGAAGTTTTCTTTTTCTATGAAGGTTTGCGAAAAAATAATGACGCCCTGGCTAAAGTGTTATATTCCCATGGCTACTCTGAAACAGCTAGATTTCCAACTCTTAGTGAATTAAAAGATAATCCAGTTAACCATAGTGTACGGAAGAAAAAAATCAACTTGCTTAAATTATGGGAAAATATATTTTAAATGTGCACCAGATAAAAGTGCTGTAAACTATTGAAAATAATATATCTATTGATTAAGGCAGTTAATTACTACTTCGTTTAAATAAATACAAGTAAATACAATTTTTAGTAAATGCAACTTGAATACCAGTCCCAGATTCAAAAAGTCATATCCACTTTAAAGCAGGATTTACCAAAACTTTTTGAACAGGATATTTGCTATGAGATTTACACTCAAGATATTTATTTTCAAGATCCAATAAATAAATATACAGGCAAATTTCAATATAGAATTGTCTATTGGACTCTCAGATTTCATGCAAAAGCATTCTTCACAAAAATTAACTTTAACTTGCATGATGTATATCAATCGACTGAAGATATGATTGTGGCAAAATGGACGGTCCGTGGAAACTTAAGACTTCCTTGGAAAGCAGAAATGCTTTTTGACGGTTACTCGAATTATAAGCTTACTCCTGAAGGTTTAATATTTGAACATATCGATACTTGGGAAAGCAAACCAACGGAAATTCTGCGACAGTTTTTGCCTAAAAATAGTTAGTGTTATTACATGGATCAATATCACTTCATATAACTTAAATAACTAATATTTAGTTTCTCTAAAAATAAGTTTTCTTAAAAATACTATGTACGTATGATGTAATTTAGTATCGTATTTGAAATTATTCCCCAATGAATAAATACAGAATCATAAACAAATAATTCAATATTTTTTGATATTTAAAATATAAATATACATTAAGATTTGATTTACTGATGTTGTTTGGTTTTTTAGGTTTAAATCCATTTTTAGGAAATTTAGTAGTAACAGCATTAACATTTATTTATGTTTTTGGTTTAGTTGCACTGCTCAATTATTACGTTACTAAGTTTGCTTTACCAACAGATATTAGTCGTAAGATCACCCATATCGGTGCTGGGTCGATAATTGGATTTTTGTTTCTCTATGATGATTCCCACTGGTCTAAATATTTAAATGTAGCTATTTTTATTGTTTGGATATTCTTACTTATCTTTAAGGGATTATTTGCAGATGAAGATGATGAAGCTGTGAGAACGATGACTCGTAATGGCGATCGGAGTGAACTATTAAAAGGTCCACTTTATTTTGTCATTGTGGCGACTATTTGCGGTACTTTATTTTATAAAACAATTCCAGGAATTGTAGCAATGTCAATTCTTGCTTGGGGTGATGGTATCGCACCAATTATTGGAACAAGATATGGAAGATTAAAGTATAAAATTCTTAGCGACAAAAGCCTAGAAGGAAGTTTATCAATGTTGATTTTTGCTTTCGCTGCAAGCATATTTTTTGTGTGGTTAATTTTACCGAATCAACTAGATATAATCCAAATTTTAATTGTGAGTATTATTGCAACTCTTACAGAAGCTTTTAGTCCTAAGGAAGTCGATAATATTTTGATACCGATAGTTGTGATATTTGTATATTTGTTAATTAACAATCTATCTGTTTTATTGATTTAAAGTCTATTTTTAATTATAAAAGTCAATAGTAAAACTTAATAGTTAATTGCTAATTAAAACTTCTAACAAACTACTCCCAATATAAATATAGCCTCCAACTACCACAGTTGCACTGAAGATTAAAGATATTAGGAAATGGGTGTACTTAATTTTGGTTAAACCAACAGCATAACTGACAATATCCTGTGATAATGGCATAATAAATGTTATATACAGGATACTATGCCTGCTTCTGAGTCTAGAAATAAATTTATCTAATTCTCCTAAATTGTTTTTACCCAAAAAATGACACACTACCCGGCGACCAAATTTTTTTGAGATCCAAAAGTTAATACTGCATCCAATAATTGAAGCCACAAAACTGAGTATAAAAGCAAATTCTTTACCAAATAGTGTACCCCCAGTAATAAATAGCGAACTACCACTTAAGGGAGCTAATACCAGACTCATTATACATAAGATAACAAACAAGATTGGAGCCCAATTACCTGTGTTTTTTATCCAGATTTGAGCTCTTTCTAAACCTATAAATTTTAAACCAACGGTTATTAAGATATAGATAAATACTGCAAATATAATCGGGAATAATATTTTTTTAAAGTTAGATTTTTTGATTAATCTGAATATCTTTTTTATTTTAAATTTGAAATTCATCGACATGAAGTTATTATCTACGTTAGCAATAACCAAGTAAAACGAAATTATAAAATTAATACCATTATAAAATGAGTCCTACTCCCTTTGCTGTATAATTTAAATTACTATCTAATTTCGATTATATTAATTTTATTTATTTAAGCAAATTTCCCCTTAGGTACACAATTGATACCAAACCCACGTTTATTACCTCTTTTGGTACTAAACCCATGTTTATTACCTCTTTTAAGAATGAGGGGAATAGTTTGGAAAATGTATAATGTGTAGAAGGTATAGAAAAATTCCGATACAGTATATTTAAAAATCCGATTTGGTATGAGCATTCTAAAGCGAGTTATTATTAACTTACTAATGCACTTTAAAAAGTGTATTTAGTTATGCTTATGCAACTGAAGTATAATTTGTAGATAATATATTCATATATGTTTAATAGAATTAAACCACTACATCAAAAACGTACAAATTCAGAAATATAACACTAAGTATAGTAGATTAACATAATAGATATTAGGGCGTTGCTGAATAGAGAATGCTAATCAAGAAATTAAGTTATTGAAACATTAATTTTTCGTAGATATTTGCACCAAAAGCATTACGCACTCACCAACGCCGATACTAGTATAATATTATGCTGTTTTTACTTAAAGTTTAAAGTTTTAAAGTTTAAAGTAAAAAATTTAGAGTGTCGGAGCGAGTGACCAAAATTTTATTTAATTATAGATAATTTCTCCTGTTCTTTTAATTCTTAGTGGGGTTTTGGGAAAATCTTGATGTGTTAAGTAACGTACTAGTTTGACTGTATTGAAATGTCGGTCTATGTATGGAATTCCCTGTTTACTCATCCTCACAGGGATAATTTTGGCTGACTCTAGTTTTCCTTTTGAGTCGAGCTTGCTTTCCAATATCATTGAGTAACCAGTTTGAGCGACTGTGGATAAAGTACGGTAACCTAAAAAGTTTCCTAAAGAATAAGCAATTAGCTTTCCTTTGTACATCTCCATTGCTCTAGGAACATGGGGACCATGTCCAATGACTAAATCTGCACCCGCATCAATTGCATTTCGAGCAAACTTGATGGAATTACCTCGATTTTCTCCGTAGAAAACTTCTGTTTTGTTTTTTACGTGTAATGCTTGAGTCCCTTCTGCTCCAGCATGCATTGAAACTATTACGATATCTGCTTTTTTGCTTGCTTTTTGAATTAATGCTGTGGCAGTTTTGAGGTCGTGAATTGAATTATAAAATTCATACGGAGCAAAGCCAACTGCTGCAATTTTAATACCATTCTTTTCTAAAATTAGAATTTGATTTTTATGACCTAAAGTTTTTATCCCAGCATTATTCAGATTCTTATTTGTATCTTGAAAACCAATTTTACCAAAATCTAAGGAATGATTATTTGCAATGTTAAAAATATCAAATCCAACATCAGTAAATAATTTGGTATATTCAGGAGGAGAACGAAAAGCAAAAACTTGACCGCGACTAATATCTTTAGCGCTGTAAGGATGATTGGTTAGACTGCTTTCAAAGTTACCGAAAAGAATATCTGCTTTTTTGAAATACTTTCTTACCGATTGAGGTATTAACTGATTTTTATTTTGTGGTAGTCGGTGATCGGGAAAGTTGGTTCCGGGTATAATGTCCCCGACCGCTTGGATGATAACTGTTTTTTTGGGTTTATTTTCAGATACAACGGATTTATATTTTACAGAATAAATAGATTTTTTATTAGTTCGGGTTTCATGGGATGCTTGCAGTTTAAGTAAATGACTGAGTAATCCAATACTAAAGATTGCACACAACCCGCCACATAGAATAATGATTATGGATAAGCACCTTCCATAATTTCTTCCCACCATAGGTTATCCCTCATAATGTAGCTTCAATCTAGCTAGGGGATCAGTACGCACCAATGGTGATTATATGTAATTTGATACTTTTAATTATTCTGTAATTCAGGATAATCTCTGACAAAGTACGATTTTATCCTAATACTGTATAAGAATACAGCAAAATTTCAACGATTCGTTAGTTTTTCGTTAGCTTCTACCACCGACTGTCTGTCGAACAGGAATTTGAATTACGAACTCTGTTCCATTTCCAAATTCAGAGAAACACTCTAACTTTCCCCCATGTTTCTCAGTTACAATTTGATAGCTGATGGACATTCCTATTCCTGTTCCCTTACCAATAGATTTAGTTGTAAAGAAAGGTTCGAAGATATATTGTTGAATCTCTTGAGGTATACCAGGACCATTATCTGCGATCGCAATCTGCACTGACTGGTCGTTGATTAGAGATGTTTTTAATTTGATATAACTGGGACTTTCTTGACGCTCCTGAGGTGTTTGTTTCTCAATTTTCTCTTCCAAAGCATCAATAGCATTGCTAAGAATGTTCATAAACACTTGATTTAGTAACCCCGGATGGGATTCGATTTCTGGAAGAGTACCGTAGTCTCTGATCGCCAGAATTTCTGGTCGTTTTGGTTGAGCTTTGAGACGATTGTTCAAAATTACCAGAGTGTTGTCAAGTCCTTTATGGATATTAACTGGTTTGATTTCGGCTTTACCCAGATAGGAGAAATTACGTAGAGACGAAAGAATTTTGCAAATGCGAAGACTACCCATTTGCATTGAGGAGAGGATGTTAGGTAGATCGTTTTGAATGAACTCCAGATCGATTTCTTCAGCTTCGGTTTGAATTTCAGAAACTGGATTGGGATAGTGGTGCTGATACAACTGCACTAAACCTAACAAACCCTGGATATAATCTTGAATATAGTTTAAATTACCGTGAATAAAACCGACTGGACCATTGATCTCGTGAGCAACTCCTGCAATCATTCGCCCTAAACTGGACATTTTCTCAGATTGAATTAAATGAGCTTGACTGGCTTGGAGTTCTTTCAAGGTACGGTTAAGTTCATTATTGCTCTGCCATAAGCGGTAATTATAACGCCAAAATAATAAGCCGATGGTAATTCCAGCTAAAGTTAAGGAAAATCCTGTGCCAATGTTAGCATTTCGATAAACGGCTTCAAAGTTGCTTTTATAAGAGGAGCTTAATACATCTAGTTGCTCTGAAATTTCATCAAACTTTGGATCGACTTTTTCTTCATCAATAGCAATTGCTTTTTCTACTTCTCCAACTTTAAGAAACTCAAATTCCTGGTCTAAAAATTGATTGTACTCGTTATAAGAATTAATCAGTTTGGAAAGTTTTGGTTGAGTGGAATGATTTAATTGAATTTCTAGGAATAACTCTGAGATGTTCTGACGAATTGTGTTAACTTTTTCCTGTGTTTCCCGATCAAATTTTGCTTTAGCTATTGCCTCCCATTCTACAGCACTGAGTTTGTAAAGTTGCCCTTCAATTGCTGTCATCAGTCCTTCAGCATGTTTATGCTGCTTTGCATTTTGGTTGAGACCAATAATACAAGCAGTTGCAACGAATCCGATGATGACGGAACCAACTAACACAAACCAATTTTGATGTTTGTTTGAATCTTTCATTAGGCTTTTCTAGTCCTCTGTTATTACTCTAAGGACAGAAAAATATCATACCTATTTTGGGCTGCAAACAACATCATGAATTTTGGACTTATGTCTGGGATATTGACTCATTTAGTAACACTAAACAATTTTCCCCAGATGTTTATTGAAAAACTCAGTGACTTCTCGCCAAGAGTCTTCTGCTGCTGAGCGATTGTAAGAAGAACGCTCTTCGCAGAAAAATCCATGGTCAGCATCAGAATAAACCTTTAATGTATAATCTTTACCAGCTTCCTTACCAACTTCTTGGAACCGGGATTCGATTTGTTTAACTCGTTCGAGGGGAATGTATGGATCGACACCACCAAAAAACAAGTATACAGGCACAGTGATGTTTTTCACTGCCTCGATCCACTCATCAAGAACTACACCATAGAAAGGTGCAGCAGCAGCTATTTCGGACGACAACTTGCAAGCGGTAAGAAAAGTTAGTCCACCACCCAAACAAAATCCAGTCACTCCCACCTTATCGGGGTAAACATCTGGTAATGACTTGACATAAGCCAAAGCAGCTCTAATATCTTCTTCTACAGACTTATCAAAATCAAGACGCCACATCATCGCCTTCGCTGGTTCAAGCTCATCGTAACCAAATTTGTTGTTCGGCAACTCGCGATAATACAGATCTGGAGCTATGACAACATAACCGACTTTCGCAATTCGGGCTGCTATATCTCGAATATGAGATGTTAAGCCAAATGCTTCCATGAGGAGAATGACTGCTGGTTTGCGATTACCCTCAGTGGGTGCACACAAAAATGCAGGCATTTTTCCGTCAGGAGTGGAAATCATTACTTCTGTCTGTTTGATTTGCATATCATCACTCCTGTGAAAGCCTTTTAGCTAACGGGTTTTCAGATTTTAGATTTTATCATGCTGTTTGCAGTCTAAGACAAGAACTACTTTTTATTTTTCAATCTTTTTATACCAATTTCAAAAAACAACGCCACACATTAGTTTACTGTTCCTCGTTCCCTGTCTTGCGACTCTTTCCCAACCTGCGGGGTATCGCGCTGTTCCCTTTCTTTTGTAAGCGTTCGGCTTGCTGCGTTCCAAGTGTCGCAATCTTAAAATAAATTGGTATTATTTTTCTAGTGAAGCAGAAGAGCGATCGTGCAACTTTAGATAACGCACAATTGACTCACCCATACTGCAACACGACATACAAACATTAACTCACCATCGGCTAGAAAACTTCGCCCGTTACTGTTACCCAACCTTACTTGCTGCTTTATTCGCTGGATATTGCGCCAAAACCTGTTTCACATACTTTCCTGTATATGACCTCTGATTTTTTGCAACATCTTCAGGTGTACCTGCAGCAATCACTTCACCACCTCGATCGCCACCCTCTGGTCCTAGATCTATTAACCAGTCAGAACAACGAATGACATCCAAGTTGTGTTCGATAACCAAAACTGAGTTACCTTTATCTACTAGCCTTTGCAAAACGTCTAGTAACTTGTGTACGTCATAAAAAGATAAACCTGTGGTTGGTTCGTCAATTAGATAAAGTGTTTTACCTGTCGCACGACGCGATAATTCGGTTGCGAGTTTCACCCTTTGTGCTTCACCACCAGATAAAGTTGTCGCAGGTTGTCCCAATCTCATGTATCCCAAACCAACGTCAAGTAATGTTTGTAGTTTGTTAACTGCTTTGGGAATATTTTGGAAGAATTCCAATGCTTCCTCAATTGTCATGTTGAGGACATCGGAAATCGACTTATCTTTATACTTAACTTGTAAGGTTTCGCGATTATATCTGGCACCTTTGCATACTTCACACTGCACGTAAACATCGGGTAAAAAGTTCATCTCAATTACGTTTACACCTTGTCCAGCGCAAGCTTCACAACGTCCACCTTTGACATTAAAGGAAAATTGTCCCGGTTTGTAACCCCTAGTTTTAGCTTCAATTGTTTCGGAAAAAACTTGGCGAATTGCATCAAAAACCCCTGTGTAGGTTGCGGGGTTAGAACGGGGAGTTCTGCCAATGGGGGATTGGTCAATTACAATTGCTTTATCAACGGCTTTAAGTCCTTGAACGCTTTCTATATCTTTAGGAAATGGGACTTTTTTGGTGAGGTGATGCTGCAGTGCGGGGTAAAGTAATTCATTTACTAAGGTAGACTTACCAGAACCAGAAACACCAGTGACAGCAACGAGTTTACCTAAAGGAATTCCCACTTCAATATTTTTCAGATTGTTGCGACAGGCATTTTTGAGAATTAAACTAATTCCATTTCCTTCCCGACGTTGAACTGGAGTTTCAATTACTGTTCGTCCCGATAAATATGACCCAGTTAGGGATTCTTTCGCATCTAATAATGATTGTAAATCGCCTTCGGCGGTAATTTTTCCACCATGAACCCCTGCACCCGGACCAATATCAACAATATAATCTGCTGTACGGATAGTTTCTTCATCATGCTCGACTACGATTAAGGTATTACCTAAATCTTTCAATCTTTTCAGGGTTTGTAGTAAGCGACCATTATCCCTTTGATGTAAACCAATACTTGGTTCGTCCAATACGTAAAGTACTCCAGTTAAACCAGAACCAATTTGTGTTGCTAACCTAATTCGCTGAGCTTCACCACCAGATAAGGTCATTGCTGGGCGATCTAGTGTCAGATAATCTAACCCAACATCGAGGAGAAACTTTAACCGAGCCCGAACTTCACGTAACACCAGATCGGCGATTTGCATTTGGCGCGGACTCAACTTGAGATCGTCTACTCTTTGTTGACATTCTCGGATGGAAACACTAGTTAAATCTAGTATCCCGTATTGTCCCAACTGAACAGCCAATGCTTCTGGTTTCAAGCGTTTTCCATGACAAACCGGACAGGGTTGGTCAACTAAATACTGCTCTAATTTTTGCTTAATTATCTCCGTACCGCCTTCATACTGGCGCTGTAATATGGGGAGTACCCCTTTGAATATTCTTTGTGCTTTTTGTTCTTCTGTAGTTTTTTTCTCCTTTTCCCCATGGAGAATTACACTTTGTTGCTCTTCATTTAACTTGTTCCACTGTGTTTGTAATTCAAACCCATATTCTTGTCCCAAACTGTAAAGCAATTCCAAGTAGTAAGAATTATCTTTTTCTGACCATGGAGCGATCGCAGCATAAACAGGTGCATCTGGATCTGGGACTACCAATTCTCGGGAAAACCTCTTGAGAGTACCCAAACCATGACAGTGAGAACAAGCACCGTAAGGTGAGTTAAACGAGAATAAACGCGGTGATAGTTCCTCCATTACTGCACCATGTTCGGGACAAGCAAAATTTTCGGAGAATACTAATTCCTGTTTTTCCTTATCTTTCTCTTCTGGCTTTGACGAAGGATTGATATCAATGACTGCAATTCCGTTAGATTGCTTCAAGCAAGTAGAAAGGGAATCAAACAAGCGCTCATTAATACCATCTTTCTTCACTAAGCGATCAATGACTACTTCAATGGTATGGGTATATTTTTTGTCCAACTCAATGGAATCAGATAATTCTCTGATTTCACCATCAACTCGAACTCGAACAAAACCTTGAGAAGCAAGACTCGAGATTAATTTGCGGTGAGTACCTTTCTTACCCCGGACTACAGGTGCCAAAATTTGAAAACGGGTGCGATCGGGTAAAGCCATTACTCGATCTACCATTTGATCTATGGTTTGTGGAGCAATAGAGCGATCGCAAATTGGACAATGGGGTTCCCCTGCTCTTCCGAATAACAATCGTAGATAGTCATAAATTTCGGTTACTGTTCCCACGGTTGAACGGGGGTTGTGGGAAGTAGATTTTTGGTCGATAGAAATTGCCGGACTTAACCCCTCAATGGCTTCCACATCCGGTTTATCCATTTGTCCTAAAAACTGCCGTGCGTAGGCACTCAAGGATTCTACGTATCGACGCTGCCCTTCTGCAAAAATCGTATCAAATGCCAAAGAAGATTTACCAGAACCTGATACGCCTGTAAAAACAATCAGACTATCTCTTGGCAATTCTAGATCGATATCTTTAAGATTGTGTTGTCTGGCACCCCGAATGCGGATAGTATTTTGACCGTTATGATGCAGATGGGGAAGATGTCCGTTCAAGGAAACAGTAGGCTTGGTTTCTGACATATCAACAGAGTGAAGGAGCAGCGGAAAATAATCCTTAATAATACTACTGTTCAACCTTTAAATCCAGAACAATAGTACTATTGCTTAAATATATATTTATATCGTTATTGATATAGAATAATAAGCTCTTAACTATCTTTGGGTTTTATATAATACTTTAAAAAACAAATAATATTAACCTACTCAAATAGAAACAATATCTAATAAGTTCACACAAACTACTCTTAGGCAGTAAAATTCAAGAAAAATTCATATCGTCAAAAATTTTAACAGTGGGGTTAATTAGGATAAATTCCTAGTTCTAAGATTTATTGCTTGATATATGACGAAGAAGTAAATGTAATGATTCTGTAAATAAACTAAATTAGCTTTACATTTTAGGATTTATATTGCCATCCTAAGTATAAAGTAACTTAAAACACATCGTTTTTTGTGTACTCAGAGTTTTGATTGACATACACTTCAAGTCAAGGGTGTACTTACTGCAGTTTTGGTTTACTTAAAAGTAATATACATCACAAAGGATTGATTATAACTAGGTTTGTTATTGCTTACTAGTTATCTGGGAGTTTCTTTTCTACCCGCAGTCCATCATATGGAAATCTTTAGTGAAGCATATTGCAAGACATAGTAACTTTTCGACAAGGATTTTCAGGTAATTCATTTACGCATATCTATCGGTCTTAGCTGCTCGAATTAGCAGAGTATTTTGCTATATCTGCACGCTTATCTTTCAAATTTTAATCAAATGATGAATCTCAAAAATATTAATACCACCTTGAAGAACTTTAGTAAGCAAAATTTAACTATTGCTATCTGTTTTGTAGGCTTTTGCGGTATACCAACCCTATCAGTACAAGCAGCACAAATTAACCTAGAGCAAGAGTTTGCTTCTGAGAATAGACAAGACATCACAGAAATAGTTTTGCAACTACAACAAAACTCTTTAAATCGAGATTCCCAATCGGAAGAAAAACTATCTCGCGATCGCAATAATAGAAATAGCATAAAGCAAGGTATTCAAAATCAAGAGAATATAGCTGCTAAAGATTTGGTCAGAAATCTGCAAAATTTTGGTGATGATGGTGGTACTAGCTTAGGTACCCTTCTTCCAGTGGGAGCAATGATATCTTTATGCTTATATGCCCATACTTCTGAGGATGAGGATGATTCCGATTCTGAAAAATCTTCATTGCTGTGCTACATGCCATTGCTAATAACCTTAGCAGATATGCTTAGAGATGGTGATAAAAAGCAAAATTTAATTCACAATGACTTTCAGCGCGGAGATAAAAATAATGATATACCTCCAGACAAAAAAGCGGTACCCGAACCCTTGAGTTTAGCTGGTACTGCAATTGCAGGAACTATGGGATATTGGATGAAGCGCAAATACGGTGAGAAAAAGTTAAGGCTTAAAAAATAATAGTCACTCTTTATTGAGCGCTGCTTACAAATTTTGCTTACAAATTTTACTTACAAATTTAAGTATACAAATTTAAATAATTGCTACCAATTACCATATGACGCTGTGTACACTTGCGTGTCCCGCTAGACCGCACCGCGAGCGGCGAATGCTAACGCGTCACGCTTGCGCTAACACTAATTACCATCTTGGGACGACTATCTTGCAATAATTGCACCGTCTAAATTAGCACCATCTAAATTAGCACCATCTAAATTAGCACCGGTTAAATTAGCATTTTTTAAATTTGCACCCTTTAAATTTGCATCCTTAAGATTTGTTCCCCACAGGTTGGAATTCCGAAGATTGCTATTCATAAGATTAGCCGCTTCAAGGTTAGCATGTACCAAATTGGAATTTTCCAAGTTAGCACCTTCTAGATTTGCACCTTGCAAGTTTGCATCTACCAAATTATTCAGTGCAAGGTTTGCACCTTGAAGATTTGCACCTTCTAGGTTTACACTTCCAAGATTGGATGACTTGAGATTAATCTTTTTCAGATTGGCATTTTTTAGTTGTGAATTCTCTAAATTAGAATTTTCTAAATTAGCGTTTTCTAAATTTGTACCATTTAGATTAGTAGATGCTAAGTAAGCAAATGATAAGTTACAAGCCTGACACTCTTTAGTTTTGTGTAGTTGAGTCAAGGAATGATTTTTCTCATACTTGAAAGTAGTAAAATTGCTAGCTATTATAGTCCCAATTCCAAGAATACCAAAAATTGCTAGTCGCTTTTTATTATTTATAACGCTGGCTAATATTGTTTTATTTTGAGAACGAACAACAGTATTTATAGAATTTATTTCTTTCAAAGCTTTTGCCGCATTTGGATAGCGGCGTTCGATATTTTGCTCTACCATTTTTGTTAACCATCTAGCAAATTTATTTGTAATTTTTGGTAGTAACTTTTCAATATCAAAACGATAGTTGCTATCCATTAATTTACCAATTTCAATTGAAGGAGTATTACTTAATAAACAAATTAAAGTAACTCCTAAACTGTATAAATCTGATGCCTGAGTTAGGGTATAACCACAAATATTTTCAGGTGCCATAAAACCTGGGGTTCCAACCACAATTCCACTCAGAGGAACGTTTTCATTTTGTAGACGTGCAAAGCCAAAATCAACTAAATAAGCATTACATTGCTCGTCGATTAAAATATTCTCTGGTTTAATATCTCGATGAATAATTGGTGGATTGAATTCCTGGAGATAAACTAATATTTCTAGAATTGAGATTGCAATCTTTTTTACTTCTTCTGTAGTAAAACTATTTTTTTCCTCTAAAGAAGAAGCGTTTCTATATTCCTGAACAAGGCAAAAACCCTCCGGAGTTTCAAAAGAATCTAAATACCGAGGTATTCGTGGATGATTTAGCTGTTTTAAAACTTCTATTTCCTGTTGATAAGCTTTAAAGCCAGACCAATTACTGTCTTTCTGAACAAAACGAAATTCTTTGATGACCACATCTATCCCAGATTTTGTCATCTTTCCAATATAAGTAATGCGTCCTCCTTCTCGATTACAGCCTACCTCTTGAGTAACTTCATAGCCGTTAACAGAGAAGTATGGATATTTACGAAAACTTCCATCTATTTTACTTTGATTTTTGTTTTGATCATTTTGATTTTTGTTTTGATTTTGATGATTGCTATTGGAAAAATTATGATAAAATTTATCGGACATATCACTGAATTATTTCATTTTTACAAACAAAACTATTAACCATAATTAATATTCAAATAAATTTTAATATTCTTTCTGTCTGGGGTATATAAATTATTTTCAACGACAATGTGAATCTAGCGCAAAGATGTATAGATAATAAGAAAATTCTTACATCTTTGCATTTTTTATGAGTAGTTTACAAAAAAGTTATAAAGATTCTAGCCACTCTATAATTTGGTGGTTGACAATATCTGGAACTTCGTCATGGGGACAATGACCAGCGCCAGAAATAGGGACTATTCTAATCTGCTTTCCAGCTTCTTTTGCTTGTTCATAAATCTTGGCTCCGGTAATCGGCGTCCAGGGATCTTCTGCACCCCAAATAACCAGTAATGGTACATCTACTTTTGGTAGCAAATCATTAGGAGAAGGTCCAGGAGGTGCAGTAAGAATTGATGCAAAAACTTCTCTTGCTCCGGGATCGCACGAAGGCTGATAAAGCATTTCTACAAGTTCATCGGTGACGGCTTCTCGGTTACGATAAACTTGGTAAAGAGTGCGACGAATTTGAGATTTACGACGAATATTATTAAAAACAAATTTGCCTGTTATTGGATGGCTAACTAACTTATTAAAAGCTCCCATAACAAATCTTAAGGGTGGGTTTAATTCATGGGGGCGATGGCTCAAACCTCCTGCAGAATTAATGAGTACTGTTGCTTCAGTAATTTCCGGATGTTCTGCAGCTACGGTTAAGCTTAAAAGTGCACCAATGGAATTACCAATAAATACAGCTTTTTCTTGAATATGTTGCTCCCAAAAATCTTTCAGTAGTTCTACCCATACTTCTACTGAATAATCAATTGCTGCTTTTTCCGAACCACCAAAACCCAAAAGGTCTAAGACAAAGACTTGATAGCCAGCATTGGCTAACACTGGAATATTTTTTCGCCAATGTCCAATAGAAGCACCAAAACCATGTACTAAAACCAAGGGTTGTCCAGAACCCATTACGCTGTATTGAATTTTGTAACCTTTCCAAGTCCAAAATAGTTTTTCAAAGGAATCTTGTGTTGAAAGGTGCTGTGTAGTTACAGTCATTGTTAAGATTCATAAAGCTTTTTTAATATCTTAGTATTTATTGGGGATTAGGGATTGGGGATTGGGGTGAGCCCGCGCCTAACGGCGTTAGCATAGCGTGGCGTTAGCCATATGGGGATTGGGTAATATCAAATCCTAAATTTAAGCTTCAATTGCAATTTTTAGTATTTACCCTTACGCTACTTCCCGCGCTTCACACACTTCTTACACTTCTTACACTTCCCACAGTCATTCCTCAAATTTCCTATTAATTCCTCCTTGCCATCTTGATGTCATATTCATCCCTCAATATAAAAATTGTCAGGCTCAAAGATGTTTGAGGTTATCTCAAGATGAAATCTAAGCTGCTACCAATTTTGGCTGCATCTGCTGCATTGACTTTTATTTTTCCCACTTCAGTTTTCGCTGGTAACCAAGCTAGGAAAGCGAACTTAACCGAAGCTCAAAAAACTCAACTGGAGCAGGTGAAAAACAACGCACGTTCTGAAATTGAAGCTGTTTTAACAGCCGAACAGCAAGCAGAATTAAGAAATGCTTTGGACAATGGTCAAAAGATGAAAACTGCTGTCCGTAATTTAAACCTTTCTTCCGAACAGCAGTCGCAGCTAGATGGGATTATGCAATCTGCTAAACAGCAGAAACGTGCAATCTACAACGGTCAAAATTAAATCAAACAAAGCTTAAGACATACAAAGTTTAAATAGGAGGATATCGTCCCAATACCAATTACATTAAAGTTTTTTTCCTTCAAGTAGTTAATCACTACTTTTACTCGATAGTAAATATGTATTGCTATCTTGTACCCACACCTAATTCCTTAGACAGGACTGTTTGGTTCTGTCTGTTCCTTATACTCTTATACTCAAAACAGTGTTTACAATCCCGGATACCAACGGTAAGCGGGATTTTTTGTAGTTGATTTTCTGTAGTTTGTACTCAGTGTTTTTCGTCTAATTACCAATTACCCATTACCAATTACCCATCAAAGCGTTCAATTATTCCACCACCAAGCACTTTTTCTCCGTCATACCATACTGCAGCTTGTCCGGGAGTGATGCTGAATTGCGGTTCGTCAAACACTACACGGACGCGAGAATTTTCTAAGGGAATAATTGTGACTGGTACGGGCTGAGAACGATAACGAATTTGTACTTCTGCTTTAATGGGAGCAGATGGTTCAGCCATAGAAACCCAGTTTACTCTTTCTACATTGCATTCTGGCTGGGTCGCCTTGGTGCGATCGCCGACAATCACTTTGTTATTAATTGCATCTAGAGCAATCACATATAAAGGTTCCGGAGCTGAAACACCTAAACCTTTACGTTGTCCGATGGTGTAGTGATGAACGCCATCATGTTGACCCAACACTTTACCGTTTGCATCAACAATTTCGCCCTTTTTTGGGGCAAGATATTTATCTAAAAATGCTCGCATTGAGCCATTGCTTTCTACCAAGCATAAATCTTGACTTTCGGGTTTGTCAGCAGTTTTCAATCCATATTCACTAGCAATTCGCCGAGTATCACTTTTTTGTAATTCTCCTAGGGGAAATATGGAAGCAGCTAGCAAATCCTGAGATAGATCGTACAGAAAATAAGATTGGTCTTTATTGCGATCAGCAGCTCTTAATAATTCATGACGTCCGCTATTCTCGTTATAGCGGATACGAGCATAATGACCTGTGGCAATTTTTTCGCTGTCCAAGGTTTCCCGAGCATAACGCACCATGGGACCAAACTTAACAGTTTTATTACATTGAGAGCAAGGTAAAGGTGTGACGCCAGTACTATAACCAGTTACCAAGTAATCTACAATGTTGGTCTGAAAAACTTCCCGAATATCAACTACATGATGGGGGATACCTAGCTGTTCGCAGATGTAAGCCGCATCAACCATACCTTCAGAGCAACACTGTCCCTTCCCTTTCATCAGCCAAAGGGTGAGACCAATTACTTCATAACTTTGATTGTGCAATATGGCGGCAGCAGTGGAACTATCAACGCCACCTGAAAGACCAACTACGACTCTTTTCATCTTAGTAAATGTGCTAGGCGACTCTATATAACCTAACAGCTACAAGCATAAATTGATTGGTCTTTATAGTAAATAGTTGTAATTTTTTCAAAGAATTAGGGATTGATGAGTGAGGAGAGATAAATGAGCAGAACGATGGCTAAGGATAACTGCTAACTTTGAACTGATAACTCAATACCAGAATCAATGCAGTATAGACAAGCAGCCATAGAGCAATTTGTAGTGACAGCCCAACAAATGCGGGATATTGAGGGACGAATTTTTGCCGCTGGAATTCCTGTAGCCGCTTTGATGGAAAAGGTTGCAGGGCTTATTACCCATCGCATTATGCAACTTTTTCCTATTTCTTTATCTTCACCTCTATCTTCCCATCGGATTGGGGTATTAGTTGGTCCCGGTCATAATGGTGGCGATGCTTTGGTTGTTGCACGGGAGTTACACTTTCGTGGATATGAAATTTATGTGTATCATCCACTGTTTAAACAAAAAGAATTAACTTCTCAGCATTTAAAATATGTGGAAAGCTTAGGTATTCCTTGCTATCAATCCGTTGAAAAATTAAAAAATTGCGATCTATTTATTGATGGATTGTTTGGTTTTGGCTTGCAAAGAGCAATTGCAGAACCTGTCGCCAGTGCGATCAATATAATCAATCAATCGAATAAACCAGTTGTTAGCATTGATGTACCATCTGGGTTGCATACAGATACAGGTGAGGTATTAGGAATTGCTATTCACGCTACACACACCTTATGTCTGGGCTTATGGAAACTTGGTCTCTTACAAGAATCGGCTTTAGAGTACCTTGGTAAAACTGAACTAATCGACTTTGATATCCCATTAGCTGACATAAAAGCAATTTTGGGAGAATCCCCGAAAATTAAACGCTTTACCACACAAGTAGCACGATCCATCATTGGTAAAGAAAAAGCATCTACAAATTCAACTCTATTACCTCGTAAACTTGTTACCCACAAGTATAAAGAAGGACGTTTATTATTGGTTTGTGGTTCTAGTCGCTATGCTGGAGCCGCTATTTTAACTAGCTTGGGTGCCCGTGCTTCTGGTGTTGGTATGCTAACAGTCGCGGTACCAGAATCCCTTAAGCATTTAATGGTATCAAAATTACCGGAAGCTTTAATTCTTAGTTGTCCGGAAACCGAATCTGGTGCAATTTCCCAGTTATTACCCAATAATATCGACCTGAATTCATTTGCTGCGATCGCTTGTGGTCCAGGATTGACCACTGATGCAATTTCAGTAGTTAAACAACTATTGAATAGTACTGTGCCTTTAATCTTAGATGCAGATGCTTTAAATATTCTGGCTCAAATGAAAAATCCTTGGCTCGAGCAAGGAACTATAGATAAAACAAGAAAAGCCACCACAATTTTGACCCCTCACACTGGTGAATTTTCTCGCTTGTTTCCCAAAATAAATGAGAAACAGCAAGACCGGATCAAAGCTGTGAAAAAAGCAGCTAAACAAAGTGGAGCAATCGTATTATTAAAAGGTCCAAGAACTGCGATCGCAAACCCCCAAGGTGAAATTTGGATTAATCCTGAAAGTACTCCAGCTCTAGCTCGTGGCGGTAGTGGCGATGTATTAACAGGTTTAATGGGTGGTTTATTAGCACAATCAATTTCTCGTGAAATTGCACCTGATACGGTTACCGCACTTGCTACGTGGTGGCACTCTCAAGCCGGGATATTAGCAGCTGTAGAACGTACAGAGTTAGGGGTAGATGCGTTTACATTGACTCAATATTTAATGCGGGTAGTAAGTTTTTGATATTTAAGATAATAGTTACATAAATTACTTCACTAAACTGTTCAAACCCAATGCCCATCCCTAGTCGCCAGTCACTATTCGCTGTGATAGCAGTGCAGGCCTACCCCAACCCCCTTCTCCAGATAGACTTGAGAATTAGAAAAAGTTGTGACAATAATGACGGCGAATCTAATTTTTGAAGAATTTATTCTATGAATTTTGGTATTTTTGATTTATTCTGGATTTTCTTATTATTGTCTTCTCTCCAACCGATTTGGCAAAAACGTCGAATAGAATATCGGCGCTTTAGCGTAATTCAAGAATTTCAAAAAAAGTGCAAGAGTCGGGTAATACTTCTAATTCATCGCCAAGAATCTATTAGTTTTCTCGGAATACCTTTATCTCGCTATATAACTATTGAAGATTCAGAGCAAATATTACGAGCGATTCGTCTTACTCCCCCTGATGTTCCTATAGATTTAATATTGCACACTCCAGGTGGTCTGGTTTTAGCAACTGAACAAATTGCTAGGGCATTAATCCGTCACCAAGCAAAAGTTACTGTATATGTCCCTCACTATGCAATGAGTGGTGGTACGATGTTAGCTCTAGCTGCTGATGAAATAATCATGGATCCTAATGCTGTGCTGGGACCTGTAGATCCTCAGCTTGGTAATTATCCTGCCGCAAGTATTATTAAAGTCGTCGAAGATAAACCCATTGGTGAAGTTGACGATCAAACTCTAATTATGGCGGATATCGCCCGCAAAGCAACTAAGCAAGTACAAGAATTTGTCCGTACTTTACTTAATGATTGTATCCCCAAACAAAAAGTTAAACCGGAAGATATCGAAGAGATCATCGAAGCTTTAACAACCGGACAAGTAACCCATGATTATCCCATTACCGTTGAAGAAGCAACGAAAATGGGGCTGCCCATTACAGTTGGACTGCCCCGGTCTGTTTACGACCTGATGGATCTGTACCCTCAACCGCAAGGTGGACGCCCGACAGTACAGTACATTCCCATGCCTTATAACGACGGTCGTCCCACTCTACCTGTTCCCAAGGGAAGACCATTAGAAGAACCTAGCCAAATGAATGAAAAAATTAACTGCTCATTAGTAGATTATTAGCTATCAGTTTCAGCTTTTACTTTCTATTCTGGTTTAGGTTTTGGTGTTGGACTGGGAGTAGATGTTGCTTCCGGAGTTGGGGTACTTGTAGCTTCTGGGCTGGGAGTAGATGTTGCTTCCGGAGTTGGAGTAGTTGTTGCTCCTGGGTTTGGGGTGGTGGTTTCTCCTGAGCTTGGAGTTGTTGCTCCTGGATTTGGGGTAGCGGTTTCTCCTGATTTTGGAGTTGTTGCTTCAGGAGTTGGAGTAGTTGTTGCTTCAGGGCTCGGGGTAGTGGTTTCTCCTGATTTTGGAGTTGTTACTTCAGAACTTGGAGTAGTTGTTGCTCCTGGTTTTGGAGTAGTTGTTGCTTCAGGGCTCGGGGTAGTGGTTTCTCCTGATTTTGGAGTTGTTACTTCAGAACTTGGAGTAGTTGTTGCTCCTGACTCTGGAGTATCTAACATTTCCTTAACTTTTTTATCTAAACGTTGTCGCAAAGCTAGATCAGCAATACCAGTTTGTTCTATTTTCAATTTTTCTTGGTATTTCTTGACTGCTGCTGCTGTTTGAGGACCATAGAATTGATTTACTGGTAAGGGTGGTTCGGGCTTAACAATCATATTTAAATTAGTCTGAAGAATTTTGACTATGCTGGCTGCGTGATTTTGAGTTTTTGCTCCAGTAACGCTCTCAACACCCAACTTATAGCCTTGTTGAAATTCACCGACTGCTTTTTTAGTTTGGGAATCTTGTAAGCAGGTATTTGATATCTCAACCTCATAACCCAATCCACGCAATACACCGCAAAATTCCTCAGGGGTATAATTACGTTCCCTCAACGCTAGGGCAGTGTTAGAAGTCACTATACCAGTAACAAATAAACAAATGGTAGCTATTCTCGCACTTGTGGATCGACGAATCCCACACCACATGGTTTAAACTCCTATTGGTTAAATCAATCTTTATCAAGACATATGTGCTTGGTAGCTGCATTCTAATTTTGTTTAACGCTTTTGTCTTTATTTATTAATTATTTTTGAGGGATTGCTCATTTTTTTTTAATGTCATCCCTCTTTGGATATATTTACTAAATAAATAATAAATGTATTTGCCAAAATTGGTTATTTATGGTAATGAATCAGAATCAACTCCCAAAGCGATATCATCTCTGGTTTGAGAGATTTATGGCAATCATTGCTGCAATAAATTTAGGTTTCGTTTTATTCGATTTGAGCTACGTACCTTGGCGAACTTTTTATTTCCGCAATCTACCAAAATTAACCCAAGTTTACGATCCGGTTAAAGGAATTGAACCTCACAGAGATACACAAAACTACCTCCAAGTAGTAAATCGATTGCAAAACCAGATAAGCAATACAGGTTTGCAATCGTCGCAAGTCAAAGCAACTCTTGAAGATTTAAAAAACCTCAGTGTCGAAATGATTGAGGAAAATCCTTTTGCTAGTGCTTCCAAAAGCGGAACTTTGGAAAAAATCAAAAATCGAATGCGTGCCCACATCGGTGATGATTCTGCAAAAGAAGCTTTCCGTATTTTTTGGTCTCAAGAGTATCTCTCAAAACAAAGTTTTACGAAAGAAATCGGATTTTTTGCTCGAAATATCAAGCCTTTAATTGCCAGTAATTATTACCGCCGTATTGGTGAAAATGGTGAATATATCGATCGATTTTGGCTATATGACTTGCCAATTGTACTTTTATTTACTTTAGACTTAATAGTACGCAGTTACTTCATCAAGCGCCGTCACAGTAGTTTTAGTTGGTTAAACGCTATTTTGTGGCATTGGTATGACGCAATTTTTCTGATACCTGCTTGGCGGTGGCTGCGAATCATACCAGTAGCTTTTCGCTTAGATAAAGCACAGCTATTAAAACTACATGGATTGCGCCGACAAATTGAGCAAGGTATTGTTGCTAACTTTGCTGAAGAAATTACCCAGATGGTAGTGATTCGCGTAATCGATCAAACTCAACAATCCATCCACAACGGGGATTTGACTCGCTGGTTAAAACAAAGCCGTAGTGTAAACACTTATGTAGATATTAATAATATCAACGAAATTGAAGCGATTAGTGGAATTGTAGTTAAAGCGACGGTACATCAAGTCTTACCAAAAATCCAACCAGAGATAGTAGCCTTATTACGACACAGTATTGATAGCGCCCTGAATCAATCTCCGATCTATCGCAACTTGCATAGCTTACCAGGAATGGGAGAAATGCAAACTCAACTCAGTGAGAAATTAGCGACTGAAATTACCACTAACCTGCACAAAGCTTTAGTTTCAGCAGTAGAAGATCCAGTTGCAGCGCAGCTCTCAAGTCGCCTCATACAGCGTTTTGGTGAAAGCTTGGGAGACGAAATACAGCGGAAAAAAATCTTAACGGAAATCCAAAGTTTATTGTTCGACTTTCTTGAGGAAGTAAAAATTAACTACGTACAGCGTCTTTCTCAGGAAGACATGGAACAAATATTAGAAAAAACTAGGCAGTTAAAAAATCAAGTATCTGTACCCGCTGTTGTCAAGCAAAATTCTACTCTAGTAGAAATGAGAAAAATCAAATAGCAGTAGATATAACCATCGCTATTTTCTTTATTCCCAGTATTATCTTTTTAGTTTTAAAAGAAGGATTTTGAGGGATCTTAAAAATTAACGCCTGATTTTGTACTTTCCTTCTTCCTCTAGAAGAAATGCGCTAAACTCAGAATAGAAATGAATCAATACTGATTCGTGACAAGACTTCTTGGAAGATATACTTATCACCGGAAGTGGGTAGAAGCCCACTTTTTTTGTTGGAATTGTTGCATGACTCATCCCTTAGTTCCGCAAATTATTGAATTAGCGACACCAGTGGCCAAACAACTGGGATTAGAGGTCGTTGGCGTTGTCTTTCACACCAACCAACGTCCGCCAGTTTTGCGCTTAGACATCCGTAACCCCCAGCAAGATACCGGCCTGGATGATTGCGAACGGATGAGCCGTGCTTTGGAAGCTTGCTTAGATACGGCACAAGTTATTCCAGATTCTTATGTTTTGGAAATATCAAGTCCTGGTGTTTCACCACTGCTAGTCACTGAAAGAGATTTTATTTCCTTCAAAGGATTCCCTATAACTGTATCCACTTCTCCACCCTACAACGGAAAGCAAGAGTGGAGCGGTCAGTTAATTAGTCGTGACGAAAGCAAGTTGTATTTGAATCGTAAAGGTCGTACAGTTGGTATTCCTCGCTCTTCTGTGACCAAAGTCCAGTTGAGTGAAGGTTGAGAGATAAAGATGTAGGGGTTATTAATTTCTTCTTATCTAAGTTCTGGGACAGGTATTTTGGGGATAACAATTAGCTATTCCCCTATGTTGGTGATATCTTAATCTTTTACCAACAAAACATTATTTAGTTCCCAGAGAAACAGGCGGACGAAAAAAGTCTTACCTCTGTTTCGGAGTAAGAAAAATTAACTCTTATAGACTTAAAAAGCCTAAGAAATGGGGGCAAAAGATAAAAGAACATACTAGAAAATTGACAACTTACCTCAAATCGAAAAAGGAGTCAATTGCGAATATTATTTCTTATTCTTTTGTTTTTCTACCTATTTCCTATTGTTTCAATGGAGATTAATTATGTCAATGGTTGATTTAAAAGGATTAAAAGAATTAATTGAAAGTATCAGTAAGGAAAGGAATTTACCCCGGCTAGCAGTTCAATCAGCAATCAGGGAAGCCTTACTTAAAGGATATGAACGTTTTCGCCGCGCCCAAAATTTGGAACGCAAACAATTTGATGAAGACTATTTTAATAATTTCGACGTGCAACTTGATGTTGAAGATGAGGGTTTTCGAGTTGTTGCAACTAAAACAATAGTTGAAGAAGTTACCAATTCAGATCACGAAATTTCCCTTAAGCAAGTCCAAGAAATGGGCGGTGATGAAGCCCAACTCGGTCAGGAAGTAGTATTGGACGTTACCCCAGATCAAGGGGAATTCGGTCGAATGGCTGCAATGCAAACCAAACAAGTTCTGGCGCAAAAACTCCGCGATCAACAGCGCCAAATGGTGCAAGAAGAATTTCAGGATTTAGAAGGAACTGTCTTGCAAGCTAGAGTCCTGCGATTCGAAAGACAGTCAGTAATTATGGCAGTGAGTAGCAATTTTGGTCAACCAGAAGTAGAAGCTGAGTTACCAAAACGCGAGCAGCTACCTAATGACAACTATCGAGCGAATGCTACATTTAAGGTCTATCTCAAAAGAGTTTCTCAGGGGCAGCAAAGAGGTCCACAACTATTAGTGTCCCGTGCTGATGCTGGTTTAGTCGTTTACTTGTTTGCTAATGAAGTCCCAGAAATCGAAGATGAAGTCGTGCGAATAGTAGCGGTGGCGCGAGAAGCTAATCCACCATCACGTTATGTTGGACCTCGCACCAAAATTGCTGTTGATACCCTCGACCGCGATGTAGATCCCGTTGGTGCGTGCATTGGGGCAAGAGGTTCGCGGATTCAGGTGGTAGTAAACGAATTACGGGGTGAAAAAATCGATGTCATTCGTTGGTCGCCAGATCCTGCAACCTATATCGCCAATGCTTTAAGCCCAGCACGGGTAGATGAGGTGCGTTTGATGGACCCAGAAACCAGACAAACTCATGTCTTGGTTGCCGAGGATCAGCTCAGTTTAGCCATTGGTAAAGAAGGACAAAATGTTCGCCTAGCTGCTCGCTTAACGGGGTGGAAAATAGACATCAAAGACAAAGCCAAATATGATTATGCAGCAGAGGACGCTAAGTTTGCAGAAACAAGAGCACAACATGCATCAGAAGAATTTGATGAGGTTGAAGAAATTCTAGAAGAAGAGGTAAGCCCGACAGAAACACGAATTCATGAAGAAATTCCCCTTGAGAAATTTTCATCGGAACAGCTATCAGAACAACTAGTAAACTTAGAGCAAGAAAAAACGGAATTATTAGAGGAAAATGAGATATTTGAGACCACTAAAGAAGAGTCGGTATAAACTTAAATAAATGAAATTTTAAAACTTAACTAGAATTACCAAAAATTCCACAACACAAAACTAATGAAACCAAATTATCGGCGTTGTATTAGTTGCCGCAAAGTGGGTTTGAAGGAGGAATTTTGGCGGATTGTCAGAGTCTTCTCATCCGGGCAGGTACAATTAGATAGGGGTATGGGGCGCTCCGCCTACATTTGTCAGAATCCTAGCTGCTTGCAAGCGGCAGGGAAAAAAAATAGACTAGGGCGAGCACTGCGTGTATCTGTCCCTGATACGGTGTATCAGACATTGTGGGAACGCCTAAATCAAAGTAATTCCCATACCAAATGTTCATAATTTGAACTTATTTTTGCAGCAATCCATACTCCGAATAAAAATTACAGTCATTATTGCCTGTGGCTGTCATTAAACCCTCTATGATGGTTCATGTAGTGCCGGAGTAGAATATATATGGGTGTCATACACCCCGCTCTAATAATTTTTAGCAGCGAAATCAAACCTCCAACAAGTCTTACTTGCTTGTGTCGTGGAAAACTCAAAATCTGCAAAACAAAAACCTACACAACCAACAACGGGTAGCGCCTACACCCATTGTGGCGTCAACCATCAATTTAGGTGAGATGCCAGCATTGAACTGAAACATCTCTCTTTCCTAAAGCATAGCTGCCAATATGAAATTCTACGGCAACTATTACACAGTATCAAAGGATGGAGATGTCGCTTTAATCTGGCAACCATCCGTTAAAGCTGTAAATTTAAGGGGAAGAGTGGATGAACAACGGCAAAGTTAGAATTTACGAATTATCAAAGGAATTGAATTTGGATAACAAAGAGCTATTAGCAATTTGCGACCAGCTCAACATCGCGGTCAAAAGTCACAGCAGTACGATTACAGAATCCGAAGCCCAGCGTATCCGGTCGGCAGCCGAAAAACTTCCACCCAATAGACATCATCCGTCACAAACTGGCTCCCGTTCTCGATCTGCTACACCTAAAAAACCAGAAATTTTGGAGATTCGTAAACCCAAAGTGGTGAAAAATTCTGCCTCCAACAACCCAGAGGCGTCGGCTGCTACCGACCAACAAGCTGCTCATAATGATGAGGCTAAACCTCTTTCTTCCCCCCGGCCTTTCGCTCCAACCGTTCCACCAATGAAGCCTGTGGCATCAACTAGACCAGTACAAAATCAATCAGAAAATCAACAAAAACCTGCTGTTGCCAATAACAATAGCAACAGTAATCGCAATAATAATCAAACGGCAGATACTAGTAAAACAAGACCCGAAAAACCGGCCGCAGTTGCTCCAAAAGCAGTCAGTCCGGTAGAAAAACCACAGTTGGTTGCTCCTCCCCAAAGACCGGCAGCGCCAAAACCAACGGCAAATGTTTCGGGTGTTAACATTGAGAAACCAATACTCAGACGCAATAAAGATCAACAAGGGCAAGGCAAGCAAAAAGTTAATAAGCAACAGCAACAGCAAAAACAAGCTGATGCAGCCAAACCTTTGCCGCAGAAACCAGTGCGTTCGGCATCTTCTGCACCGAGTAAGCCAGAAATCAGGACAAATAGGTCTGAAAAGGCAGCATCGCCTCAGCGCCCGAGCAAGCCTGGACGTTCCACGGAATATCCAGCAGCTTCAGCAGTTCCTGCACCTGTCAAAGCAATTCCACCAAATAAACCAGCAGAAGTATCTAGCGAAGAATATGATGACAATGATGTCGTCACTGAAACAACAATAGAACTTAAGCGTCCAACACCACCGCGTTTGAATAGAGGTGGTAAAAAACGTCATTCGGAAGTAGATACTTTAGACGAAGTTAAAGAATCAAGTAAGGTTGGTAAAGGCCCAGCTAAAAATAAACGTCAAAAACCAATCGTTGATGATTTTGAAGATGACGATCTCCTAGATGATGAAAATCAAGATACAGTAGAAGCAATTCAAGTAAGTAACGCGATCGCTCGTCCGCCCAAACCAAAAAGCGCTAAACCTGCACAAGCAGTTACTAGAGCGACCCCAAGCGCGAGAACGAAAAAACCTTCTACATCTAAAGGCGAACAAAATCAAAATCGCCGTCGCGAAACAGAGCAGAAGCCTCAGCGACCTGAAAAACTACAAATAACCGGCACCATGACTGTGCAGGAGTTATCAGAAGCATTGACAATAGCAGATACAGAAATTGTCAAAATTCTGTTCCTTAAAGGCATGGCAGTAAGTATTACCCAAAACCTGGATGTTCCTACAGTGATTTTGGTTGCGAACGAAGCAGGGGTTGAAGTTGAAACCCAAGAACCAGAAGCTGAAGCTCGCAAGGTCACAGAAATGATCGATTTGGAAGACTTGGAATATCTCCATCGTCGTCCGCCAGTTGTGACAATTATGGGTCACGTCGATCACGGAAAGACAACCCTACTTGATTCTATTCGTAAAAGTAAGGTCGCAGCTGGAGAAGCAGGCGGCATTACCCAGCACATTGGAGCATACCACGTAGACTTGGAGCATAATGATAAACAAGAACAAATTGTGTTCTTAGATACGCCGGGTCACGAAGCGTTTACAGCGATGCGGGCGCGCGGGGCAAGAGTTACAGATATTGCGATATTGGTAGTAGCTGCTGATGACGGAGTTCGTCCCCAAACCATTGAAGCTATCAGCCACGCTCAAGCTGCCAAGGTTCCAATCATTGTGGCAGTTAATAAAATTGATAAGGAAGAAGCACAGCCAGATAGAGTTAAGCAGGAATTAACCCAGTATGGTCTAACCCCTGAAGAATGGGGCGGTGAAACTATTATGGTTCCTGTAAGTGCAATCAAGGGTGAGAACTTAGACACACTCTTGGAAATGATTCTGTTAGTAGCAGAAGTAGAAGAACTTAATGCGAATCCGGATCGTATGGCGAAAGGAACCGTTATCGAAGCCCATCTGGACAAAGCCAAAGGCGCTGTCGCTACGTTACTAATCCAAAATGGTACTTTGAAAGTCGGCGATATTTTGGTTGCTGGCTCGGTATTTGGTAAAGTGCGGGCTATGGTTGATGATAGAAGTGAAAGAGTAACAACTGCTGCTCCTTCTTTTGCTGTAGAGGTTCTTGGTTTAAATGATGTTCCTGCAGCAGGTGATGAATTCGAAGTCTTCAATAATGAAAAAGAAGCACGAGCACTTGCTAGTGAGCGTGCTGAGAAGCAACGTCAATCTCGTTTGATGCAGGGGCGCGTTACTTTAACTGGAATTTCTGCACAAGCACAGGAAGGCGAGTTAAAAGAACTCAACCTTATTCTTAAAGCTGATGTTCAAGGTTCTATCGAAGCTATTCTCGGATCGCTTCAACAAATTCCGCAAAACGAAGTGCAAATTCGTTTACTTTTAGCTGCGCCAGGAGAAGTAACTCAAACTGATATTGACTTAGCAGCAGCGAGTGGTGCTGTAATTATCGGTTTTAATACTACTTACGCTAGCGGAGCTAGACATGCTGCGGATGAAGCAGGTGTGGATGTAAGAGAATACAATATCATCTACAAACTGCTAGAAGATATCCAGGGAGCTTTAGAAGGATTGCTGGAACCGGAACTAGTAGAAGAAGCTTTGGGTCAAGCCGAAGTACGTGCTGTTTTCCCTGTGGGTCGAGGAGCAGTTGCTGGTTGTTACATTCAATCCGGAAAACTGTTGCGTAACTCCAAATTGAGGGTTCGCCGTGGTGATCGGGTCATTTACGAAGGAGTCTTAGACTCACTCAAGCGGATGAAAGAAGATGTCCGAGAAGTGAATTCTGGTTATGAATGCGGTATTGGCATTGATAAATTCAATTCTTGGCAAGAAGGTGACGTCATTGAAGCCTACCAAATGGTTACTAAGCGCCGGACTCTATCACTTGCAAGATGATTCCCAAGGTGAGTATCAGGGAATGGGATGAGTTGACCCTCTCATCTCATAAGAGCTACGCACATCCTCTACGGGGACATCGCCTACATAAGGTTAGCTGCAAATAGTTCTATGTTTGCAAGCTATACCAAAAAACTGGAGATTTCTGCCTTCAGAACTCCAGTTTTTTGATTTGTTGTTAGCGATATATAGCGCTATGCGTAAGTCATTAGCGTCTAGCAAAGCATAACGGTTTGGACGCGTCTAAAGACGAATGCACGCGTCTGACGACGTTAGCGCAGCAATGCAGTAAGACTTAACCGTAGGTAGCGCGGCTACAGTTGAAGCTTTTATGGCGTCGGCGTTAACCTAAGCGCGTGTCCGTAGGACAAACAGGATTTACCTATGCCCTAACTTTATTATGTAGTGCTATGATTACAACTCTTGTAAGATTAAGCTGGAAAAACTTTTGATAAAGACACAAAGATAGTTTTTAAGGTCATAAAAGAATTTAAAAGTATAAATTCTTATTTAAATTTATGACTTCTGAATTCTGAATCCTTCTCTACAAAGCGTTAAAATTAATGCGGTTGATATAAAAAAAACATCTTAGAAAAGCAAATTTAGTTGCCAATTAAACAGAATTTGTTACTGTAAAACTATTACCTTGAGATTGTATTAAGCAATATTTCACGCTGGAGATACGGATTATGGATCTACCCAAGTCTTGTTCTCCTTGATTCTCTAAAAAAATACAAGGATCAAAACTATGAATCACACTTTAGCTTCTAGCGAACAACTATTTTCTGGTGATAATGAAATTTGGTATAGCCTGAAATCTGCTATCGCCGCTAGTTCTGGCTTCCAACGCTGGCTACACGATGGAGATAATCAGCTAAAAAAATTGCCCTTAGAGGAACAAGTACAATGTTACTTGCGGGAAACTTTAGAAGCTTTGGCTTACTAAAAATCTCATAACCTCCCACATTTATCTTGTCAACAGCACAGATGGAAATATATATAACATACAAATTTTTCCTTCTATAGCTGATTTCTGAGTAGTATATTTCTGGATCGTATTTCTGGATAATTTCGCTCGACTTTACTTGTCGGTCGTCACTTGCACTTACAGCATATTTGGGGTTTATGAGGTACAGTAACAACAATTTGTAAACCAATTTTTTAGGTGTTGTGGATTAATTAATTGCAGTG
>NZ_LMTZ01000110.1 GCF_001456025.1 Mastigocoleus testarum BC008
TAAGACCTTGCCATTGGAATTGTCCAGACTAATCACTTCTCGATCTATCTTACCTTACGTCCTAACTAAGCTGGCGATTGCTATAAGATAAGGTTTATGGCTTTTTTCAAATATAAGAATATTATCGAAGTTTTTCAGCACAATCCAAAGCGCTATTTTCCTCTGACCCAACTAATTCAAAATATAATGCGGGGAGAATCTGCTTTCAGTGCGGGGGAACGAGAATTGATTGCAGCCTATGTCTCAGGTTTAAATGGTTGTGATTTTTGTTATGGTTCCCACCAAGCGATCGCTGCTGACCTTAATGTCGACCCAAAATTGCTAGAAGCGATCCTCACAGATATCAACACTGCACCGGTTGAGGAGCGTATGCGCCCAGTACTTGCATTCGTACATAAAGTTACCCTCAGTCCTAGCAAAACCACTCAAGCTGATGTAGATGCACTTTTAGAAGCTGGTTGGGACGAACAAGCCATAGAAGATGCTCTTGGTGTTTGTGCTTTATTTAATTTCATGAACCGCCTGGCAGATGGTTACGGATTAAAATCACCCAGTAAAAAACAATTAACAGCAATGGCTAAAGGTATTAATACCCAAGGTTATGATACTTTTATAGAACCTTTTAATTGATAGTAAAATTTACTTTGAAAAAATAATGGCATAGCGCAATTTTAGATCTGGAATGATGAAAAATGAAAAATCGCATAACCAAAAATCCCAAACCAAAAATTGCAGAATATTAAGAAAAAACACTTTCTTGATAAAATCCAAAAACGAGTCTGCTAGCATACATAAAATAATTACTACCAATTAACACTTAGTCAAAGTAATATTTGTGAGAAATAAATTCTTTGTGTCTTGGCTAAAGTCGAGCCGTAAAGTAAGTATTATTGTATCCATTATTTTACCAGCAGCTTTGGTAGTAGCATCTGATGATGCTTTCAGTTTTAATTCAATACTGCCTTTGCAAAAAATATCAGGAAAGCATATTGCTAATAATAGTCAAACTCCTAAACTTGCTCAGGCATTAACTTCACAGCAGATTAGCATTCGTGCTAAAGAGTTTACAGTACGCATTGATGGGAAAAATAGTGGTTCTGGAGTTATTGTTGCACGTTCGGGAAACACTTACACTGTTTTAACAAATTGGCACGTAGTAGAAGAAGCAGGCAAATACTCAATTAAAACTGCAGATGGCAAATCTCATTCGATTTCCTCATCCAAAGAAGTGAGAGGCGCAGATTTAGCTGTTGCTTACTTTACCAGTAATAAACAATATCCTGTTGTCCAAAGGGGGAACTCTGATAAGTTAGTTGAAGGACAAACCGTATATATTGCTGGTTATTCTGCATCACAAAAACTAGCAAGAGAGCGTATTTATCGCTTTTATTCGGAAAATTTGATTGGTTTCCTTTCACCTTCTGATGTTAAAAATGGTTATGAATTAATTTACAGTGGCGAACCACAACCAGGAATGAGTGGAAGTCCCATATTAGATAATAATGCTCGACTAATTGGAATATATGGTTTAACAGACGTTGATATTAGAACAAGTTCTCCTACTTTGTTTGGAATTCCCATTAACACTGCTGAAAAATTAGCGACTAGAGCAAGAATTGATTTAGGCTCCTCTGTGGCTGGGTCATCAATAAAATCTCCCTTATCTCAGAAAAAGCCTTTACAAAAACCAAGAGCAAATAATTTTCAGCGACTGATTGGTACATGGAATGGAAGCATAGTTAAATATGGTCAGCAAATTCAAATTAGCGTTACTTTAAAACCAGATCGAACATACACATCATTACAAAAAATTGGTTTACAAAGCATGCGAGATCAAGGAATTTGGCGATATTCTAACGGTATTCTCTATCAAACTGATAGCTTGGGTCTATTGAGTAAGGGTAGTATTAAGTGGATTTCAGATAACGAAGCCATATTTACCATCATAGATAACGGAAATCCCATTTTTACAGGAGAAAAAGTACGCTATTTTCGGCAATAAAATTATTTTGAAATAGTAAGTATTAATGTTAACTAAAGATACAAAATATAAAATATAAATTTTGCAGATAATTAAATTATTAGAATTAGTTAATTGATGCACAATTGATTATTATGTTGCAAAATTTTATTTGTAATTTTATTTGTAAAATCCTTTTTTTCAGTAATTTATAATAGAATTAATTCACTTTTTCATCAATAAAAGGTAGGATTAATTTTTGAAAAAAGTGCATCGATACAAATGCCCAAACCAGCAGATACGAGTACAAAAAAATTAATTAGCCTTGCACCTGATACTTGGGTGCAATGGGTGACAAATATTCCTAACATTAAAGTAAATGAAATTTTGTCTGGGGAATTTCAATGGATAAGTAGAGAAAGTGATGTTTTAATTCGTGCTAGTAGTCCAGATTATGGAGAGTTCCTAGTTTTAAATGAATTGCAATTGCGTTATAGTCCGAAAATGCCACGACGAATACGTGCATATGCAGCGCTAGCAGAAGAAAAATATGAATTACCAACTTATCCAGTATTAATTAATATTTTGCAAACAACTGATGTGGAAATACCTACTAGTTTTACATCAGATATTGCTGGGTTAAAAGCAATTCAAGATTATCGCGTAATTAACTTGTGGGAAGTAGATGTTGATGTTGCTTTTCAACAGCACTTACCATCATTACTCCCATTTGTACCAATTCTGAAAGGAGGAGATAATGAGTTTAAAATTAAAGAAGCATTACAAATTTTGCGTCGGGATGAACAGTTAAATCAATTGGAAACAGTTTTAGCATTTTTTGCTACCTTTGTGTTAGAGAGTGCCTTAGTAAAAGACATCATGAGGTGGGATATGGGAGTTTTACGCGAATCGCCTTGGTATGAAGAAATATTACGTGAGGGAGAATTACGAGGAGAAGCACAAGGAATAGTATCGAGTATCCGGACAACTTTAGAAGCAAAGTTTGGTAGTGAGGGATTAGAGTTAATACCCCAAATTTCTCAAATTAGTGACTTAGAGCGATTGCAAGAAATTTTGCGGAGTATTGTCTTAGCAAATAATCTTGAGGAAATAAAGCAAGTTTTGTAATCAATAGTTGCTGATTGATTTTATTTTGGCATTTTCTGTTGATGATTATGCCAAATATCTCATTGGCATATTACTGGGTTTATTTTTCTGTGCATATGCCTAAGGTAATACTTCAATCCGAAGTTAAATCCAACACCCCAGAAATTTCATTCCCATAACTTCACTTAGCAATCTTTATCCTAAAATCCCTAACTCTCTAGCTCGCACTACAGCTTGGTTGCGATTTTTCACTCCTAACTTGCTGTAAATATTACTGCTATGCCATTTTACAGTAGCAAGACTAATAAACAGTTTTTCAGCAATATTTTGATTAGAATGACCCAATGCTATGTATTGTAATATTTCTAATTCCCGATCGCTTAATGGTTCAACTAAAAATTTAGATTGAGATTTGGTTTGAAGTTGAGATTTATTTTGAATTTGAGATTCAGTTTGAACTTGGGATTTAGTTTGAATTTGAGATATGGATTGGGATTTAATTTTTGTGTTTTCTTCTAAATGACCAAAAGCTATTAGCAACCAATTGACATAATTAGGGTAAATATCTCGTTTTGCAGCACAATGCAAAAGTTCTCTCATGGATTCCCCTACATCTAAAAATAAACGCAGATATCCTTGGGGATGGACTAAAGATAAAGCATATTCGAGTTGATTTAAGCTAAGATCCACTTGATTCTGAGCTTGATAAATAACGATTTGTAAGATTAAAACTTCAATAGTTCTGGCTATACGTTGATTTGATTCGGTTGACTTTTGGAGTCGTTTAAGTAAATGTAGTGCTTTTTTCCAATTTTCTTGAGCAATGAAAATTCTAGCTAGAGCAATATAATCAAGTTCGGAATTGTAAGTCAGCTTGTCATCTATTCCTAATCCTTTTGACTGCATCCAAGTTACAGCCTCATCAAGATTTCCTTGAGCTAACCATAACCTAACTTTTACTACATCAAGGGTAAGAAAGGTACGGAACTCAAAATTAAAACCCTGCTGACGACTTCGCTCTATTTGTTCTGCTTCCTCGATCGCTTCCCATGCAGCTGTAAAATTCCCTTGAGCTTGACGTACTAATGCAAGATAAATCCGGCGTATAGTGGCAAAAGCTGATTTTTTTAAAGGACTGCTACGGTCTTTACCTTGAGTAAGATAGTTGCTTGCTTGTTCAAGTTTATTTTGCTTCCACAGCAGTTTACCCATTACCGTTTGAGCAAAAATTCCTGGTGCATTTTCTAACCAACGACGTTTTGTCACTATATCTAGTGCTTCTTGACAAATAGCGACAGCACTTGAAAATTCTCCATGTAATTCTTTGAGTTCTGAGCGCAAACATAATGAAGTAACTGCAGATTCGGCGGTGCGATCAATATACTGCGCCTTAATCTTATCTACTTGTTTGCAATGAGTGCTTACTTCTATTGCTTCTACTAAAACCGGTTCTGCTTGCTCAAAGTCATCAATAAAATAGTAGCTTCCACCTAAATTCATTAAAGCTAGCGATCGCAACCAATAATTATATTCAGGTATAATTTTGAGAGCTTTTTTTGCCAGATGTATTGCTTCGGTTATATCCTTTTCGTGGGATAAATAACTTTTAAGTGTAGCTGTACTCGCCCAAAAATCATCAAATTCATTCGCTGATGGATGATTTGTCCAACTGGTTTTTTCCTTAGATAAGGGTTTATTGTTTACCGCTAGTTTTGCATCTTCAAGATATTGTCGCGCTCCAGCAACATCACCAGAAGTAAACCACAGCGTCCAAGCATAATACATACAAAGCCAAGGACTAAGACAAATTATTTCGTTAGGTATTGCTTGTAGATGAGTTAAAAGAGTGGAAGTATCTGAATCTATAAATCGCTGACAAGCTTCTTTTTCTACTAAATCTGCGGCTAATTCCCAGTTTTGCGCTGCTAAAGCATGTTTGAATGCTTCATCCATTAGCTGTTGTTGTTCGTACCATCGAGCAGCACGACAATGATACTCGCAGATTTCCCCAGGTTCTTGTTTTTGTAAATAATGACATAGCAGTTCCCCAAAAAGATGATGGTAGCGATACCAGCAACGATTTTCATCCAGGGAAACAACAAATAAATTGATTCGATCTAAATAACTTAGCTTTTCTGTACTATCTTCTGTTTGCAGAACCGCATCACAAAGAGAACCACACAAACGATCCAGAATTGAAGTTTTTAATAAAAAAGATTTGAGGTCTTCTGGTTGTTGTTCTAAAACTTCCTCTGTCAAATAATCCCAAATATAACGTTGACTACCTTGTAATGAGTCAATCCAAGTGGATACATCAGAACATTCTTGTAAGGAAAAAGCAGCCATTTGTAACCCAGCAATCCATCCTTCCGCTTTGTCCTGCAAAACTGCTACTTGTTCTGCAGACAAATTTAGTTTCATCACCTCACGGGCGAAAAATGTTGCTTCATCAACAGTAAAACGTAGTTCTCTAGCTCGAATTTCACTTAATTGCGCTTTAGCTCGCAAACGCGCTAACGGTAACGGTGGGTCGGAACGACTTGCAATAACCAAGTGAAAAAAGGGCGGTAAATGATTCAATAAAAAAGTGAGAGCTTGATGAATTCTTGGAACTGCAATTTCATGGTAATCATCCAAAACTAACAAAATATCTGTTTCCAGAGCAGAAATTTCATTGATTAATGGAGTGAGAAAAAACTCAAAATCAGTTTCAGGAGACTGCAATAAAGCTAGTGTTGCTTCTCCTAACTCCGGTCGTAATTTTTGTAGCGCTGCGACAAAATAAGTCCAAAATCTGATGGGGTCATTATCGCGCTTATCTAAAGATAACCAAGTATGTGGTAATTTTGTTTGGCTGAGCCATTCTATCAATAAGGTAGTTTTACCAAACCCTGCTGGAGCAGAAATTAAAGTTAATTTTCCCTTGGTTCCTCGATCGAGATATGTGACTAAGCGATCGCGTTTAACTAAATTAGATTTGATTGATGGTACAAAAAATTTAGTTGCTAACAGCGAATGTGACACCATGGGGATTATTTAATTAGCTACTCATTTTTATCTTCTCTACGATTACATATTTTCTCAACTTCGTGTGAGCATAAATTTTATTTTAGTGGATTGTAGGCGTAAGACCTGTTAAACGTATGAGTATATATTTTTTGTAAGTGCTAATTAATCGTCCCACAACACACCATTTGTTTTATCCAAATTAACAGCACCCTAATCATAAAAAGCTATGAATTCCTGTAAAAACCCCGAACATAAAACACCATTAACAGGAAACTAATTATTAATGACTCGGATAGAGCTATCTCTGTATCCCATTCGGACATCTCTTAGAAGGTTTAAACCACTCGGTGCGATAAAAAGCACAGGTTTATCTATGTAGTAGCCAGGTCGTAGTATATCCGGTTGCAAGAAACGATAATCTGGTACGGGTATTACACTGGTCGATCCGTTCCGATAATAAACTTTGATATTTTGGGGATAGACTCTTAAAGGAAGGTTCCCAGTGTTATGTAGCCTAACTCTCACCACGTAAAGGTCGTGTCCTGAAGCTAGAAGTCGCGCGAGTGCATCAAAATCACTTTTCTTTCCTTTAAGAATAATACTCATTCCTACTGCAGCAAGTTCAAAGGGTGCAATACGCCAACTGAAGTTTAAACGTGCAACAGACTGAGCGATTAATTGTTCGTCATTGGAGCTATAAGACAAGGAAGCGTTAGAGATATTACTACTATTATTTGTCAGGCTATTATTAGCAGTATTTTTAGAAACAATTGGTGCGGTCGCTTGCTTTGCATTAGCAACGCCTGAAGAATGAATCCATAAACCTAATGCTGCGATACTTGCAATTATTTTCTTCATTTCACTCTTTAATCTTTCAATACCTGCATAGTAGTGTGGTGCTAGATAAAGATAAATTGCATTCAAATAAATACAAATAAATCCGAGAAATTACCTTTTCAAGTCGTATGCCCAGTAAGCCGTGCTAAGTTTGAGAATGTCATCTGAGTAGTAGTTTGCAGCAATAATTCTTAGCCCTCTCAATTTATCGATAAATATTTCGTAGGGCGTATACTTTAAGCTTTTATCTAATAGCGTCCAGGTTTTAGCGTGGGAATGATATTGGAATTTACCGTAAGCTATTGTCAGTTTAACCATGTCCCAATTAATCGCCCTTTGCTGTAAGCGTCTGTGAAGGTGATTGCGATCTATCGCACAAGAAAAAATTTCTATTTGGGGTAGGTTATTGATTATGTCATCAGAGCTAATTAATTGACTTAATTGCTTTTGGAATTTCATTGGTTTTACTTTGCTTTGTTGAACTTAAAGCATGGTAAGACCGCCCCAAAATAAAGGTAAACTTAGGATAAATAAATAAAAATAAATGTTGTAGAAGGTTTACTTGTTAATTGGGAAGTATTGTTTATTCGTTACCAATACCGTCGCAGATTTTTCGATCTTCTTCGCTGATGTTGGGGTTATTGGTTAAATAGTCTCGTACCCAGTCGCAACCCCGTGTCATTACGTCGTCTAAATCTAAGCTCCAGAGTTTGACTGTATTATCGTTACTAGCAGAAGCAATAGTTTGACCATCTGGACTAAATACTACACTGTTAATAAAACCAGTATGACCTTTGAAGGTATGAAGTAATTGCCCTTGCCTGTCTAAAAACTTTACTGTGTCTTCACTAGCAAAAGCAATAATTTGACTATCTGGGCTAAATACTACACTTTTAACGCTACCATTATTTTTGAAAGTATGAAGTAATTGCCCTTGCCTATTCCAAAGTTTTACTGTATCGAGTCTACTAGTAGAAGCAATAGTTTGACCATCTGCACTAAATACTACAGTAGGTTTATCATCAACATTGTGAGTATAGTCTTCGAGACTGTTAGGAGATTGTTTTTTCCGATTCCAAAGTTTAAGTGTTCCATCCCAACTAGCAGAAGCAATAGTTTGACCATCTGGACTAAATACTACATTTTCAATACCATAACGAAAACCCTTAAAAGTATGAATTAATTGCCCTTGCACATTCCAGAGTTTGAGTATTTTATCCCTACTAGCAGAAGCAATAGTTTGACCATCTGGACTAAATACTACCCCTTTAACACTACCTGTATGACCCTTAAGAGTATGAAGTAATTTTCCTTGCAAGTTCCACAGTTTGACTGTGTTATCTGCACTAGCAGAAGCGATAGTTTGACCATCTGGACTAAATGCTACATCATTTACATATTTAGTATGACCTTTAAGAGTATGAAGTAATTGTCCTTGCCGATTCCATAATTTTACTGTATGCTCCGCATCATTATTAAAAGATGATCTGGCAGAAGCAATCATTTGACTATCTGGACTAAATGTTATGCAAGTTACACTATCAGTAGAATTCTCCAGGGTATGAAATAATTCCCCTTGCCAATTCCACAACTGGATAGTTTTATCTTTATCAACAAAAACAATAGTTTGACCATCGGGACTGAACTCTGCGCTATTAATAAAACCTATATTGTTGGTATCAGGATTGTGGTCTGTTAAAGTATGGAGTAACTTTCCTTGTTGATTCCACAATTTGACCGTGTTATCCCAACTAATAGAAGCGACAATTTGACTATTGGGATTAAATACTACGCCAGTGACCCTTTTTGCATGACCATCAAGAGTAGGAATTAATTTCTCTTGCAGATTCCATAGTTTGACAACGCTATTCCTACTAGCCGAGGCAATCGTTCGACCATCTGGACTAAATACTAGGTCAAAGATACCATTAGTATAATCTTCAAATGTATAAAAAGTATAAAGTAACTTTCCGTGCCTGTCCCATAGTTTGAGTGTTTTATCACCGACAGAAGCAATGGTTTGACCATCTGGACTAAACATTGCGCCATTAACAGGACCAATATGAGTATCAGAAGTATAAAGTAATTGCCCTTGTAAATTCCACAGTTCGAGTCTTTTATCCTTATTAACAGAAGCAATAGTTTGACCATCTGGGCTAAATACTACATATTCAACACCATAGCGAAAGCCCTCAGGAGTATGGAGTAATTGCCCTTGTAAGTTCCACAATTTGAGTCTTTTATCCTTACTAACAGAAGCAATGGTTTGACCATCTGGACTAAATACTACGTAATGAACTTCGAAATCATTAGTATTAATTTCAATAGTACGAAGTAATTTTCCCTGCAAGTCCCGAAGTTTCACTGTTTTATCCTCGCTGAAATAAGCAATAGTTTGACCATCAGGACTGAATGTTACATGATTAATAATGCTATGACGAGTACTCTCAAAAGTATGAAGTAATTGTCCTTTTAAGTTCCACGATTTAAGTGTTCCATCCCAACTAGCAGAAATAATAGTTTTGCCATCTGGACTAAATAATATTTCAACAAAATAGAAAAGTACGAAGCTATCATTGCTAGTAGTATGACCTTGAAAAGTATGAAGTAATTGTCCTTGAAGATTCCATAATTTGACTGTGTTGTCGCTACTAGCAGAAGCAATAGTTTGACCATCGGGACTAAATACTATGTTAACAACACTATTGGTATGACCCTTGAGAGTATAAAGTAATTGTCCTTGTAAGTTCCAAAGCTTGACTATGTTATCTTCACTCGCAGAAGCAATGGTTTGACCATCGGGACTAAATACTACTCTTTTAACAGTTCTTGCATGACCTTCTAATCGGTTAAACTCTTTGACTCGTTCAAAAACTTTTTGCAGTCCACCCATAAGCTTAATTTCAGTTTTATTATCAACTGCAAAAAAACTATTTTTAATCTTTCTTCCCGCCTTTAACCCAGTCACCAATGCATCTAATTCCTGATTTGATGCTAATAATGCTTCAGCAGTATTACTTAAAGAATTAATTTCGTTAATTCTGGAATTATGCCATTGTGAAGTAGCAAGTCCAGTTAACCCTGATGAAACTACCAAACCACCTAACAAAGTCCATACAAATCTTTGAGCATTGATACGAGCTTTTTTTTCTTGTTCTAATTCTTTTTTTCTGCGTGCTTCTTCTTGCTGTTTAAGAGAATCGCGTTTTTCAATAGATAGTTTTACAAATTTATGAACTTCAGTAGAAAGTTCATCAGCATAGTTAACATAAAACTCTTCATATTTTCCTAAAGCATCTTTGGACAAGAGGAAACCATCTCGCTTCCATTCATCAGCTTTTTGATTCAGCTCTCTAATTAAACGATATTTTTCCCGATTCTCCTCTAACCAACATTTCAGCGCTTCCCAATCTCGTAACAAAATTTCGTGAGCGATTTCTACTGTTACTTTATCTTTGTTTTGACTATTATTAGTTTCTTCTTCAACCAAAGCAGCTACAGCTAAATCACTTTTTTGCTGATTCTCCTTACCATTAACTAGAGAAAAGTTATTTTCTTCCCCACTCACTACAATCAATCGCGCATCAGTCAAAGCTTGCAAGGTAGAATCCAAGACATTCTTATACTTATCAACCAACAAATCCGATATCGGTAAGCGACGACGGGTGTCTTTACTGCTATCATCCTGTTCTTTGGCTAAAAAGACTAAAGACAGAAAAATTGACTGAGCGCATTCTTTTTGAGCTTCATTCAGATTATTATAAGTTTCATAGGCTTTATTACTGAGAAATTTACCCAATTTACCAATATATTGCTGATAATCCTTAACAGTTAACTTTCCTCGGCTGTGCTTCTGCCATAATTCTTCTAAAGCATACTGTAACAAAGGTAAACTTCCTTCTTTTAATTCTTCCAGCAGAAGAGCTACTAAACCATTTTCTACTTCCAAACCAACTTTCCGTGAGGGTTGGACAATAATTTCGCGGTATTGCTTATCTTCTAGACGACAAGATGGAACTAATACCTGAGATTTACTAATTAAAGGAGCTAGTTCACTCATTCCCAAGCATTCATTAAGAAAATCACTTCTAAGAGTGATAATTATTTTAAAACGGTCTCCAGCTTGTTTAATTGCACCTAAAATAAGATTGAGAAAATAAAGACGGTCTGTTTCTGCTGTTAGCGTAAATAACTCTTCAAACTGATCGATCGCTAACACCGATATTGATTTAGGTTGTTGACGCAACCATCCCACCAAAGAATCAACTCCTAAATGTAATACCCCTTCTAAAAAATCTGGGTTATCTGGTGCTAAAGTTTTCGCTAAAGCTGTCAAAGGATTATCTCCAGGAAGCATCACCCAAGTTTGACAGATTGATTCAGAATCAAGTAACCCTTCCGTTAGTAATTGAGGTATAACTCCCGCTCTAACAACAGAAGATTTACCACTACCCGAAGCTCCTACCACAGCTAAGAAAGAAGTAGATTGTAATTTCTTGATAATCTCTGCGGTTAATTCTTCTCGACCATGAAAAAAGTAAGCATCATCTTGGGTAAAAGCTTCTAAACTCTTGTAGGGACATACATCAATTTCAAATACTTCATTATTGGAGCGTTGTACTTCTACAGAAAGAATCTCCATTACTTCAGTAGAACCCGAAAACCAAAAATTTAAATCAGTATTAATAGTTGCTTGAAATTCACGCCACTTTTGTAATTGAGTAATTAACTCCGAGACCCAAAATTCGTTTTCTGATTCTTCTGCGCTTTCTAAGATGCTTATTAACTGACCGAGAAGCTTTTTATTATTAGGTCTAGAAGTAGTTGCTGTAATCAAACATAAAGATTTATTCTGGCTGGGCTGTAAGATTTCAATTAAACTTTTAGTAGTCCCACTTGTGTCTAAAATATCAGCAATTATAATAATTTCTTTAGCAGGAGAATCTTGTAACTGTTGAGCGAGCCAATTAAGATCTATTCTGGTATTGGGATAAGTACGAGACTTAACGCTTTGTGTATCGCAAACTAACTCGTATGTTTCTGAGTCAGTAGATTCAATTGTTCCTGCTAAATATAACAGAAGGGTTTTATTACTTTTTTTATGTAAATCACTACTAATAATCTGCTGAATGTTTCGCTTCTGCTTATCTTTAATAAAACAGTTATGAACTGTAACTGCAAAACCTCCTCTTGCTTGTAATATCCTACCTAGAGTAATATCAGCTTTTGAAGAAGATAAATCATCAATAATCAAAGCTCTTTTATTAGCAGAAGGAGTAGATGCTAATCCAATAATTAGCTCTCCACTATCTTTAACAATTCTTTGGGGAGTTTGAGAAGTGTTTTGAGGAAGTCGTTTAACTTTTGGAATAGTGGGTTTAGAAATATTAATACCCATATCCATCCCTTTAGAAAGACTTTCTTTATCTACAGGATTTATCTTATATTTAATAAACTTTTTACTGCTGCGATCGACATAATGAAATAAACTGTCCGCATCAATATTACCCTTAGGATTAGCAGCTTTTCCCCGTAAACCTTCAATAAGACAGTAAGTAAATAAACCGTGTTCTAACTCAGGAAATTCCCAAGAACGTTCGTGGCGATCGCAAGAAAGCATCGCATAAAAATTTTGGCTTTGTTCTGCTTGTTGTTTCAAAACTGCTAACAGTTGACCAGTAGGATTTTGTCTAATTCTGTTGTTATCCTGCTGTTGTTCCTGACAAGCATCTAACCAAACAAGTTGACGTTGTGCTTTACATTTCCTCAATTCATTTAACAGAATATCTATCTTTAACCCTGTTCCTGTTAAATCTTCTAATTTAGTATCCGCAACACACACAACTGGTCGATTCTCAGAATCTAAATAACCATGTCCTGAAAAATAAAATAAAACTGTATCCTCTGGTTTAGCAGAACTAAACTGTTCAATACTACTAATAATTTCCGAACGTTTTGGAGATTTTTCTCCACCATCGTAAAGAGCAATAATTTCTGTTTCTTGAAACTGTTGAGTAGCTATTTTTAAAGCTTTTGCTAACTCTTTACAGTCATTCGCACAATAACTGAGCTTAGTAATTTGACTATCTTCATACTGGTTAACTCCGACTAACACTACCCAGAGTTTTGCTGTACTTTGTTCTGATTTTTCTTTATTAGATCCTATTACTGACATTTTGAGCCTTCAACATTTAAGGAAATATTTCCCACAAAGGAGAATAATCAAATCAATAAATACCTACAAAATCAATATTTAACACTGGTTTTAAATTAAATAACCAAAAATATAATTTAATTTTAATAGATTTTATTTTGAATACACAATCAATTACAATAATATATAATTTTATACAGATAATTATCAAATATATGAAATGAAAGAGTGTTATTTATTGATGAATTAATAAAAATTTTATATAAAGTACGTGATATAGGCGACATAAGGATAAAGTAATTATGGTATACATCTCGATAATCTACTTGTGTCTATATTGTTTTTTTATTATATTTTCAGAATATTTAATAAACGTTATTAATAATTTTTTTACTTTATAGTAAGCCAGCTAATATTAAATTTATTATTTACAAATTAATTTAAATAGATGGAAATAAGTAAAAATAAATGAAAATAAATTTAAATAAATTCATTGATTTTTGGCATTTTTATTATTTATAACCTCCTACAATAGAACCAACTGAAATCAAACCAAATAATTAGATTTTTACATAAATTCTATGGATTATTTGTCAGAAATTTTCTTAAACCATATAGCGGATGAAATATTCTCAGGAAATGCGCTAGTACAAGAGTGTACTTTTAAGCATCGATTTAATCCAGACAATAAGAATTATCCTCACAAGTATGAAGACAAAGCAGGGTCGGAACGCAAACCCAAAAAAAATATTGCTGATTTAGTTGCAAAGAAAATTGGTGGTGATTATCAAAGTTCAATTGCTCAGCACATTGCAGAAGTTATTAAAAAAATATACAAAACCTATCAAGAAGAAATGGAGCAAGATGGGATAACACAGAGTCAACTGCAAGGAACAAGGGGAAGAATGTCGAGTAACGAAGATGCTCCTTGGGAAATAACTTATAAATGGTTATGGGAAGATAAATATCCCCATTGGTTGCAAGACTATATTTGGGATAGTTGGAAACAACAAGCGCAAACTAACAAAAAATGGATTCGATTTAGCGAAATCACTTTAGAATACTCTTCTAAAGGAATGGTAATCCCTCAAGCTCCATCAAAAGAAACTCTTCCCGTTGATACTCCCCTAAGTCTAGAAATTGACGTAGATTCTCCAGGAAGTTATCTGTTATTATTCAATCGCGGACAAGACATCCAAGGTAATACCACTAAATATTTAGTCGCTCCTTCTCAAGCTATAGCGCCTAATTATCAGCTAGTAGATAAAGCTAATTTAATGCCCCAACAAGGTGCAATGCTAGAAGATATCAAATTTAATGCAGAGGGTAAAGAAGAATATATTGGCATTTTAATCGATAACGCTTTAGATCTACCTTGGCTAAATCCCGATCCAGAAAATCCAGCTTTGGAATGGGAAGGTAAGCATTTAAACGAAGTGTGGAAACTGTTACAGAGTAAAGATAACTGGCAGGTATTCTATCGCGATTTTGAGGTTACATCTCCAAATTAGATAACTTTCCTCTCGCTCCGTATTTCAAGCCCCTCGACCTATCGATGGGGTAATAATTTTGAATTTTGTTAGCGCCTAGCGTTCGGCTTTACCGTACGTGGCGTTCTAAGCGTACCCGCAGATATTACATGGCGTTTAGCCATATTTTGAATTCCCCCGAAGGGGGTTGACCTTTTTGTCAGACTGATGTTCAGAAGATAGATTGGCGACTGCTTAGACAGATCCCAAATGGGTTCCACATAAGTGAAAATAATTATTTGTATAAATCAATCAAATTTTTCAATAGTTGAAAATAAGTAAAAAAGTGTTACTTGATCGGACACAAGCATAAATAGCTAGCCTAAAATGTATCTAGATATCTCAAAGCAATCATAGAAACATGACAACCACATTACGGACACGTGGCAGCGGTTCTCTATGGGAACGTTTTTGCGAATGGATTACTAGTACCGACAATCGTCTTTATGTCGGCTGGTTTGGCGTATTGATGATTCCTACGTTGTTAGCTGCAACAACTTGTTTCATTATCGCATTTATTGCAGCTCCTCCAGTAGACATTGACGGTATTCGCGAGCCCGTCGCCGGTTCCTTAATTTACGGAAATAACATTATTTCCGGTGCGATCGTACCTTCTTCTAATGCTATCGGTTTACACTTCTACCCTATCTGGGAAGCAGCTTCCCTAGATGAGTGGTTGTATAACGGTGGTCCTTATCAGTTGATCGTTTTCCACTTCTTGATCGGAGTATTCTGCTACTTGGGTCGTCAGTGGGAACTTTCTTTCCGCCTAGGTATGCGCCCCTGGATATGCGTTGCATACTCTGCACCTGTATCCGCAGCAACCGCAGTATTCTTGATCTATCCATTAGGACAAGGTTCCTTCTCTGATGGAATGCCTTTGGGTATCAGCGGTACCTTCAACTTCATGATTGTGTTCCAAGCCGAGCACAATATCTTGATGCATCCTTTCCATCAATTGGGTGTAGCAGGAGTATTCGGTGGTGCTTTGTTTAGTGCAATGCACGGTTCCTTGGTAACCTCATCCTTGGTACGTGAAACCACTGAAACTGAGTCTCTCAACTACGGTTACAAATTTGGACAAGAAGAAGAAACCTACAACATCGTAGCTGCACACGGTTACTTTGGTCGTCTAATCTTCCAATATGCGTCCTTCAATAATAGCCGTTCCTTACACTTCTTCTTAGCAGCTTGGCCTGTAGTTGGAATTTGGTTCACTGCCTTGGGTGTTAGTACCATGGCGTTCAACCTAAATGGTTTCAATTTTAACCAGTCTGTAATTGACTCTAGCGGTCATGTAATCCCCACTTGGGCAGACGTTATTAACCGAGCTAACTTAGGTATGGAAGTAATGCACGAGCGTAACGCCCACAACTTCCCATTAGATTTAGCATCTGGCGAAGTAACTCCTGTAGCTGTGAGTGCTCCCGCTATTAATGGTTAATCTTAGTTAAGTTGGTCTGAATTCACTCAATCTTGGTTAACTTGTTGTAGATATTTAGCTAATTTATCTAGCTAATTCATCTAGCCAAATAAAAAGTGCCTCTCAGGTCAAGGGGGGTGCTTTTTTGTTGGAAAAGTCAAAATTTAAAACTCAAAAGTCATCTCCTGACTCCTGACTCCTGACTCCCAACTCCCAACTCCTAACTCCTAACTCCCAACTCCTGACTCCTAACTCCTAACTCCTAACTCCTAACTCCTAACTCCTGACAAATGATAACTGATAACTCTAAATAAAAAAATAAATGCTTATTTGTACAATTAAGTCGATAAAATAATTATTCATTCCCTTGTTGCACTAGTCCTATGACCGCCACATCCCCTTCACCTTTTTCTCCTGAACAGATTGCTAAAGAAGGTTTAAAACCTGAAGAATATCAAGAAATAGTCCGGCGACTTGGACGACACCCCAATAAAGCCGAACTGGGAATGTTTGGGGTCATGTGGTCCGAACATTGTTGTTATAAGAACTCGCGCCCTCTGCTCAAACAATTTCCCACAACTGGCGATCGCATCTTAGTTGGACCTGGAGAAAACGCTGGTGTGGTCGATTTAGGTAATGGGCTACAACTAGCATTTAAAATTGAATCCCATAATCACCCTTCCGCAGTAGAACCATTTCAAGGTGCAGCTACAGGTGTAGGCGGTATACTTAGAGATATTTTTACCATGGGCGCTCGTCCGATCGCAGTCCTCAACTCTTTGCGCTTTGGTTCCCTTGAAGATGTTAAGAACCAAAGATTGTTTCATGGAGTAGTTGCAGGTATTGCCCATTATGGTAACTCTGTGGGAGTACCTACCGTTGGCGGTGAAGTGTACTTCGATCCTGCTTATTCCGGTAATCCTTTAGTTAATGCAATGGCTTTGGGGTTAATGGAAACACCAGAAATCGTTAAATCTGGTGCATCTGGGGTCGGTAACCCAGTATTATATGTTGGTTCGACCACCGGTCGTGATGGTATGGGTGGAGCTAGTTTCGCCAGCGCTGAACTTACTATTTCATCAATGGATGATCGCCCAGCAGTACAAGTAGGAGATCCTTTCTTAGAAAAATCTTTAATTGAAGCTTGTTTGGAAGCATTTAAAACCGGTGCAGTTGTTGCAGCACAGGATATGGGAGCAGCCGGTATTACCTGTTCTACGTCAGAAATGGCGGCGAAAGGTGGGGTCGGTGTTGAATTCGACTTAGATAAAATACCGGTACGCGAATTCGGAATGACTCCCTATGAATATTTGCTTTCCGAATCCCAAGAAAGAATGCTATTTGTAGCACAGAGAGGAAGAGAGCAAGAATTAATTGATATTTTTCAGCGCTGGGGACTTCATGCAGTAGTTGCAGGGGAAGTAATTTCCGAACCAATAGTAAAAATTCTGTTTGAAGGTGAAGTTGCAGCAGAAATTCCCGCCGATGCATTAGCAGAAAATACACCTTTATATCATCGAGAATTACCAGCAGAAACACCAGAATATGCAGTCAAAGCCTGGGAATGGGATGTTAATTCCTTACCACATTGCACGGTATCCGGGATCAAAATTGAAGAAGAAAGACATACCTGGAATCAAGTATTGTTAGCTCTTTTAGATACTCCTAACATCGCATCCAAAAGTTGGGTTTATCGTCAGTATGACCATCAAGTACAAAATAATACCGTAAAATTACCTGGAGGCGCAGATGCTGCTGTTATTCGCCTGCGTCCCTTAGAAAAAAATAATGATTCTTCATCCCCAGATGCGGAGGTAACCCCAAGTGGAGTTGCAGCAACAGTAGATTGTAATTCTCGCTATGTGTATCTCGACCCTTACGAAGGTGCAAAAGCTGTTGTCGCCGAAGCTGCTCGGAATTTGAGTTGTGTAGGAGCCCAACCCTTAGCAGTGACCGATAACTTAAATTTTGGTAGCCCCGAAACAGCCATTGGTTATTGGCAATTAGCATTATCTTGCCGTGGTTTAGCAGAAGGTTGTCAAGAATTGTCAACACCTGTTACCGGCGGAAATGTTTCTTTGTACAACGAAACTTTAGATGCTGATGGTAATCCCCAAGCAATTTATCCCACTCCTGTGGTGGGAATGGTAGGATTAATACCAGATTTAACTAAAACTTGCAGCCAAGCATGGGGTGAAGTTGGTGACTTGATATATCTTCTGGGATTACCAACTAACAGCCAAAGAGATCCCAAACTTACCCTTGGGGGATCGGAATATTTGGCAGCTATTCATCATATTGTTGCTGGAAGACCCCCGCAAGTAGATTTTGAATTAGAAAGGAAGGTTCAGCAAGCTTGCCGTCATGGTATCGATGTGGGCTGGATCCATTCGGCTCACGATTGTGCTGAGGGTGGTTTAGTTGTCGCCCTTGCAGAATGCTGTATTAATAGTAAGTTGGGTGCAGAAATTACCTTAGAAATTGCTCCTGATAACTCTACACGTTGGGATGAAATACTTTTTGCTGAAGGTGGGGCGAGAATTATCGTTTCTGTATCTGCGAACCAACAAGAAACTTGGGAATCTTACTTGCAAGAAAATCTTGGACAAAATTGGCAGAAATTGGGCACAGTAGCAGATTGCGATATTGGTTTGCGAGTTTTAAACGCCGATAAACAAACCTTAATTCAGGCTGGTATCGAAAAAATGAGCAATCATTATTACAATTCAATCCCCAACCGTATAGCACTTAAAAGTATAGAAGATACTACACCTGCAAGCTAGGCGATCGCATATTGGGTATGGGAAAATGAATTAACCCATTACCCATTATTCAGTTAACAGTTATCAGTTAACAGTTATCAGCTTTAATCAATAAATTACTCATTACTGTGCGCTGTCGCGCCCTGCATTAGCAAAGCGTGACCGCAAGGTCATTACCTACGGTACGCTGACGCTAGCTGCGCTAACATTACTCATTACTCATCACCAATTACCAATTATCATCTAAGTATAAATATTTGCCTAATTTCAAATTTACTTGTTTATGGTGACCATGATTGCGATACTGTTTTAATGGAAGGTTAAGTTTTTTTTAAATTGTTTGCATTTATTTGATTCAGTACTCCCATTTATTGACTTGACATCCAGAACAGGAGCAGAGCTAGCATGATTCCCCGTCCATCTACCGCTAAAGAACAATTGCATAACTCTCATAATCTCTCAGAATCGCAGCAAGTTACAGAAAATCCAAAAATTACAGAAGAGCAACAAATCATACACCAACAAGAACGTCCCGATAAACCGGAAGAAGCTTGTGGTGTTTTTGGTATCTATGCACCAGAACAAGATGTAGCTAGGCTTACTTATTTTGGATTATATGCCCTACAACACCGGGGTCAGGAATCTGCTGGAATTGCAACCTTTGAATCTCAGAAAGTCCATTTACATAAGGATATGGGCTTAGTTTCCCAAGTTTTTAATGAATCTATTTTAGATGAACTGCCTGGTAATATTGGCGTTGGTCACACTCGTTACTCAACTACTGGTTCGAGTCACAAAGCTAACGCCCAACCTGCTGTAGTTGAAACCCGTTTGGGTAAAATTGCTTTAGCGCATAACGGGAACTTAGTCAATACATTAGATTTGCGATCGCAATTACTGGAAGATAATCATAACCTAGTCACCACTACTGACTCAGAAATGATTGCTTTAGCGATCGCTCAAGAAATTAATAAAGATAAAAATTTAGATTGGTTAGAAGGAACGGTTCGAGCTTTAAAGCGATGTAAAGGGGCTTTTAGTTTAGTTATTGGAACTCCAGAAGGTGTAATGGGTACGCGGGATCCCAATGGGATTCGTCCTTTAGTAATTGGTACCTTACCCGGAAATCCGGTGCGGTATGTTCTGGCTTCTGAAACTTGCGGTTTGGATATAATTGGGGCAGAATTTTTGCGAGATGTGCAACCAGGAGAGCTAGTTTGGATTACTGAGGAAGGTTTAGCTTCTTACCACTGGAACAAGCAAGAGCAACGTAAGTTATGCATTTTTGAAATGATTTACTTTGCCCGCCCTGATAGTATGATGCACAATGAAACTTTGTATAGCTATCGATTGCGATTAGGAAAACAACTAGCTGCGGAGTCTGCTGTAGATGCAGATTTTGTCTTTGGCGTTCCAGATTCTGGAATTCCTGCTGCAATTGGTTTTTCTGAAGCTAGCGGTATTCCCTACAGCGAAGGTTTAATTAAAAATCGTTATGTTGGGCGTACTTTTATTCAACCGACCCAGAGTATGCGCGAATCTGGTATTCGAATGAAACTTAACCCTCTTAAGGATGTCCTTGACGGTAAACGGGTAGTAATTGTGGATGATTCCATTGTTCGGGGTACTACCAGTCGGAAATTAGTCAAAGCTTTGCGGGATGCAGGGGTGTCAGAAGTACATATGCGTATTTCTTCTCCACCTGTGACCCATCCTTGTTTTTATGGGATAGATACCGATACCCAGGATCAATTAATTGCTGCGACAAAATCGGTCGAAGAGATTAGCGAACAAATTGGGGTGGATAGTCTTGCTTATTTGAGTTGGGAAGGAATGCTCAAAGCAACTCAAGAAGATACTAACACTTTTTGCTCTGCTTGCTTTACTGGGGATTATCCGGTTCCTGTTCCTGATCGACTTAAAGCTTCTAAGTTGATGTTGGAAGAAACAGCGGTTTGAGGATTGGTAACAGGTAATAGGTAATGGGTAATGGGTAATTGAGAATTATGATCAATCATTACCCGGACTACTTTAATCAAAGTCCTCGCAATATAATTGAAACCGATCGAGACTTAGATACTATGAGAGTGTGTTAGGTGCATAAATTTGAGTTATTAAAAATAACTTTTAGGAGCACCGCAACGCACCTCTAAATTTTTAAAGGGAGCATCAGTTTGAGAGTCGAGTATTAGTATTATAGGGCTACGTAATTAGGTTAAGAAATTTATAAACGCTAAAACTATGAGTGCTAAAAATTTGACTTGCACGTAGTCCTATACTGCTCTATACAAAAATCTCTGTTTTTGCTCCAACTAGAGAATCAACATATTCAAATAAAGACTCCATAAAATTGAAAGTGTCATCACAACCCTTGATAAATCCTTGATATAGCTTTTGCAAATCCGATTCACTATGGACTATCTTTTCGATTGTTTCTACTGCATGGTTAGCATGTTCCTCCTCACCAGTAGAGTCCAAGTGAATATCAAACCAAATCGTATTTTCTAATTGCTCTGAGAAAAGAGAAGAACAACTTTCTTGGATTAGGTCGATTTCATATGCACCTTCGACTTCAATCGCTAAAGAGTATCCCAAAGCGAAATAAATATCGCTTGTAAAACCCTTCAACATATCGTTAATAAATTTCTCCCCTACCTTGGGAAATTGGTTTACTTCCAAATCGCAATCTTCTATAAATTCTTTGAGCAAGTCAGAATGCAAACGAGGATGAGTTTCTTCCAACAGCATATTTTTGATATAACTACGCCAGTCGTTGTTATCGTATGCATTTAGTGACTGACGCATTGCTAAAAATAGACCACAAGATGAAGCGTGGTAGTAATCATTGAAAAATGCTTGAAATCCTTCTTTTGTGAGTTTTCCACTGAGCAAAGACGCATACATTCGATTTGCGATCACTGGATGTTCACAAACTTCAAAACGATGTATTCGATCTAAAAAATCTAGAGAAGCTACCCTGCGCTTTGATTTAATTCGACGACTGAGGATAGATTCCATTTTTTCAGTTAATAACAGGTTATTAATTGGCAAAATTTCACTATGTCGATCGCCGGATCTGGATTTCAAATCATTCATGAATCTTAATTTCATTATTCTCTACACGCAAAATTTTGTCCCTCAACAGTTATTAACCTGTTGAGATAAGAATTGATATGTGACATAAATGCCTTGTGGGGTATAAAAAGTAAGAAGCTTTAGTTATCTGACCTTTATAGACCTAGCGCCAGAACATTAAGAAAAACAAAAATCTTGCACAACAAAATTATTGTAATACATCTACAAGATGGATAACAACATCATTAGATTTTTCTTACTAATGATAAATATTATGTCTGTCTGTAAATGGATTATTAATTATTATTTATTAGTTGAAAATTTGTGATATGTAGTGTCCTTTATACTTAAAAAAGCACAGATTAGAATAATATGTCAAAAATTAAGATTGAAATTTTCTTACTCGAGGGAGAGAAGCACAATTAGAGGATGTTTAAAAAGTCATATTATTTACCTAATATATCTTGGTTTCCTTCAAATTCTCCGTTCACGCAGTGCGTACAATGGATTGGAGGACTTTTACCCCCTTTTTAAGGGTGTTGGGGGATATAAACAATGATTTTGGGCAATAAACGATACTTTCCAAACGTATCTTTTAAACCGATAGGAAGCTGACGACAAATAAATAGTATTCAAATCTTGTATTGAATCGCATTTTGACGTTTTAGTAATGATCTAACGTATCAAAAAAAATTAAAATTTGAAAAAATAAGAATTTAAAATCTCAGCCCGGAATTACATCACTATTATTTGTAATCAATATTGGCATAGAAATTTACATAAAATTTAAATGTATAAGGTGTCGCTCTAACTTGGTAATTTATACCCCCATAGAGCAATATGCTGTAAACATATACTGATTCATAATTTGACTTGAAGTTTAGGTAATGAGTTATGTTGGAAACATCTACATCTTCTCCAGTTGCCAAAATCTCTAAAGAAGAACGTACCTATTTCAAGCGTTTGGTAGATTATTCTCATGTAGATGCTTTACCGGAGATTTGGTCTTTAGCAGTCAAGAAATTTGGCGATAATGTTGCTTTACATGCTCCCCATATAGATTCGGGAGTGACTTTCACTTATGCTGAATTATTTGAGAAAATTCAGTCATTTGCTAGCGGTTTACAGGGTTTAGGAGTCAAAGCAGGGGACTGCGTTTCTTTGATAGCAGATAATAGTCCCCGTTGGCTAATAGCAGATCAAGGGATAATGACAGCTGGAGCAGTTAATGCTGTACGCAGTTGTCAAGCAGACCGAGAAGAATTACTCTACATTCTTGGGAATAGTGAAAGTACAGGGTTGATAGTAGAAGACGTCAAGACTTTTGAAAAACTGTACGAAGGTCTGACAGATTTACCTATAGACAAGGTAATTTTACTTTCAGATGAAACCCCTCCTGCGAACGATAATGTAAGAGTATTAAACTTTACTCAGTTGCTCGAACTTGGTGCGAAGACAAAACTACAACCAGTCAAAAAAAAGTACGAAGATTTAGCAACCTTAATGTATACTTCTGGAACTACGGGTAAACCTAAGGGAGTAATGCTTTCCCATGGTAATTTACTCCATCAAGTCAGAAATTTGGGAGTAGTAGTTCAGCCAGAAGTTGGAGATACCATCTTAAGTATTCTTCCTACTTGGCACGTTTACGAGCGTAGTGCAGAATATTTCTTACTTTCTCAAGGTTGTAAGCAAGTTTATACAAATTTGCGTTCGATCAAGAAAGATTTGAAAGAATTTAAGCCCCATTACGTTGTTTGCGTACCCCGTTTATTAGAATCAATTTACGAAGGAGTACAAAAACAATTTCGCGAACAACCAGCTGAAAAGCAAGGTTCGATTAGTAAGTTTTTGAATATTAGCGAGAAATATATCCAAGCACAGCGAATTACTCAGCAATTAAGCTTAGATCATCTCAACAGTTCATTTTCCCAGCGTTTAACAGCCATTGGACAAGCATCTGCGCTTTATCCCATGCACGTTTTAGCAGGACAGCTTATTTATAAAAAAGTTCGGGAAGCCACTGGGGGAAGAATCAAGCAAATGATTAGTGGTGGTGGTGCACTTCCCAAACATATCGATAATTTTTTTGAAATTATTGGTGTAGAAATTTTAGTTGGTTATGGTTTAACAGAAACTTCTCCTGTAACCCACGCGCGACGTCACAGGACTAATTTACGTGGCTCCTCAGGAAAGCCCATACCGGGGACAGAAACTAAAATCGTAGACCCCGAAACCCGCCAAGCTTTACCAATAGGAAAACAGGGTTTAGTATTATTGCGGGGTCCCCAAATCATGCAAGGCTATTATCAAAATCCTGAAGCAACAGCAAAAGCAATTGATACTGAAGGATGGTTTAATAGTGGCGATCTCGGTTGGGTAACCTCCTATCAAGACTTAGTTTTGACTGGAAGGGCAAAAGATACAATTGTATTAACCAACGGAGAAAATATCGAACCCCAACCAATTGAAGATGCTTGTCTGCGATCGCCATATATTGACCAAATAATGCTTGTGGGACAAGATAAAAAATTTATTGGTGCTTTAATTGTCCCAAATCTAGAAACACTGGAGCAATGGGCAAAAAATCAAGATTTAGAACTATGTTTACCAGAAGACAATGTTACGGAGGAAAGCAGTCAGAAAATTAACCTGGAGGGTAGAATGATCCAGGATTTATTCAGGGAAGAACTGAATCGGGAAGTGCGGAATCGTCCCGGTTATCGAGGCGACGATCGCATTGTACGATTCAAACTAATCTTAGAGCCATTTTCCAAAGAAAATGGCATGATGACACAAACACTGAAAATTCGACGACATGTTGTGGTAGAACATTATCACGATACGATTGAGCAGATGTTTGCCTGATAATATCTCTGAACAACCTAATTGAGTGAACGCGAAACTTTTATGGACGTCTCCAAATCTCAGCAACTAATTCTCAAACGCATTGTTAACGTCAAAGCAATTGTTACTCCTTTATGGAAAGAAGAAGTACAACAGCAATTGCAAACTCAGATTACCCAAACTGACCAGCAGTTAGAGCAGCTTGACGTCCAAGGACAACGAGCGATCGCCGAAGTCCAAAAGCAGAGTCTGCAACCACCCGGACCCCAAACAGCACAACAGATTGAAAATATTCAAACACAAGTAAATCAAAAGAAAAGTGAATTACTAGAACAGAAAAACCAAAGTTTACAAAATCTCCAGCAAGTACAATTGCTAGAGTTAGATCAAGAAGTTAACCAATTTCAGTTAGAAGGTTTTTACAGGGTCGAGAAGGGCGATAACCTGATTAGCAAAATGCAGGTAGAAATCGTTTTACGTGATGGTATTGTCGAAGAAATTCGTGGCGATATCTAATTTCAAATCACTTTCGAATATCGTTTTTTTTAATTGACAGTTTAGATGGAAAATTAAAATTTTTCTGTTTGCTGTCGAATAGTAGTAGAGACGTCCTTTCCGGGCGTCTCTTCGTTATTTAATTTACTTTCCAGATGTCTTTTATCTTTTTGATCTGCGTTCTTAAAGGTTTATGATTAAAAACTAACACTGTCAGAATATTACAAGAAGTAAAATTATCTTCACTTAGTCAATTCGCTCTTAACAAAATCATCAATACAAGAATAAGTTGAACGTGTAGCTCGCCCAACTTATTTTTAAATAATTCCTTAACCGGTTTGAACTTTTTGCGAGTATTTAATTCTTAATAGGTATAACGGAAAATAGCATCCCCTAAAGCTTTCCATGTCTGAGGACCAACTTTTCCATCTACTGTTATATTAGGAGCAGGCGCAGGAAAAGTTATATTATAGTTATTTTGAAACTCACTTACGATATCTGCTGTTTGACTATCATATTGAGCATCAAAGTCTATTAAACTACTAACAAGCTTGGGTTTGCCAGGTGTTTGACCAAACCAAAAAAGTGAAGATAATAATTGTTCGAGAAAACGAACATCGTCTCCATTATCCCCGTTTTTTAAATTAGGTAATGTCATGGTAATCTCTCTTGTTTTATTAACTTATTAGGTAGTGAAATGCTTTGCACTTACTATCCTGAACTGTAGAGATATAATAGTCACTAGTTTGAACTTATGCAGTTTTATTTTTTTAGGATAAAATTGGCTATAGATGTAAAATCATAAATAATTTTAAAAATATAAATAATTTGGGGAATTATAGTCTTTGATTCAGGATAATAATAAATGCCTAAAATAAACGCTCAAGGAAAAACTTTTACATGCGATCGCGATCGTAATCTACGTAAAGTCTTACTAGAAAATGATATTGAACTTTACAACGGTAAATCGAAAATTATTAACTGTATGGGTATTGGTAGCTGTGGTACTTGTGCGGTTGTAGTGGAAGGGTTAACCTCTGAAAAAAACTGGAAGGAAAAAGCAAGATTGGGACTTCCTCCCCATTCTTCTAGTAGCGATCGCCGTTTAGCTTGTCAAATTAAGGTTACTGAAGATATCCGCGTGACCAAATATGATGGCTTTTGGGGACAAGGTTCCGAAGTTGTGTGGACAGCAGAAAGTGATATTTAAGAATTCATAATCTCTAAGAATTCATAATCCGCTATAAATGGATTTATAAAGAGCTTTAGGGAAAAACTATTATGATTGCTAGCGCGTCCCTACCATTTATGTCTCCCCAAGAATATCTGGAATGGGAAGAACAGCAACTTACAAAATATGAGTATGTCAATGGCGAAGTTTTCGCTATGACAGGAGGAACTCTTGCTCATAATTCCATTGCTCTAAATTTAGCATCTGCACTAAAAAACTATTTACGAGGTAAAGGCTGTAAAGTATTTATGGCGGATGCCAAACTTGGAATATCAGAGATTGGTCCTTACCATTATCCTGATGTAATGGTAACCTGTGACCGACGCGACCAAAGCGCCCGCAAAATAGTACAATTTCCCTGCTTGATTGTAGAGGTCTTATCTCCTGGAACTGAAGCTTATGACCGTGGGAGTAAATTTGCTCATTATCGCCGGATAGAAACTCTCAAAGAATATATTCTCATTGATGCAGAGAAAATGAGTGTAGAGTGTTACCGCATTAATGAACGTGGAAAATGGGAATTGACTCCCTACATCATTGACGAAACTACCTCAGAAGTAAAAGATATAGAAGTAGAATTTGATAGTGTTAACTTTCGCTGTCAATTATCTTTAATTTACGAGGATGTGATATTCAAAAGCGAAAATCAGATTCTATAGTTGAAAAGCTTGTTTACTACTCATCATCAATCTTTCTCCGATTAGATTTAATCTGACTTCGCTTAGTTTTGGAATCAAGGCGTTTTTGTTGAGAACTTGTTGTTGGTTTAGTAGGTTTACGCTTTTTCTTAACTACCATTGCACTCTTTATCAATTCTTTTAATCTAGAAAGTGCATCTTCTCGATTTTTTAGCTGACTTCTATATTCTTGAGCTTTAATTACAATAATTCCATCTTGGGTAATACGTTTATCATTCAACTTTAAAAGCTTCTCTTTATAATCATCGGGTAGTGACGAAGCTTGAATGTCAAAACGTAAATGAATCGCAGTAGCAACCTTATTCACATTTTGACCACCCGCACCTTGGGAGCGAATTGCACTAATTTCAATTTCGTTGTCCGGAATAATAACTTTGTTAGAAATTTGCAGCATAATTTGTATATAAGATTTTGGAATATAGGATTTTGGGATATAAGATTTTGAGATATAAGATTTTTTTGATGGCTAATCTGGAGAAAATTTCCAAACTAATCCTGTTTCAAGCAGTAATACGTGCCTAAAATATTCTCGAAATAACAATAGCTAACAATTATTGTAGTACGTTGCAGATTATTATTGTAGTACATTTAACAACAAATCCTGATTTGCTTTTCCCATCTCATATTGAAAACTGTAAACTTGCTAGCTATTAAACTTCGCTGCTGAAGTGACTTCCATCGAAATGTGATTTGACACAATCAATTATTTTGTCGCTTTTTCAATTGGATGCTTCAAAATTTCTCTGAGAAAATATCTCAAAGCATTACTGAATCCTTGTTTTTCTCTTGGTTCTAAACAGTTAGTAATCTGGTGATATATAATGGTTTAGTGAGTTCCCAAGCTTCTAACAAACGATTGATTGGTTCGTAAGGTTTCCATTGCTTTAAGTATTCATTTCGTAAAGTTCTTAAACGTAAACTCTTGAAGGATGATAAAAAAGGGTTTTGATTTCCGCTAAAAAGTAGTTCAAATAAATCAAAAATAAGATTCCCATGTGGGTTTAACTAATCGAGCGATCGCCTGCTTGAAAAATGACGATATTGTAAATGAAAGTGAGCTTTGACTCATAGAAAAGACGTACCATACATAGTACGTCTCTACATATACATTCACTACATCGCGAAAATTCAAACGTCAAATTTAAATATCCAAATCCTGCATAGCTAGACGGATTTGCTCCATCCTTCTGCGATTAACTCCAAGATCTGACTCCCCGACCCGAGAAGCTGATCGCATATGAATTACTTTCTCATCGTCTGGAAAATAAAATTCTACGTCATCAACAAATTTGAAAATCCGACTTTTAGAAAGAGCGTGGATGTAACTATCTGTTTTTTCAATAACTTCTGTACGGGGAACAACGGTAAGAACTTTGAGTAAAGTTTCTTTTGCTTGCTCGCGATCCACATGATAAGTGATTGGGTCAATAGCATGTTTTGCATCACCGTCTTGACTGACAACGCAGTTCGGAGAAGCTGGACAAGCAGCAAGATGACCGTTATTTACTCCTAAACTAGCAGCCAAAACTGCATTAGAAGGTATTAAAAAGCTTGTTATGGCTAGGAATATTCCCAAAGCAATTGCGAGCGAGCGAGACATTATAACTTTACTCCGATAGGAACAAATAAAATTTACTTTCCCATTCTCGGTTATTTTGGGGTCATAAATTTTTCGTTTTAATTACTGCAAGTATTTGGAAAAACCTCACAAGAAGTGGAATTATAGCGCTACGCGCAAGGTCATTAGCATAGCGTGTCCGTAGAACACTAAGTCAAAATTACTATTCTTTCTAGATTTGACCTTTTATAAACGGGTCACTTATTTCCGCCGCGATTTACTAGAAACAATTAGTAGCAGAAATAAACAAATCTTAGCGTAATTTCCATAAGCTGTTTAGGGTAAACCGTACTAATAATATTCCTATTAACCGTAATGATTTAAGACCATTTTAATCGTTCGGAAATCATCAATTATTAAGTGCGAAAAACCGAATTTACCATACTATTAATTATCCCTAATATAGTAATCGAAGCAAGAAATTAAATTTGAAATAACTAAAGATTCTGTAAGCAAATAGAGGGAGTATAAATATGAGATTGGTACGCTATAACCCAAGTAATGAATTTCAAAGTTTAGAACGTAGCTTTAACCGCTTATTTGATGATTTAATTCCAGTAAACTTCAGAGAATTAACTAATTTTACTAAAACTCCAGCAGCCGAACTCACAGAAACTGATGATGCACTTCATCTAAAGCTTGAAGTTCCAGGTATGGAAGCAAAAGACCTAGACATTCAAGTGATGGAAGACTCTGTTTCTATTAGTGGCGAACGTAAATCTGAAACTAAAACAGAGGATGATGGAAATACTAGAAGTGAATTTTCCTATGGCAAGTTCTATCGTGTAATTCCTCTAAATACTCGAATTCAAAATACTAAAGTTACTGCTGAATATAAGGATGGTATTTTGAATCTTACACTTCCTAAAACTACTGAAGAAAAGAATAAAGTAGTTAGAGTTAATTTAGAACAGAATTAAGCTTTATAATCTTGGTTAAGAATTTCTGCGTAAATTCTTATATTCTGTAATGTGGTTGTATAAATACTAGCCCAGTTGTTCAATAGAACAACTGGTTTTTTTGTCTCTTAATTTATATTGTTATAAACAAATAAATAGTAAAAAATTTAAGTAAAATTATTTTTAATTATTACTAAATATCTTTCATCTCAATTCTCTATACATATTATTTTGCAAACTACTTATTCATAATTTTTGTAATAGTTTTGTAATAGCGTAGATACTATCAAATGATATTAAGTGGTGAGTTTTTTAATGGATATCCATAATTCCAAATAGAATTATAGGTACCGAACATCACTCATAAAAAGTATAGGTAAATACATTTGCAGGGGACTGACAGTAAAATTCAAGCACCCGTAAAAAAGCTTTTTATACTTTTGTTCCAAATTCGTAATAAATTATTTACGTAGATTAATCACAATATATTATATAAAATGAATATAGATTGACAAAGATGTTGTTAATTTTAACACTTTTAGTAAGTATAATTTTTCTAGTATATTTCTTAATACACTTGTGGTACTTTCGACTGGTATTTATTGCACGTAATCAGGTTTATCATCTGAGTGGAGAGGTTGTCCCAGGAAAAGACCCCAGAATTTTATTGGGCAATCTTGTTGACATTTATAATACAGAAAATCGTCTATCTGCTTATAATTTATTCCACAAAGAATTCGGCGAAATTGTGCAAATTTTCTGGCTATGGCGTCAGCAAATATCTATTAGTAATTACCAGATGGCTTACCAAGTTCTGATTAAAAATCAGAAAAATTACAAGAAATTTCCACCTAATTCTCTAATTCAGCGGCTTTTTGGTGACAGCGTTCTTACAAATAGTGGAGATAATTGGAAACGTCATCGTTTATTGATGAACGAAGTATTTTCTAAAAAGCGTATTACGACATTTCACAAAATCTTTGTTTCCTATTCAGAAAAGCTTGCAACTAAATGGGACATACACACTACCTCTTCTGAACCAAAAGTAAAATTTGACATTTACCCAGAACTACTATGTTTGTTTTTGGATATTGTAGGGAAAGTTGCGATCGGTCATGACTTTACAGCCCTTGAGGGGAAAGCTGATGAATTCTTTGAGAATATCCAGTATATTGTGAATCAAAGTACTCGACCGGTACATCAATTTACTTTGTGGTGGAAATATCTTCCTTTATCATCCAATCATAAACTCCACAAAGCATTTCATGCTGTTGATAATTTCCTCAGTGAGTTAATTCTTAGTAGAAGAAAGATACACCAACAATTAAATCCTTGTGAATATAATTTACTGGATTTGTTACTCAAAGCAACGGATTTTGTAGAAGATAATATGTCACCTTTAACAGATAAAGAGGTACGAGATAACCTACTTGCAATTATTGTTAATGGACATGAAACTGTTGCTACAAGTGTATCTCTTTCTCTATATCTTTTAGCTCAAGACCCTGAAAAGCTAGCTAATGCTCAAGCAGAGATAGACAAAGTGATGGGACGGGAAGAAGGACAATTGACAGAAAATGGGTTGCTTTCTCTTGAATATCTGGATTGTGTAATCAAAGAATCGCTGCGTTTATGTCCTCCAATGGCTGGATTACAACGTATTAGTAAGAATGAGGATGTGTTAGACGGTTGGTCAATTCCTGCATCTCAAGTGGTTGGTATTTCCCTCATACCATTGCATTTGGATTCCCTTTATTTTGGAGAGTCTCCAGAGCAATTCTGTCCTGAACGGTACATGGAGAAAACCCAAGAAGCTTATAATGATGCAATTGCTAGCCCCCAAGAAGCATCAAATAAATGTCCGATGAAACAGTTGGTTTCTCTTGGGAAAGATGTATGGGGCGAAAATGCTAATAATGCTGATATCTTTGAACCGCTAACATTTGGTGATGGTGCAAGAAGATGTCTCGGAGAGCATTTCGCGATCTATGAGATGAAAGTTGTGTTAGCAATCCTACTCTACAGATTTAAATTTGAAGTAGTACCCGATTTTAATCCTGATTTAGAACTAGGAAAATTTGGACTGTTTATTTCCATGTTTCCCAAACAAGGAGTGGAAATGTTGATTAGTCGTCGCTAGCATTGCTAACATCACAGAACTATTTCTGATAACTATTAATTCTTAATTTGGGGTATTAGTATTTATTTATCTTTTAGTTTTGGTTTTTTAAATCAACAAGCTAAATAACTTTAATTATCAGGCTAAAAATATGATGATAGAGACAAGTCTTTGGGTTTATTGGTTGTTTTGTTTATTAGCAATGATTTTAGTAATTAGTAACAGGAAATATATCTACTCATTGCTTAGTCCTGATTCGGAATCATCTCAAGATAAAGGTTACGTAATTTTTATGATTTTGGGATGGCTCGTAACTCTTGCTGTATCTATTGCTTATGTTTTATTTACACGCAAATATGAAACCGGTAGTTACAACATTTCCAACTTAATAACATTCTCTATTTTGAATGGTATTTTAGAACAATTTATGTTTATTTTTTGGTTTTTATTAGGTTGCTATGTAGCGATAAAAATCACACCTTCAAAACCAAAATTAACTTTTACTTTTGGATATATTAGTTATGCAATATTCTCAGGGCTTATCCATGCTTTATTTTGGGTTCAAGTCCTTCCATCCCATAAACCAGTTACTGTGATTATGGCTTTAGGATTAGGCACAATGTCCTTAATTTGGATGTGGTTGGCATGGAGACATCGGGCAATAATGGCTATTATTGCTATGCACATTGTGATTGATTTTATAACCGTTGGGCATTTAAATTTTGCTTGGTTTGAACCTTTTCAACTTATCTAATTCAAGATAGATCAACAATTCGTACATATACTCGAATTCAAAATACTAATTCACCATACTCGATTTTATACCCAATACTTCCCGGGCTACTCTTAAACCACTTCCAATTGCTCCATGTACTGTTGAAGGACGATTTACATTAGTTGCTTCCCCTGCAAAAAATAGAATATTGTCAACGGGTTGAGCAAGTTTCTTCCTCAAGCCAGTTCCACCTACAGGAACATAGGAGTAAGCCATTTGGGAATAAGGATCGGTTCTAAAGTCTATAAATAGTGCATCAGTCAGCCTACGCTTAAGTGGAATTTTAAAGATTTTCTCTAAATCTCTTAAGCCTGCATCGATAGCAGCATCGCGACCCATCTTACTAAAATTAATTGCATTTGTCGCTCCAGTGTAAGCCGTTAATACAGGTGCTTCTTTTTTTCGACCCCAACCCGATCGCCACCACATTTGAGTATCCAGGGTTGTCAAAATGAGTTCAGTCTCTTTAGACCAAAAAGGCTTGTCAAATTTCAAAATTAGTTTAGTAACATGAGCAATACCCAGTCCATTGATCGCAGCCCGTTTTTCAGGAGGTAACACCGGTTCGAATACGATCGCGTTTGATTGCAATAAAGCTAATGGAACTGTAATTATCACTTTTTTGGCTGTGAAAGTCTCATTTTTATCAGTTTGCAATTGAACTCTATCTGAGTTCCAAATGATTTTGCTTATTGGAGTAGAGTGACGAATGTTCAAGTCATTTGCAAACAGTTTGAGCAGATGAGAATACCCCTTTTTCACACGGAAACTGCGATCGCCATCCCCTTCATAGTTTGCTTCCAAGAGACCGTAAACACCTAACTGTTGCAGACTTGCAGCGTATTCACTACTGAAGGAATTATCTACTAATCGATAGGATTCCGGAGAAAAGCGGACATTATTTGCAGCTAGTAATTTTGCTGCTGTGGTATCTGGTTTACCCGCTTTTACCCATTGTTCGGCTAACTCAAAGAGTTCTGAATCTCTTGAAACGAGAAAGTCTAAAGCTTGTAGTTTAGAGTCTTTATATAGCTGCTTCACAGATAAGTATTTCCCGTTAAAGTATGTGAAAGCATGCTTAATATCTTCAAAAACAGGGAGAGTTTTTAGCCCATATTGCTTTATCCCTTTCCAGGTAATGACATTTTCGCCCTGAATATATTCTGCACCCCGTTCAATGGGATGGAATGCAAAGCTGTAGTCAGTATATATCCTCCCACCTATGCGATCGCGAGCTTCCAGTACCAGAACTTCACGTCCAGCATCTTGAAGAGAACGCGCTGCTGCTAAACCTGCTGCACCCGCACCGATGATGATAACTTCATAGTCCGTTTTTGTAGATATCTTTTGAATTTCCATTCGACTAGCTCTTCCAGGTTGAGATCTAACAAATTGAGAGCCTACTGCAACAGTGGAAGCAGAGAAGACACTGTACATCAATTGACGACGCTTCATTATTTGATACCAGAAACAAAACACGAAAAAACTTTCACTTTTTAAAATACGAAAAAACTTTCACGTTTGTCAATATATGAAAAAAGTTTCGTGTTTAATACAATTAAGTAAAGCTTGTTTTGCTGATTTCTAGCACTACGAAGTTACGTTAGGACATGTATTAACCCTAAAAGCCATACGTATTAGGCTTTTTGTCGCCCTACGGGCGCGGTCTGTTTTTACTTTTTACCTTTTACTTGCGCGTAGCGCTATATCTGAGTTGAGAATATGCTCGAAATTCCCCAAGATACCGATCGCCTTAGGCGTTTACCTCAGCAGTCCCGCAGTCAGAAAAGAGTTACTCAAATTCTCGAAGCAGCAGCTCGGGTTTTTGGTAAGGTGGGTTATGAGGCTGCTTCTACTACTGCGATCGCAAAACAAGCAAAAACTTCTGTAGGGTCGTTGTACCGTTTCTTCCCAGATAAAGCAGCGATTTTTCAAGCTTTAGCTAGCTTTTACATGGATCGGGTGCGGGAAGTTTTCAGTGAGATGTTAGGTTCTCTGAACTGCGATCTACCAATTAGTTCGGTAATCGATCAGATTATTGATACTTATTACGATGATTTTTTATCGCAACCAGGTTTTCGTGCGGTATTGCTGGACTATCATTTTTCACCCACAGCTACGGCGATAGTGGAAAATATTAACCGTGAGATAGAACCTTATTTTGAAGCGTTTTTTGCTGCTCGCGCTCCAGAAATGGAACCCGAACAAATCAAGTTAATTTCAATGGTAACCGTTGAAGCTTGCTGTGTTCTTGAATTCGTCTCTTCACAAGCTGATGAAACCTTAAGAGCAAAATTAAGAGCAGAAGAAAAAAAGCTGCTTGTTGCTTACCTAAAAATCTATTTTCCAAATGACTGAGTTGCAAAAATATTTGAGTTGCAAAATTGAACTTTTTTTGCATATCCCCTGAAATTCTAGATACACCAAAAAATGAATCCCCAAACTAACTCAAATTCTCGAGATAAAAACCCTCAAGATAAAAATCCTCAAAATACCTACTCTATCTTGAAGCAAACTCAATGCTTACGAATTAGTGATGGAGAAATTCAGCCAATTTTGAATAATTGTTCTAACGCTCCCCAAACCCTGGTGTTAATTTGGTCCCAATTGGGGGATTTTGATAACCTGGAATATGCTTGGTGGTTGCAAAGAGAAAAAGAAAAATTGCAAGCTAAGGAAATAGCTATTCGCGCTGTTGGAATTGGCGATCGCAATTCTGGTTTAAAGTTTTGCGAGTATACCGGTTTCCCCCAGGAATCATTATTTGTCGATCCTGAAGCCAAAATTCACGCCTCATTAGGACTTTATCCCGGTTTATCTGCAAAACTTCCTTTATTTTCAGATGGACAAAATGCTTGGTTAAATTTTATGCTGATGTGTGCAGGAATTGGTAGTCCAGGAACTTTAGCAGAAGTATTTCGGGGTTATAAGGGCGATCGTCAATCTCCTCAGTTAATTGGTGATGAAGAAGTTGTGGAAGGTACACCTTTACCAGCAATCAAAGGTTCATTTTTCAAGTTTGCAGGAGGAAAAGGTTTTCAACGTCCTTTTGAACTTGCAACTCTGCGCTTGCGAAATATGAGCGAAGTTTTAAGTAATTGGAATACCTATGTTCCCAACTCAGCTTATTTGACTCAACGGGGAGGAACTTTTCTGTTTGATTTGCAGGGGAATTTACTGTACGAACATCGCGATCGCGGTATTCTTGGTTTTGCGGAAAATATGAGCGACCCTTTATCGTTTTTGTGAAATAGTGCACGAGTAGATTGTATTTTTCACCTTATTTTTTCAGGTAACTATTCCTTACATTATAAGTGGGTTTTACCAATCGGATTTAATGTAATATCAGGCTCCACTACATGGGAATAGCTACCTGCTTCCTGCTCCATCAATAGTTTTAGGAGTTCCTCTATTAGGTAGTTTTTTCTGTTCTAAGGTTACTTCTTTTAGTTTCCAATTGATTGGATTATTAGATTTTGCGCATACAAGTGTAGGATTGTTGATTAAAATAATAATATTTAAGCCAATGAAAAATATACTTTTGAGTTGAAGTAGCAGTTCTGGCATTTTTTCAACTGCATCTTTAGTTTCATTTCTAAATATTTTTGTTGTTCCCATCTGCTTGTTCAATCATTTTAAATGTTATGACTTATTGCGTTTTTGTATTACTGGTTTACGAGTTTAAACATATGCTTGTAATATCTTTGTTTCCCCAGCAGCCAAATTGATAGTTAATCTTTATAATTGTCCATTTTTTATTTGTCATTTTTAGTACCTCAATATTAGCTATGGGGATGTAGCAAAAATAATTCAACATATCAAGCTAAAAATAGCTGCTCAATAACGTCACAAGAAAGGCGTTTACCAGTATTACGCAAAAACGAAGTCGTTATGACTTATTTAAATAAAGATATACTCATAATGACTTTGACTTGAATAAATTTTAATAAATCTACAAACTCAGATTTATTTTTTGGATTTCTCTAAATATTTAAAATGTGTAAACCTTTTCTGCTAAAAGCTACAATCCTTTTTTTGTCTTTGCATACCAATAGAGCACCATACTATATCTGCAAGCACGTGACTACGTTTATTAACGATAAGGAATAAGCCCCAAAACTTGATACTCTAAAGCTGTAAGTCAGGGAAAAACATCAATATGGCAACCTATCTAGTGACTGGAGCAAATCGAGGCATAGGCTTAGAATACTGTCATCAGCTCAAAGAACGAGGTGATGATGTAATTGCTGTATGTCGTTCAGCATCAGATGAATTAAAGAATTTAGGTATACGAGTAGAAACAGATATTGATATTACAGATGAATCTTCAGTTGCTAACCTGCTTAAACGACTGGATGGCAAGCCAATTGATGTTTTAATTAATAATGCTGGTATTGTAGAGCGAATGGGTCTGGATAACTTAGATTTTGAAAGCATTCGCAGACAGTTTGAAGTTAATGCAATTGGTCCGTTACGTTTGACTCAAGCTTTGCTTCCTAACTTAAAGTCGGGTTCAAAAGTCATTATGATGACTAGCCGCATGGGTTCTATTGATGATAATACTTCCGGCGGTCAGTATGGTTATCGAATGTCGAAAGTTGCTATGTCAATGGCTGGTAAATCATTATCCGAAGATTTGAAATCGAAAGGTATCCCTGTTGCAATCCTTCATCCAGGATTAGTTAAGACACGTATGACTAATTTTACCAATTCTGGAATTACTACTGAGACGTCAGTGAAGGGATTGTTAGCTCGTATTGATGAGTTAAATATGGACAACACCGGAACCTTCTGGCATGCTAATGGCGAAGTATTACCTTGGTAATTTTTTATCGCTTGCCATTATTTAAATTGGAAAAAATAATTTTGAAACCCTATTGCAAAGATTTTTTAAACGCATAAGCACGCTTCTGATAATTCATGCGCTCCTCGTAAAAGCGATGAGCGTTTTTTCGTTCGAAACCTGATGATAGTGCAATAACTTTGCAGTTTTCTTGACGAGCAAACTCCTCAATAAACTCCATTAAATGACGTAAGTTTTTGGATTTCTAGCATGTTGTGATTGCTGAGTAGTTGAAAATTGTAAAGTAAAATTAGTTGACCGCACTACTCTATCAAAATCAATCGCAAGATTTTAACAGTTGAGCAAAATTTAGAGAGATTTCCTTAGTATATTTTCGTAAATTCTAATTATACAAACAAATATTCCAGGCTTAATTTTGCGTTTTCCTGGGTTACATACAAATAAAACTGTTAATCAACCCTCAAGGAATCGCAATTATTCTCAATACTTAATCATGACTTCATTACCTATCAAATCTAAAATCCGTGGTGAAATCAAAGGATTTCTCCAAATAGCTGTTCCCTTAGTCAGCGCCCAAGTAGCTCAATCTGCAACAGGTTTTGCCGATTCTATCATGATGGGGCATTTAGGAGCAGAAATTCTTGCGGCAGGAGGATTAGCAGCTTTAACCTTTCAAATGTTTTTGGGTATTGTAAGTGGAGTTGTTATGGGTGTAAGTCCCCTTGTGGCTGAAGCTTTTGGAGCGGGTCACAAAAAACGAGTTGGACTAATAGCTCGACAGGGTATGGTGTTATCCATAATACTTAGTATTCCTACAATGTTAATGGTGGGGGGTTTTGATAGTTTGATGGGTAAACTTGGACAATCACCAACCACCGTTACCTTAGCAAACCAATATTTAGACATTATATTATGGGGGTTTTTCCCGGCTTTAGGCTTTGCAATGCTTCGAGGTGTTCTCTCTGGAATTTCTCAAGCAGCTCCAGTGATGATAATAGTAATTGGGGGAACATTTATCAATATTCTTGGTAATTACATTTTGGGGTTTGGTAAATTTGGATTTCCTCGGATGGAACTAGCAGGTTTGGGTTTATCAAGTGCTGTTAGTCTGTGGTTAATGTTTCTAGCTTTGGTGTTCTACATTATGGGACACAAACAATTGCAAACTTACCGCATCTTTGCAGATTTATGTAGATTCAAACCCCAAGTTCAACTTCCAGTTCGACTTCCAATGATTCGGAAATTAGTAGCAATTGGCGTACCTATGGCTATTGCGATCGCTTTCGAGTTTGGATTATTCGTAGTAGTAACTTACTTAATGGGTGTGTTGGGGACTGATGTACTCGCAGCACATCAAATAGTTTTGCAAACCATTATGATCATTTTTATGGTTCCCCTGGGAATGTCTTATGCTACAACCGCTCGAGTTGGTCAGTGGTTGGGACAGCAAAATATCGGAAGTGCAAAACATTCGGGATATGTAAGCATTTCTATGGCGGCTATTTTCATGGCGTTTACTGGAGTTATGCTATTTACCTATCCAGAACAAATAATTGGTTTATATGTGGATGTAAATAATCCAGAAAATGCAAATATAGTCAAAATTGCCACATCGATACTGACAGTCGCTGCTTTCGTTCAAGTATTTGATGGAGTACAAAAGACAACTATGGGAGCGTTGTACGGATTGCAGGATACTCGCATACCAATGTTGCTAAATATTGCAGTATTTTGGGGAATTGGGTTAACCACCGGCTATTTATTAGGATTTCAGTTCGGTTTGGGTGGTGTAGGTTTGTGGATTGGACAATCGATTGGTGTGACCGTTGCATCTGGAGTTTTTATGTGGCGTTTTCGCAAACTTACTGGTAGTTTTGGTCTAATCAAACAAAAGAGTAAGATCTAACAAGGATGACCAATAAATAGTTTCTCAAACAGTTTCCCACTCAGTATTTCCTACAAAAACAGTTGCTCCACTTTCTAAGTTGCTATCCATTGCCGCATTAACAATAGCACGAGCAAAATCTTCAATATTGGGTAAAGAACCTGCACTTTTGCGGCGATTTTCGAGTAAATCCGGGTGTTTGCGCTGCATTAACTTAGGAGTAATAGTACCTTCAATGAAGTCACCACTAACTACAACTAGTTTAATTCCTTTGGTTGTTAATTCTGGAATGCGATTACGCAGAGCTTCTTCACCAGCTTTTTTGCTTTTTGCTACTGGTTCATACATTGGGTAACCAGGCTTTTGACCATAAAAATGAGCAAGGTGACTGGTAATAAAAACAATGCGTCCACCTACTGGTATGAGGGGTAAGAATAAGTCAACAGCACGAGACTGGGCGGTAAGATTAATTTGCATTGCATAATCATCAGGCTTATTCTTCTCCATTCCACCACTTGCGTTGAGGAAAAGTAGATTTAGACGACCAAATTCCTTCTCTACTAACTTCATCATCTGGTTCATTTCACTCTCGTCAGTAATATCAGCCTGAGCAAGCAGAGCTTTACGACCATTTGTACGAACAGCATCAGCGACTTCAAACGCCCGATGACTTTTGCTACGGTAGTTGATTACCACATCAGCCCCAGCAGAAGCTAACATTCGAGCAATGCTTGCACCAACACCTCGCGATGCTCCCGTTACCAGAGCAACCTGACCACAAAAATCACTCATTACTTTTCTCCCTCTAATTAATGTGAAAAATCACAGCAATTTACAGACCAATCGGTCTTTTTTTTTGCAAAATAAGAACAAATACTATGCATTTAGAAACACGACTATATACTAACGAAAATTGGAGAATGTACAAGCGACTAATATACATTAACCATCACCATTACCCAGTCCCCAATCCCCAATCCCCATAACTCTTTGTTTTAACTTTCTTAACCGATCCATAGAAAATTTAATCAAACGTTACAAATAACTCGTGCCAGAATAAGATTGGAGGAATAAATACTTATTTAATAGGAGACGAGTTATGGTAGTACTCACAGACAAAAGCGAAAAAAGACTTACTATACAAACTACCGATATTGCTAATGACACTACGACAATTCGTTCTCTGGACTGGGATAGAGACCGTTTTGATATCGAGTTTGGCTTGCAAAATGGTACTACATATAACTCGTTTCTCATTCGTGGTGAAAAGATAGCTTTAGTAGATACCTCTCACGAGAAATTTCGTCAGCTTTATCTCGATACCCTTAAAGGACTAATAGATCCTAAAGATATTGATTATTTAATTATCAGCCACACGGAACCCGATCACAGTGGTTTAGTTAAAGATGTTTTACAACTTGCGCCGGATATTACCGTTGTCGGTTCAAAAGTTGCAATTCAATTTTTAGAAAATCTCGTACATCAGCCATTTAAAAAACAAATCGTTAAAAATAGCGATCGCATCGATTTAGGAAATGGACACGAAATCGAATTTGTGATTGCGCCAAACTTGCATTGGCCAGATACAATCTTTAGTTACGACCATAAAACCCAAATTCTCTACACTTGCGATGCTTTTGGGATGCATTATTGCTCTGATGCAACTTATGACGAGGATTTAGAAGCAATATCACCAGATTATAAGTTTTATTATGAGTGCTTGATGGCTCCTAACTCCCGATCCGTAATGTCTGCTTTAAAGCGGATGGGACAGTTGGAAACCATTGGCGCGATCGCCACAGGTCACGGTCCACTTTTATGGCACAATGTTGATGAGCTAGTGGAACGCTACCGGAATTGGAGTCAAAATAAAACCAAAGCAGAAACCACAGTTGGGATATTTTTTGTTTCTGAATACGGTTACAGTGATCGATTAGCAGCAGGTATTGCTACAGGTATTACTAAAACTGGTGTAGCAGTGGAAATGATAGACTTGGGTGGCGAAGTTGATTTACAAGAGTTAAGAGAATTAGTCGGACGTTGTGCTGGAATTGTCCTGGGAATGACTCCAGCTTCTGGTTCTTCTAACATTCAAGCTGCTCTAAGTACAATTTTAGGTTCTGCGAAAGAAAAACAAGCCGTAGGTGTATTTGAAACCGGTGGTGGTGACGATGAACCTGTTTATCCCATACTGAACAAGTTCCGAGATTTGGGTCTAAAAACAGCTTTCCAACCGATCCAAATTAAAGAAACGCCCACTGAAAACACTGATAAACTCTGTGAGGAATCAGGTACTGACCTAGCACAGTTAGTAACCATCAAGAAAAGCATCAAAAAAATGAAATCTTTAGATGCTGACCTTGACAAAGCTTTGGGAAGACTCAGTGGTGGATTGTATATTATTACCGCGAAGAAAGGCGATGTTAAAAGTGCCATGTTAGCATCCTGGGTAAATCAAGCCAGTTTCAAACCCTTAGGAGTTTCCATTGCTGTTGCGAAAGATAGGGCGATTGAATCCCTCATGCAGGTTGGCGATACATTTATCCTCAACGTTTTAGAAGAAGGTAATTACCAAGGTTTAATGAAACATTTCCTCAAGCGTTTCTTACCTGGTGCTGACCGTTTCGAAGGTGTCAGAACTCAAACTGCTGGGAATGGTTCGCCAATTCTTGCTGATGCATTAGCATATATGGAATGCGAAGTAGCCTGTAGAATGGATTGTGGCGACCACTGGGTGATATTTAGCACTATTTCCAATGGAAGAGTCGCCAAACCTGATGCTTTAACAGCAGTTCACCATCGCAAAGTAGGAAATCATTACTAAATCAGTTATCAGTTAACAGTTATCAGTTAACAGTTAACAGGAAACAGTTAACAGGAAACAGGTAATTGATAACTGTAGCCCGTAAGGGTGTGGCGTTAGCCATAAACTGTTAGCACCTAGCGGAAGCGTACCGTAGGTATTGCGTGCGCGACAGCGCATTAACTGTAGCCCGTAAGGGCGTGGCGTTAGCCATAAACTGATAACTGATACCTGATAACTGACAACTGACAACTGACAACTGACAACTGATAACTGATAACTGATAACTGATATGAAGCCTCGTGACGTTCAAGTTTTCCCAGTTGGTACTAATACCAGAGTATTGCGATCGCGCAGCTGGGCAAGGTTAAGATTTGAAATTGAATATGCCCTTGCTAAGGGAACTACTGCTAATACATATTTAATAGAGAGTGATAAAGTTGCTTTAATCGACCCTCCGGGAGAAACTTTTACAGAAATTTTTCTAGATGGACTAAAGTCGAGAATTGATATTACAAAAATTGACTATGTAATTATCGGTCACGTAAATCCCAATCGGGCGGTAACTTTAAAAGCCTTGTGGGAAATTTCACCCCAAATAACTTTTATTTGCTCTAACCCCGGTGCAATAAGTTTGCGCAAAGCTTTTGCAACTGAAGATTCTTCTGAAACAAAAGATTTACCGCTTAAGGTAATGCGAGGAGATGAAATCCTCGATTTGGGTCAAGGTCATCAATTGAGCTTCATTCCGACCCCAAATCCTCGCTATCCTGACGAACTTTGCACCTATGATTCCCGAACAGAGATTCTGTTCTCTGATAAATTATTCGGCGCACATATATGCGGTGACCAAGTATTTGACGAAGGTTGGCAAGCATTTCAAGAAGACCGGCGCTATTATTTTGATTGTTTAATGGCACCCCACGCCCGTCAAGTAGAAAAAGCACTGGATAAGTTATCTGAATTTCCGGCTCGACTTTACGCTCCGGGACATGGTCCTTTAGTACGTTACGGTTTAATCGAACTTACTAAATCTTATCGTCAGTGGAGTAAACAACAGACAGCACAGGATACCAGCGTTGTTCTAATTTACGCTTCAGCTTACGGTAATACTGCTACTATAGCCCAAGCGATCGCCCGTGGAATTACAAAATCCGGTGTTAGTGTAGAATCAATTAATTGTGAATTTGCCGATCCAGAAGAAATTCGCACTGCGATCGAAAAATCTGCAGGTTTTGTAATTGGTTCTCCAACTCTGGGGGGTCACGCACCAACACCAGTGCAAACAGCTTTGGGTATTGTTTTATCCACTGCAACAAAAAATAAACTAGCTGGGGTATTCGGTTCCTTTGGTTGGAGCGGTGAAGCAGTAGATATCATTGAAAGCAAACTTAAAGATGCGGGTTATAAATTTGGGTTTGATGCAATTAGAGTTAAATTTAAACCTAATGACCATACCCTGCAAACCTGTGAAGAAGCAGGAACTGACTTCGCCCAAGCTTTGAAAAAAGTCAAGAAAGTTCGGGCAAAAATTCAACCTGCAAGTAACGTCGAACAAGCAGTAGGGCGAGTTATTGGTTCTCTGTGTGTCGTTACCGCGAAGCAAGGAGAAATGTCCGGTGCGATGTTAGCATCTTGGGTTTCCCAAGCTAGCTTTACTCCCCCTGGTTTGACCGTTGCTGTTGCAAAAGACCGCGCCGTAGAAACTTTGATGCATTCTGGAAATTCCTTTGTCCTTAATGTTTTGCAAGAAGGTAATCATCTTGGGTTAATGAAACATTTTCTTAAACCCTTTTCTCCCGGACAAGACCGTTTTGCAGATGTTGCAACCGAAGAAGCGGAAAATGGTATTCCCTATCTAAAGGATTCTTTGGCATATATTGAATGTTCTGTCAAAGACCGGATGGAAGTTGGCGACCATTGGTTAGTATATGCAACTGTAGATAACGGTCAAGTTCTGAATAATGATGGTGTTACAGCTGTGCATTATCGGAAAACAGGGACGCATTATTAAGTAATGAGTAAGGAGAAGGAGTAAGGAGTCGCAAGTAGGGTGTGTTAGGCGCGCAAAAGAATATCTTTTTTAGGTCACCTTTATCGCTGCGCTGTAACGCACCACTATATAAAATACATACGTAACTGTGTTAGGAAGTAGTCCTTTGTCCAGTACAAACTTTATAATCCTGCAGCGCGTTATGGCTAATTTTTATTTGCTCGAATTACCAGATTCTTTACAAGCCATAACAAACCCTACAATTTCATTAACAACTTGAGTTAATTTCTTATTTTTGACTTTTTACTTATGTCCTACGGACACGCTATGCTAATGACTTTTGACTTTTTATATGCCTAATCTTTCGTAAACTCGATCTAAATGTTGCAAATGATGTTGCGGATCGAAACAAGCTTCAATCTCTGCAACAGATAATTTATCGGTAATGCGAGTATCGCGGTTGACCAAGTCGCGGAAATTACCTTGTGGTTGATTCCAAGCTGCATGAGCATTTTCTTGGACTATTTTATATGCTTCTTCGCGGCTAATTCCTTTTTCCACTAAGCTCAACATTACTCGTTGACTGAAAACTACACCGCCGTAACAGTTCATATTCCGTGCCATGTTGTCTGGATAGACTAACAAATTTTCCATCAATTTAGTCATTTCCACCAACATGAAATGGGTCAAAATGCAAGCATCCGGCAAAATCACCCTCTCAACGGAACTGTGGGAAATATCTCGCTCGTGCCATAATGCCACATTTTCAACTGCTGCTACTGCATGGCTTCTAATAATTCTTGCCATTCCCGTTAGTCTTTCGGAACGAATTGGGTTACGCTTATGGGGCATTGCTGAAGAACCCTTTTGTCCCTTAGAAAAATATTCTTCAACTTCCAAAACGTCGGTTTTTTGTAAATTACGAATTTCCACTGCAAATCTTTCGATTGAAGCAGCAATTAAAGCTAATTGTTGGATAAAATCAGCATGGCGATCGCGGGAAATGACCTGTGTCGATGCAGTATCAGGAGTTAAGCCAAGTAGTTCGCAAGCAATGGCTTCTACCCGTGGTTCAATGTTTGCGTAGGTACCCACCGCACCAGAAATTTTACCTACAGCAATTGTTTTACGTAATGTTTGCAGACGTTCTTGATGGCGCAAAGCTTCCGCTAACCATCCCGCTAGCTTAAAACCAAAAGTAATTGGTTCGGCGTGAATTCCGTGGGAACGCCCAATCATTATTGTGTAACGATGTTCTGTTGCTTTGCGGCGAATTGCAACTATTAAATCTTCCAGTCTTTGGATAATTAAGTCTAGACTAGCGACCATTTGTAATCCCAGTGCAGTATCAAGCACATCAGAGCTAGTCATTCCCAAATGAATGTAACGCCCCGCATCGCCTACATATTCATTTACATTGGTTAAGAATGCTATGACATCATGGCGGACTTCAGCTTCAATTTCTAATACCCGCTCGGGGTCAAAATCTGCCTTTGCTTTTATTTCTTTAACAGCTTCCTGGGGAATATAACCAAGTTCGGCTTGTGCCTCACAAACAGCAATTTCCACTTTCAACCAAGTTGTAAACTTGTAGCTATCAGTCCATAAGTGCCCCATTTCGGGCAGGGTATAACGCTCAATCACAGTCCGCCATGTATTATAGTTCCCAACGGTCATATTTTACCGTAAACGCGGCCAAAGTCCTGGTTTTAGATCGGGTAAAGTTTTTAGCTCGGAAAAAAATTTATAGTTATTAGCATTTTTTCCCACATCTCCTAAACTTCCCACACCTCCCATACTTTCCACAACCGGGTGGATGATACCCAATAAGTATCCGGTTGACCGGGTTGAAATATCTAGCTGGTAGTGATAAAAGCAGCATGTTTCAGACGAAACTAAAGTCAACAGGTAATGAAAAACTTTTATTACCTTTATTACTTTAAGAGTCAATAGAAAAATGAGTAGTCATCAAAACACAAAACTTACACCACAAGGAGTAATGGCAATATTAGGTTCAGTATTAACTACTAATTCATCTAAAATACTCGTATCAGAACAAACTGAAATTCAAACTGGTGATATTTCTCGAGAAGATGTGATTAACGCCCAAAAAGCTTGGGGTGATGGAATTGTTGCGATCAGTAAAGCATATATAAATGGAGAAGACTACAGAGTTTTAGCTGCAGAGATTATTGAGACGCTGTATGGTTATGACGAAGGTACTGTTTTATTTAAACCAACAAAAGCTGCTAAAGAAGAGTTTCGTTTAACAAAGGAAGAAGCAATATCGTATTTTGTCCAAGGTATTGTCCCTGAAGACCATGGATTTGCACTTCAACCTTGGAGTAAAGTTCGATTCGAAAACGCAGGGGTAGTTGTTCATTATGATTATGCTTTAGCAATGGGGGATTATTACTTTACTGATGTTCGTAATGGTCAAGAAATAAAAGTAGATTTTACTTTTGGGTATAAAAAGAATAAAGATGGAAAGTTGCTTATCGATCTTCACTATTCATCTTTTCCGTATAATTTTGCTGGCTAATGTACTTGAAAGAAAGAAAATATATATCCTTTGAGCACAAAATCAGTCGATTTAACTAACGCAAAATTTAGATCAAAAGAAATAAATATGAAACCAAGTATAGAGATATAGCATTGCTATGTCTCTACAAACATTTTATATCAGGACTTACGCAACGTTAGCACAGCGTGTCCTACGGACATAGATTTGTCATTGCGACCGGAACACAGTGTAGGGTTAGCGTAGCGTCTCCGTTTAGGAGATAGCAATCCCAGCGTCTCAGGAGATTACGTCGCTAACGCTAGCCCGCAGCGTAGCTGTTAGCACAGCGTGACGTTAGTCACACGTAATGACGTAATTACGTTAATTTTGCGTAAGTCCTATATATAAAGCGATCGCGCTTTGCTAATACATATATTAATTCAGTATTAATTAGCCTAGTGGATGATATCCCATAAAGATCCATCTGGATGGTTTGAGACAACCATTCGATAGTAACGGGATTATTATACTTTTAGCGAAAATAAATTTAACAGGACAGAAAATACAATTAATTTTGTCTAAACACTTATTAATAAATAATAGTCAAAATAAATTAGAGTCAAAAGCTACTGTAAATTTTCAATTTTAAATAAAGTCCTAAAGAAGACTTAAAAATATTTATTATTGCAACCCGAGTAGATCAATTATATAGGTTTATTTTCTAAATTTGTTTGTATCATGATTTATCCGGTTTGCAAACGATTTCATCTCAGTTAGAGTCTTTTGAAAATTCATAGCTCTGTGAGATTTAGTAAATCATATTTTGACTTACTTCTTTGGGTAAGAAATTTTGTCATGAAATCAAACTAGTAAATAAATTTTGATCGGGAGGAATTACGGTGGAAAACACAAAAAATATTAGCAAATACTTAACCCCTTTTCAACGAAAACTGCTCGAGAAAAACTTACAAACCAATCTACATCCGAAATATCGTTGTCGTATTCAAATTATGTTGCTTGCAGATATGGGTTATACCAAAGCCCAAATTAGCAAAACTTTAGGGTGTACTCAGGAAACTACTCGATATTGGATCGCACAAGCGCGTTCAGGTCAAGCACACAATTGGGATGATTGTCCGGTCGGTCGTCCTAAAGTTACGAGTGAGGAATACCTGGAGCGATTAAAAGAATTGGTAAGCAACAGTCCTCGCGATTATGGTTATTCATTTGAGCGTTGGACGGGACAGTGGTTGAGCAAGCATTTAAACAAGGAGCTAGGAATTGAAGTTACTGCTCGTCATGTTAATCGTCTGCTCAAACAAATGGGACTTTCTACTCGTTCTAAATCTGTTAAGGGTTTGACAACTGATAACAGCAAAGATAACTCAAGTCTCTTATTACAAGAACTACCATCTATTTGCGCATCTGGATCCAATCAAATGTGGCAATTAAATTTTTTCGGTTGAAGTTCTAATTGTAGTTCAAGGTTGAGATTTTAACTATAGTTCAAGATTTTACGGTTAAAGGTCTTATGGTTCAAAATTCACTTATTATGTCTGTTGATGGACAACAGCTAGCTCATACACTTGGTTCACTGCTTACTGACTCTGATTTCGATCGCTGTCTGAAAAAAATCGAAATCCAACAACCACTTCCGGGAAAACAGTTTTGGCAAAGTACTGAAGCCCAAGCAGGTATATATATAATACTTAATGGCAAGGTAAGGTTGGTAGACGATTGTCAGGAGTTGCTTTTCACTTTGGATGAGGGAGATTCCTTTGGTGAAAATACTTTGTTTTCTGAAGTATCATTTCAGTCTTATTCAGCCAGAGCTTCTCTTAATCTTAAACTCGCTTATCTTTCGAGTAAATTATTACAAAATCTCAATGAAAAGTATCATGAAATAAACGAACATCTTTATCACCAAGCGGTAATCAGAGATTTTTTGTTACTATGTCCTCAACTTGCTCCCCTACATAAACACCCTGGATTAGTAGAAGTATTATCTCTCCTAGAAAAACATGAACTACCTCAGGGTAAGCTTCCAGAAGGTCTTAACAATCAAAAGCTATGGTTGATTCGACGGGGGGAACTAACACATACTTCCGGAAATATTCTAAATCAAGGTAGTATTGATGCTCCCATTCAACAGAATGGCTATTGGGAAGTTACTCAACCTACGGAAATATATAGTCTCAACCCAGAACAATGGGAGATAGTACTCAATTACCTACCCCAGCTAGCTCAAGTAATTTCTTCTAATACCGAAGGATCTCAAATCCAATTGCAGGGTAGTGCAGATATAGCAAATTATAGAAAAAACCTTAATCCCCGATCCCAGATTACAACATCTCATATTCGAAGGTATAAGCCTGAAAGATCTGGACCTCAAAAATCTAACCTCCAAAGAGCCAAGCCTCAAATACCAAAAATTCAGACACCTAAGATTCAAAGTCCTAAAGTTAAAAGTTCGAAAAAAAATCAGCAAGAAATAGTAAGGGGACAACCAGGTAAAAAAATTAGCCAAGCATATTTTCCCAGTCCCAAATTACAAGTAGGTCACCTATTACAGCGTATTACCCGACGCTATCCCTTCTTTCAACAGCAAAGTAGTTCAGACTGTGGTGCAGCCTCCTTAGTAATGATTGGTCAGTATTGGGGTAAACGTTTTAGCATCAATCGTCTGCGAGAAATTTCCCATGCTGACCGCAACGGTGCATCATTACGTGGTTTAGTTCTTGCAGCAGAAAGTATTGGTTTTACAACCCGACCAGTTAAAACTAACCTTCTGCAATTAGAGCAACAAAGTTTACCAGCCATCGCCCATTGGGAAGGTAAACACTATATCGTTGTTTACGAAGTGACTCGTACTCATGTAATTGTCGGCGATCCCGCGATCGGTCAGCGCAATCTGACTCGCGCAGAATTTGAAACTGGTTGGACTGGTTATACCTTATTACTTCAACCTACAGCATTATTAAAAGAAGCTGAACAAAGCAATCTTCCTTTTTGGCAATTTATCGAGTTAGTTAAGCCTCACCGACTAGTATTGTTGGAAATATTTTTGGCTTCTGTCTTTATTCAGGTTTTGGGACTAATTACACCAGTTTTTACCCAATTACTCCTAGATCGAGTGGTGGTACAACGCAGTACCTTGACATTAAACGCCATAGGATTGGGATTGCTTCTCTTTGGCTTCTTTAAAATCGCCATGACGGGATTGCGACAGTATCTTTTAGATCATGTGGCGAATCGAATTGATATTGCCCTAATTGTCGGATTTATTAATCATACTTTACGTTTACCCCTAGAATTTTTTGAATCTCGCTATGTTGGCGATATTATTTCCCGCGTCCAGGAAAACCATAAAATCCAGCAATTTTTAACTGGGGAAACCCTATCCATTTTGTTGGATATGTTGACCATGTTTGTTTATACCGGGTTAATGTTCTGGTATAGCTGGAAATTAGCACTGTTAGTCTTGGTAATCGTACCCCCATTTATCTTACTAGCACTAGTTGCCACACCCTTTCTACGAAAAATTTCCCAGGAAATATTCGCTGCTTCTAACGAACAGACCAAATATCTGATTCAATCTTTAACTGGTATTCGCACAATTAAATCATTAGCAGTAGAACAAACTGTACGTTGGCATTGGGAAGAACTATTTGCTAAGTCCATAAAAAAATCTTTTTCAGGACAAATAATTGGTAATACCCTATCTATATTTAGCTCTACGATTCAGACCCTAGTTACTACATTATTATTATGGTTTGGAGTTTGGCAAGTAATCCAAGGTGAACTAAGCATTGGGCAATTAGTCGCTTTTAATATGTTAATGGGTAATGTTATTAGTCCATTTCAAAGACTGACCTTTGTGTGGAATGAATTGCAGGAAATCACGATCGCGATCGAGCGCATTAACGATATTATTGATAGTAAACCGGAAGAAGATCTGCAAGAGGAAATTCATCAGTCTCTCCCACCTCTAGAAGGTCACATTCGCTTCGAACAAGTTACTTTCCGCTACAATCCAGACAGCGAAATTAACAATCTAGAAAACATTTCCTTTGAAGCAAAACCAGGACAGACAATAGCTTTAGTCGGGCGTAGTGGTTCGGGAAAAACAACTCTTTCTAAGCTCTGTTTAGGCTTCTATCTTCCCACCGAAGGAAATATTTTAATTGACGGTTATGACATGAGTAGTATTTCCTTAGCCTCCTTGAGACAGCAAGTTGGTGTGGTAGATCAAGATACCTTCCTTTTTGGTGGTACGATTCGTGAAAATATTAGTATTGCTTTTCCAGAAGCAAGCTTAGAAGAAGTAATAGAAGCAGCAAACCAAGCAGGAGCCCATGAATTTATCAAAGAATTACCGATGGGTTACGAAACCCAGATTGGTGAAGGGGGTGGAATGCTATCTGGAGGACAAAAACAACGATTAGCGATCGCCCGCGCTCTTCTAGGAAATCCCCGGTTGCTAATCCTTGATGAAGCGACTTCTCACCTGGATACTGAGTCAGAAAGAATTATTCAAAATAATCTCAATACAATTCTCAAAGATCGAACAACATTGGTAATTGCTCATCGCCTTTCCACAATCAGAAACGCAGATTTAATTTTGGTCTTAAACAAAGGTGTTTTGGTTGAAAGCGGTACCCACGAACAGCTAATGGAAAAACGAGGTCAATACTTTTACCTCAATCAGAAACAACTCGCCGTTGTTAGTTAGCAATTATTTAACTTGTATTTATTTGTTTGCGTTTATTTGTTTTTGTGATTTCGTTCTTTGATCTACTGCTGAAGTAAACGGACTAAATTCTAGCTTGAAGGGGAAAAAATGGCTGATATTAAACATAACTATTCCAATAATTCTAGTACTGGGAATAATTCATCTTTAACAGAAGCTAAATTATCTAAGTCTTCTAATTCTAAATCTTCTAATTCTAAATCTTCTAGTGCTAAATCTTCTATTTCTCAACATTCTAATAATGACTGGTCTTCTCTAACTCGAGAAATAATTGATACCTTACCTCGAGTTTGGACGCGAGGATTACTTTATTTTCTCATGGTTTTTATCGGAGTTGTTTTACCTTGGGCGATGTTTTCTCAAGTTGATGAGACAGGGAATGCTAGGGGGAGATTAGAACCTCAAGGTAAAGTTTTTACAGTGGATTCACCAGTTTCAGGAACCATCGCCGAAGTTTTTGTCAAAGAAGGTCAATTAGTACAAAAACAACAACCCTTATTAGAACTTGAATCCGAACCAGTCAAGAGCGAACTAAAGCAAATTGAAATAAGACTAGAAGGTCAAAAGAAAGAATTAACTCAGTTAAAAGTTTTGGAAAATCAACTAGTTCTAGCAGTTAACAGTCAGAAAGAACAAAACAAAGCTCAACAGCTAGAAAAACAAATCCAAATAGATGAAGCTCGACAAAGTCTGGAGTATAGTCAAACAGCCAAAAACTTAGCTCAGACCAGATATAATGAGGCAATTAAAGAAGTACAGCGTTTCAGTAAAGCCAAAGAAGAAGGAATAGTAGCCGAAATTCAAGTAGTTGATAAAGAAGACCTAGCTCAGGAAAGAAAAGGATTACTCCAGCAAGCTAATTCCAATATTGCACAAGCTAAACTTCGTCTAGAAGAACAAGAAGAAAACTATCAGAGTTTACTTGCTTCCCACAAAATAACTTTAATCCGAAGCCAAGAACAGCTAGAAGAATCAGAAACAAAAATAGAAACCCTTGAATCTCAAATCAAAGAAAATTATAACCAAATAGATGCTTTAAATTATCAGTTAGAACAAAGGATAGTTAAAGCACCAGCTAGTGGTTCAATTTTTCAATTATCAATTCCCAAACCTGGAGCAGTTGTAAATCCAGGAGATGCGATCGCGGAGGTTGCTCCGAAACGATCGCCCCTAATTCTTAAAGCTCAAATGAACACCACAGAAAGTGGTTCTTTGGAAAAAGGAATGTCAGTCAAGCTGAAGTTTGATGCTTACCCATTTCAAGATTACGGTGTATTTGAAGGAAAATTAATTAATATTTCTCCTACTACTAAAGTGACAAATACGCAGAGTGGTCAAATAGCTGCATATGATTTAGACATCGAACTAAAACAAACTTATATTCAAGTCCAAAACAAACGTATTCCTTTAAGACCAGGTCAAACCGCTACAGCAGAGGTAATAGTTCGACAGCGTCGCTTAATTGATTTTGTTCTCGAGCCATTTCAAAAACTCCATGAGAATGGTTTAGAACTTTAATTCGGATTTTTAATTCACATTTTATAGCAGTAGCTATCTAAGATTATTTGAAATTATTTATTCTCTTTTTCCTATTACCTGTTCCCTGTTCTCTATTCCCAAAATTCATAACAAGGAGACCGATCGTGTCAGAAATTTTAACTCTTTCCCCACAAGACCTTTTTAACCAAGTGCGAATTTCCTGTCAAATACCAGCCACAGTTGAAAGGTTTTTGCATCGCGAAATTGTTACTCGTACAGCCAAAGAAGCTGATATAAAAATCGAGCCAAATGAACTTCAGGAAGCAGCAGATACTTGGCGATTAATGAATCAACTCCATAGCGTTGATGATACCTGGTCATGGCTACACAGACATCATATATCTTTGGATGAATTTGAAGAATTAATTTCTGCTAATATTCTTTCTTCTAAGTTAGCTCAACATCTTTTTGCTCATCAAGTTGAGCCTTATTTTCTGGAATTTCAACAAGATTATGCTCGAGTTGCAATGTACGAAATCGTTTTAGATGATGTAGATATAGCTAGGGAATTATTTTATGCTTTGAGTGAAGAGGAAATTAGTTTTTTTGAAGCAGCTTACCAATATATTACCGATACAGAATTACGCCGAAAAGGAGGATATAAAGGAGTAATATACCGCAAAGATTTAAAACCAAAAATTTCCGCTGCTGTTCTTGCTGCGAATCCTCCCCAAATTCTCAAACCAATTATTACTGCTGAGGGAGTGCATTTGATTAGAGTGGAAGAAGTTATTGAATCTAAATTGGATGAAACTTTGCGTCAAAGTATTTTGACTGATTTGTTTAGTAATTGGCTTAAGCAACAAGTTGGAAAATTTGAAGTTGAAATTAATTGTGATTCTTCTAAGAAGCATAACCAAGTTTCTACTTCTCCCTGCAAAACTCCTGTTTAAGTTTTATTATTACCAATAATTGGTATTTTTACTCTCACCATCAGCCCCCTCAAGGGGGTTTATTTACTTTTAACTTCATTAACTCGCATCTTGCACCAACAAAAATTGATGCAATTGTATTACTCAGTAAAAATCTGAAAGCCTTGATTTAACGATAAAAGATACTAAAAATTAGGTAGCTTTATCGCGCTTATTTTGAATTTACATGGGTTTTTACTTAGAGGTGCAAGATATGAGCGCCCCAGGAGGGAAAGTCAAAAGTCAAAAATCATTAGCATCGCGTGTCCGTAGGACATAAGTCAAAAGTACTAAATCTCCCTCCCAATGAATGAAACTAGCACATTTTTTTGACTTTAGCTGAAAGTTTTACTATATAAGGGTTTTAAAATGTGCAAGTTAGAAGTTAATGAAATCACCTTGTTTATATTTTAAATCTGGTCTATTTTATTTGCTATTTATTCGGACAAAAAGTAATTATCATATGTCTTTTTTATATGCTTAAACATATTGATTTTTTATTCCAAATAAATGACCATGATTAATAACAGTAAGACAAGTTTTGCTGTGACGTAAAAGCAGAAAAAATATTAGGAAATAAATAAATGCTAGAACTTACAAATTTGAAACCAAGTAATGTTGAACTAACAGAAGAGGAGACAGAGAAACTTTATGGCGGAGCTGCAGGCTTTGTAGCTGGTGTAGCTAATACTGTTTGGGATGTCGGTGTAAATGGTTGGTACGACCCATCAGCAATTAACGGAAAATTTTGGACTAGTAGTCTAGGCAAAATAGGGATTGCAACTGGTATTGGTGCTGCATTTGGCGGTCCTAAAGGCGCTGCTCTTGAAGGTTAAACCATTTATCCTAAAAAAATAAAAATTTGAGGTTTGCAATCCCTAAATTTTGAATATTTTTGAGAATTTAAGTAGGGCTTGCTGAAAAAGTAGAGTTTCGCGAATCTAGAAGCCACATAGCTTGCAAAATATTAGTTTCGTCCCTTGGTTTCTAATTTACCCAGGGATGTCAGGGAATAAAGTGCAAGGTTTTTGAGACTATAAACATTATTTCCCTGCACTTGTTTGGCACAAAAAAGCTTAAAAAGCTTGTCTGTTATAGGTTTCAGTTTTATTCAGCAAACCCTAAGTAACATGTAGCGGATTCCAACTAAGTGGGGTACAGTTCAAAAACTGAAAGTCAGTTATAAAGCGGATTCTACTCCTGGCTTCTAAATTCTGCTATAAACTCAAAAAACAACCTCTAGTTAAGCTGAAGCACATTTAAATTGAATAATTCAATGCCTGTAATGCTACTAAATGCCAAGAAGCTTATGCTAGAGGTTTCTCACACAAAACTGAGTTAACAAATACTGAAGTGTTGCTTAATATTAAAGGTTATGATTAGCATTATTTCAGAAATAAATAGAGGATAAATTAATAATGTTCCATTTAGCAGAGTCAAATAATATTATAGTGTTTGCAATCACTGGCGGATGCTTTTGTGCTATTTTGTCTAGTGTTATCGACGATGTATTTGAAATATTTATTGTCAAAAATCGCACCATAAACATCAGAAAAATTTTAAGTAAATATACAATCTCAATTTTCACATTGGGACTTTTTTTGGGTCTAATATTTTATGCTTTTGCTCTGAAAGAGAATAAACCAATTCAGATGATTATTCTTTTTACAGTAAGCTTTGGACTGGTTGCTCCTATTCTGTCAAAATTAATCGTACTTTTTTATACCCAATTATTTTCTAAAAAACAAAACAGTTAGCCAACATATTAAAAAAATTGAGATAGCTTCATAAAACTGTTAACTAATAAGACTTACGCACGGACAACATAATTACAGTTATTACGATGCAAGAAAGTGGCTAAGCCAAAATACTTAATTTGGGATCCGTAACACTACAGTAAGCTAAATGCTAACGTTACGAATGTGTAAGTCTTGATTAAATATAAATAATGAAGAATTTGAAAAACTATCTTATGAAAATAAACAAATGGTATTTGTTGCGACCATTGGTTTCCCATTTGTCATTAGTAGAGACACTATGGCGTTGCATCAATACGAGATGATTCAAATATACGCAAAAAAATTTCTCCTTATTTATCAATTGTTTCAGCTTATGCAAATCTGCTTATCATCCTGAAAATATGCAACGCCGGCACTATAGCTGGAAATGCTGAAATTACTATTTTATTCAGCCCTTATCAATTGTTTGAATCATTTCCCAAGGAGAAATCAAAAATATTTTACTATGGTAACTGATTATCTATCTAAAAATAAATTTCGATTAGCGGCAAATATTTTATTTTTACAAACTATAGTCTAGTTAAAAATATTCAAATGAGTGGCAAAATAATAACAGAAGGCGATAAAGCATTAAAAGCTAATATTGCTCGCCAGCTTTTTAATGTTGATGGTACGGGAATAAAAATAGGAATTATTTCTACCAGTTTTAATTCACAAAAAACACTTTCAGATGATGTAATCACTGGTGATTTACCTGGAGCAGAAAATCCAGATGAAAGAACTACACCCATTCAAATTCTTCAAGATATTGGACAAGATTCTCCATTTGCAGATGACGAAGGTCGAGCCTTAGCCCAAATCGTTCATGATATGGCACCAGGTGCTGAGTTATATTTTCATACCTTTATTGGTGGTGAAGGTAAAAATTCTATCGATACTAATGATTCAAGTTATGCAAATGCAGTTAATGCACTTGTTGCTGCTGATGTAGATATCATCGTTGATGATGCTCAGTTTGCCACTACAATTTATCAAGATGGAAAAGCAGCACAGACCATAGATAAGGCTGTTTCTGAAGGGATTGTCTATGTTTCTGCAGCTGGTAATAATGCCAATATATCTTACGAAAGTAAGTTTCGTCCCAGTACCACTTTTTCTATTGGCGATACGACTTTTGAAGCTCATGATTTTGACCCAGGAAATAACGTTGATTTATTTCAAGACATTCGAGTATCTAAGAAAGGAAGTACTATTCAGCCACTTCTTACTTGGGATGAACCAATAGATAATACGAACTCAGGATATGAGATGTTTTTACTCTCTAGTCCAGAGCTTCCCAATGAAAATAATATATTAAGTGTCTCTACTATTCCTTCTAAAGAGGCATTAGACGATCCGTTACGACAACTTCTTACTTATTCTGCTCAACCAGATGAGGAACTATATCTTTTAATTGCTAAACAGGCTGATTCTACTTCTTCATCTAACCAAATCAAGTGGATTAGTACCGCTAATGGTTCTGATCGGAATACGGATTATGAATATATTGATGAAAACACAATCAATTCTACGGTCTTTGGACCAGCTAATGCTCGAGGTGTTATTGCTGTAGGTGCATCTGATATTGAAAATCCTTTAGAACCTAGAAAGTATTCCAGTACTGGTGGCGCACCTATTTTATTTGATTCAGAAGGTCAAAAACTTTCTCAACCAATTTTCAGAGAAAAGCCTCAGGTGTTTGCAACCGATGGTGTTGTAACTAATTTTGATACTGAAACTTCCTTTAATCCATTTAGAGGTACTTCAGCAGCAGCTCCTCATGTCGCAGGAATAATAGCTTTGATGTTAGAAAGGGCTGGAGGAGCAGAAAATCTTTCTCCTGAAGTGGTGCGTTCAGTGCTACAAGAAACAGGATTGCAACTCTCCTCAACGCAGACAAATGCACCCCTAGTTCAAGCCGACCAAGCGGTCATAAACTCTTTTAGCAGCAAGTATACAGGCTCCGAAAGTAGCGATTTGCTCATAGGTACTTCTGAAGCAGAGAATTTTTACGGACAGAAAGGAAATGATACTTTGTTGGGATATGGAGGTAATGACTATCTTGTTGGTGAAGAAGGAAACGATATTTTATTAGGGCTAAGTGGTAATGATGTCCTCGTTGGAGGTGAAGGTTACAACTTGCTTATAGGTGGAGAAGAAAAAGATACTTTTGTGCTAGATAATAATGGAACTGCACTGATATCTGATTTTGAGATAGATAATGACACTTTAGCAATTTCTGGGATAGCAGATAAATCAGATATTACTTTTTCTACATCAGACGATAATTTCACTTTTGTCAATAGTGGAGACAATACGCTGGCATTACTTTTTGATGTAAAGGCGAGCGATAATCTTAATATTTCATATATTTAGTGGTTCCTTATTTCCACACAAATTAACGCAACTGATACCAAATTCTTGTTATCGGTTGCGTTAGTTGTATTCGTTTAAATAAAGAAAAAATAACTTTCTACACCAGAATTATTCCCCGTTTTTTAGTTATTACTCTTTACAAACAGGAGCATAAAATGTGATCGTGTCTCCTACTCCTGTTAATCCCGTACCAGTAGATGTAGCAGAAAAACCTTTGAGGCGATATCCCCGATCGTAATATTTATTGATCTTGTCAATAATCTTATCTACGTTTCTTTCTTGATATAAAAATATGCAGTGTGCTTTATTTTTAACTGAATTGTCTGGTTTATCAGCTTTAACAATTGATTGAGATTGAGGCTGTATAGTGATTTCTACTTTAATCTGAGGTAGAAAAACCGATGAAACTATAACAACAAAAACACTAACAAAAACGAATGGCAAAAATAATATATACTTTTTCATTTGTTATGGTGTAATAACTACGTAACTTTTACATTAAAAATTATATTATCTACCTAAAAAATTATATTATCTACCTAATACTTAGAGGGGGAGAAAGTTTTTATGCTTATCTTGATTAGTTTTCAACAAGAAGGGAACAGGGAACAGGAGAGAAGAACGACCTGTTCACTGTTCCCTGAAAACTTTATTAGAGTTTTTTTTTATCAAAACCTCGATATTGCACCAACATTTAGAACTGAATCTATACTCCCACCTTTGACAGCTTCAATACTACCTTTGTGTATGAAAAAATTATAACCACCCTTGTTGATGAGAGTACCAACTTTATTCCCTGGAGCATCTACAAAATTAAATAGTGAACCTGATTGTTCCAAGCGGTAACTTCCATTTGCATATCCTTCCAAAAGTTCGCTTGCACCACCACCATGTACTTCTTGTTGTTGTTTACTAGTAATTTGGACTGTTGAGTTTATTAATTGTTTAATTTGAAGTGTTGCCATTGTTTTGCTCTCACTATGATTGTATTGAATATTACTCTGTAAATAGTTAAGCCCTGACTTTAACAATTTTTGAGTTAACTATCTGGAAATTAAACGGGAGATTGATAGATCTGATTATTAGAACCAATATCTATCTGAATATTAAACATAAAAGCATTTGCATTTGGAATATCTCCATAAGAACCCACTATATTTTCTTTGTTTTGTTCCAGTAAGTTAAACAATTCAGTGTTAAATCCACCTTTTACTTGTCTTTGTATCTGGTGATTTAGACTAATAGCATACTCATTAAAATTTAGATGAGCAATTTGAAGTTTTGCCATCATACTTACCTCTTAATTTTGATTAATTAACTAGACAAATACTTTATCCGTTGATTTGATGACTAGTGTTCCCAGAACTACCTGCTTCGAATACCGCGATATTGATGGATATTGATTTATCGTCCAAAATAGCACCTGTCAAGATGCGTGATGGGTCTGTATTTCTTAAAGCGACTATAACTGCTAATTCATTCGCATCTGGTAATCTACCACCACCATAAACTTGCTTAAGAATTGCATCATCTATTTTAGACAAATTATCCTGCCTTGTTTCCAAACGATGTAACTGAAATAAATGATCATGGTTCTTGAAGTTCAAAGGTTCGATTAGAATCTTTGACATTAAAATACCTCCTTTATTCACTCAGCAATGTAAACATTTTAACTACTAATAAAAAAGGAATATTGCTGTTAATAGTTAGCTTGTATACCCACACTATAATTACAGTAGGATGAAGGCGTTCACCTCCCTCCGATGTGGCGAAGTAGAACGCAATCATGGTAAGCTTTTATAAGCTCATGTAACTAATAACTCAGTCAAATAATTAGTAGTTATTTTGACGATAATTTTCTATGATTCAATGCATGAATTCGCAAATTAGGCTTAGGTAAAATTACAAAATTAATAAACTAGAAAGCTTTTACCTCTTTGTTATGCGGTTTTAAATCCCAGCAATAGTATCGGGTGCAAAAAACTCCTGATAAGCCAAAATTTGAGTTGGGTTGCTACCACCACTAGGAGCATTAGGCTGCTGTGTATTGCCACTTTGTAGAGTATTTAATCCTGCATGTAATGATAATATTCCTGTTCCTATTTGAGTAATTCCAGTAATTGTCTTGATAAAATTTCCACCGATGATTGCATGAGATTCATTTGGTGTCAATTCTTCAGTTCTAGAAACTAGTTGAGTCAATTTAATATCAGCCATTAACTACTTACTCCATTCATTAAATATTTGATTAACTACACCTCTGATGTAATTAACTTAATTCTATTAATTAAAAACTGATTAATCAATAATTTATTTAAAATGAATAAGACAAAAAATAGTGATATTATGTCTTTTCCCGATTGATATAAATTGAGCTATAACTTATTTTATGCAACTCTTTAATTATGCATATTATGATATTTTTTAAGCATAATGTACAATTTGCTCACAATAATTATTTGAATTTTCCTTGTTATATCATGTTATTACTCACGGTTCGCCCATTTAAAATCGAGTTAGAAAAAAGCTCAACGATTTAATCAAGGTGTTTGATTATAACAAAGATCCACTACTCCACCTTAATTATCAGATTAGATAAAAATAGAGTTTTTAGAGTTGGGTGATTGTTTGAGAAAAATTATTATAAATATTTCAAACCCTTACAGTAAATAGACTTTTCTGCTTTTTGGCTATTTCTCTAACTTCAAAAAAAAATGGGCGAAGCGGGAATTATTAAGCAACTAGAGAATAATTTTTATATGAACAAATATTAAAAAACTAGATAGCCATTTTAGAAGCATCTAGTTATATAAAATAAAAAATTAGTTATTTTTCCTGTCAACAAATAATTATGGGCAGGCTAGAGGAATCAATATTACAGCCTTGATTGATTTTACTTAGAACTTTTGTCCATCAATCGTTACTTGAGAATTACCAGAGGTTAAAACTTGGTTATTATTTTTGCGGCTTAAAATAACATTCAAACCAAAAGGCTTAAAATCTAAACTAGCAACTACCTCGCCGTTGATACTAAGACTGAATCCATCTGTAAAAGGAATTTTTGTAGCATGAAACTCAGTAGTTTTATCTCCACTAAAACCTCCTTTTACTTCTTCCTGTTTTAAATTATCTAGTTCATACGGAAAGCTGTTTCTATCTAGATTATAAATGTGCATAACCATGATATTATTCCTTGTGAATTGAAGATGTTTGCTCATGAAGCTAGATATGATTGGAATGACAACTAGAATCCTTGCAAAATTACCATAGTATCAGAACCACTAGCATTAACTTGATTAAGTACATTGCCATTATCTTTATAGGGAAGATAAACAAAACTTCCTGGAGGTGCGTTCACTTGATTAACGACTTTATTAATATCGCCAGCCTCAAAATGAACCACATTCATCGCAGAAACAGTTCCATTGTCATATAATCTCATAGAGTTTGTTGCCTTTAAGCCTCCATTAATTTTGCTTTGAGCTAATATATTTAACTCATTCAAAAAATTATTTGGATTCAAATCTAATTCTTGAAATTTGATCATTATTTGATTTGCTCTCAGTTAACTAACGAATGAAATAAATTTGATTAAATTTTACTCATCAAAAGATATTGAATCAAGAATATCTTTTGATGAAAATTTGTCACATACTGTCTTAAAAATCAACGAAAACAGCAATTCGAATATTTCCTAACAATTTATTAGCTAAACTTATCCGGGTAAAGGAATAGAACTGTCAATAACTACGGTAGAACCACCAGTAGCTACTACCTGATTTTTTAGATTAGGTGGATTACCTCCACTAAACACATTCTTTAATTCGGTTATTCTTGTCAGCTTTGTACCACCTGAATACGATAATGAAAGGAAGAAACCACCATTTACAGATTCTTGATCTAACACATCTAGTTCATTCAAAGCATTTACAGGTGCTAATTGAGAAATTTGAAGTGCAGACATTAATTTAAACCTCTTTAATACAATTGAGTCAAATATATAAATGCTTTGTTTCACAAATAATTTCGTGAAAAAGCAAACCTCTGATACTTATTAATGTCTAGTTATTCTCATAATAAGTCAATAATAAAATCTCTATTTTTAGGACATAATATTCCTTTTTATGTCTTGATTTTATTGACTATTTTTAATTCTTGCGCATTAGTATAAAATAACCAATAGATAAACCTAATAAATTGGGAAACCAAACTCCCCAAAATATTGAAATCGCCTGTGAAACACTTAAAGTTGTACTCACAAATTGAGCACAGCAATAAACTACAATAACAATTGCTGCAACAGTAAAGCTGTTATATTTTGCTTTTCTTTTTGAGTTTATTCCCAAAGCTGAACCAAGCAGGGTAAATATCATACAAGAAACTGGTGCAGCATACCTTTGTTGAATACTAATTTCGATTTCACGAACTTTTTTAGTATTTGCGGTATCTCTCACAAGTGCTAATCTGCGATATAGTTCAATAATATTCATCTCACGATGATCGCGATCGTCACTAGCATAATCAAAAACTTTTCTGCCTAAATTCAAGGGTAATTGTTCGAATTTACGGGTACTAATATAATCACCCTCTGGATTCAATATATTCGAAACACCAGAAAATAATTGCCATTTTTGTTGTTTTTTATCCCATTGTGCGGAACGAGCAAGTATTATTTGTCTGAGTTGTTTATTTTTAAATTTAAGTAAGGTAATTTCGAGCATTTTTTTCCCATCAAAACGCTCAGCGAAAAATAGTATTTTTAAATGTTTACGATTTTCTTCAGTTTCAAATTCCTGATAGATAATTTCCTTTTTGTTATATTTAGCTAGTTGAGTCCGATCTACATTTAATTCCCGCTCTAGATTTATCGCTGCTTCGTAATTTGCAGGAGGAACAATCACTTCCTGAATAGTAAACATAAATATCATTGCAACACAGGCGATCGCCAATGAAGGAATGCTGAGACGATACAAGCTAATTCCAATACTTTGTAGAGCAATAATTTCATTTTTACTAGATAACTTCTGATAAACAAGAAGATTAGAGATTAATAAAGTAAATGGTAGAACAATGCAAATAAAAGCCGGTAGTTTTAACCAATGAGTATATACTGCGATCGCAGTAGATAAATCTTCCTCAATTGCAAATTTGATTTCTTCAAAAGATATACCTACGACTTCTGCAACAATAGAGCAAATAACGACACTGAAAAAGAATTTTGGAATTAGCTCTTTAATAATGTATCGATCTAAAAGAGTAATCCTAAAATTAATTCTAAAAAACAAATCTACTAGTCTCTTTATCATAAAAAATTAACTTTGAGAAAGTAAAGTATATTTTTCTTTCTCAAAGCAATATTTAATTTTACGAATCAATTAAATTGTGAAAACATCAAAAATCAAGAATTGCTGTTGGGACAGTCAAGGGGAGAAAGGATTACTAGTAAATATAGTTGTACCACCAGAACCATTAGTAACAGTGAAAGTACCGTCAGGATTTTCAGTAAGGGTAGTATCACCGTTAGGATCTTCAAGAATAACAGGCTTACCATTAGAATCTGGTCCAATAAGAGCGCCATTCACTTGAAGAACGGCATCCCCATTAGCAGGTTGTACGGATGAGCCATCATTAGTTACAATTTGATTGCTACTACTGACTGTATTTGTACTGCGAGTAGTTCTTTTACTATTACTTGAAGTGCCACCGCTACAAGAAGCTAGGATTATAGATATAAATACTACTACAAATATTTTCCTCATTATATCCCTCGAAACAATAGAATTGAGAATATCAAAACTTTCGCTCTATCAAAACTTTCGCCATAGCACATGGTTATAGTAAATGACTATATAATTTTATGCCTTGCTAGCATTTAAAGCAAAATATATCATAGTACAAAAGCAGTAGAAAAAATAGGCATTACATATTTGAAAAAATAATTAATCGCCAATGCCAAAAAATCATTTGCTCTGAGAAATGGATTCTTCTAAGATATGGTTGTGAAATTCTTTTTTGCGATCGAACTTAAATTTAAATTAATCCCTCTCTTACTGCTTTTGCTGCTGCTTGAACGCGATCGTCCACACTTAATTTATTAAGAATATTCCGCACATAAGATTTAACTGTTCCCAAAGAAAGATATAGTTGCTTGGAAATTTCTGGGTTTGACATTCCTTCACTAATCATTTGTAGTACTTCTCGTTCGCGATCGCTCAATACAGGAACTGGAGAGTCACCGATAGCAGGTTTTGGTGAAGGAGTGACCGTTGATTTAAGCATAATAGCTACTTTGTAAGCAATTTGAGGGTCGAGGTAAGTTCCACCACCTTGAATTAAGCGTATAACTGCTAGCAATTGAGGCCATTCAATAGTTTTGAGACAGTAACCATCTGCTCCAGCTGCAAGCATTGCAATTACTTGACTGTCTTCACCAAAAGCACTTAGGGCTATAACCCGAGGAGGATTAGCCCCATTTTTAATTTCCTGGGTAGCTGTGATACCATCAACTACCGGCATATCGATATCCATCAGCACCACATCTGGGTTGATTTCATTGGTCAATTGAATGGCTTCTTGTCCATTTTTAGCTTCCCCAACAACCTCAAACTCTTTTTCTAAGCTAAATTGTCCTTTCAAACCCAGACGTATGAGATTATGATCCTCTGCAAGGAGAACGCGAATAGGTGAATTTTCTCTCACTTCAGACATGTTGTTTCTTCTTGTTTTTGTTTTAAATCCGACCTGGATCGCACTTCTTGTACTGGTAGAGTGAAACAAAACCTAGTTCCTTTACCAACCTTACTTTCGACCCGAATAGTTCCTTTATGAGCTTCTACGATTTGGCGACAGAGGTAAAGTCCTAAACCTGCTTTTCCTTTTCGACCTCGTCCCTGAACAAAACGATAAAATAATTTGTCTTTGTCGCGATCAGGTATTCCAGGACCTTCGTCATGAACGCAGACCTCAACTTGTTGGGAATTGATCGCTTTGACTTCAAGACATACTCTTTTACCCGGTTCGCTCACCTGCACTGCATTATCAAGTAAATTTTGTAATACTCGTCTGATTTCGACAATGTCGCCGTAAACTACTGGTAATGATGGTGGAATCTTTTGTAATAACTGACACTTTTTTTTGGTTACAGCGTGATTTGAAGATATAACACGACCGAAAAGTTTTTCCCAATTTAATGGTTCTCGATTGAGAATTTGACTCAGTCCAGCTTCGTAACGGCTAATGTCCAATAGAGTTTCGAGAAGTTTAAGTAAATCGTTATTAGCCAGGCGGTATTCTTTTAATAACTCTTTTAAGGTGTCGTTGACGGGACCAAATGCACCTCCCAATATTGCATCTAGCGTACTGCGATTTGCTAAGAGCGGAGTGCGTAAATCGTGAGATAATGTGCCGATTAAATCTTCTAAATGTTGGTTGCGTTGTTGAATGCGTTCCTGACGAGTACCAATATCTCGAGCCATAGCATTGAGTACTTCAGTCAGTCTACCGATTTCGTCGGGAGATAAATAGTTGAATTGAGTATCTAATTTTCCTGCTCCCCAGGATTGACCGACCTCGGTTAACTGCTTTAAAGGAAATTCAATTCTTCGGCGCATTAGTAAGATATTTATTCCAACTCCTGCTAGAACCACAATGATATTAAATCCCCTTAAACCCATATCGATTTGATTTAGTAGATTCAACTTTTGCTGATGTTGTGTCAAAAGCTTTTTTTCATAGTCGAGTATACTCCTAACAGAGACTCTTAAGGGTTCCACAGAGTCTTGTTTAACTAAATCATTCAAATTTAAAGAACCATCGAAGACTTTTTGAGTTAATTGAACTTTCCAACGAGCGTAAAAGGTTCTAATTTCATCTATTTGTTTAATCTGGAAGGAATCTTCTTGCACTAACTCTGACAAACTAGCTATGCTATTGCGAAACTTATCTTCTCCTCTGCGATAACTTTTTAAACTGGAATCATCACGATTCATGACGTAATCTCTTAAGGCAATCTTCTCTTCTAAAATTGCTCCTAGTAGATGTTCTCCTTCACGTTTTATTTCTTGACGGCGATTGACTAAATTGACATTTTGTTGTTCGGAAGCTTCTACCATAAAACTTACAGCTTCCTGTCCTAGTAATAGGACTGTTAATATTGCAAGACTGGTGTAGAGTGGCGCAAATAAGTGAGTTTTAAGGAAAGGCAGCTTAAAAGAAGGTAACATGATTGCTGACTAAGATAATAAAAATCATAAAGATACTTGGATATATTTAATATCTTCCCAAGAAAAGGGAACTAAAATACCAAATTGGTGCAAATTAAAAATATTTAAAAAACCAGATTGGAGCTGATTATTGATAAAGCTACATTATTGGCGAATGCTAAAAAAATATACTTAAGAAGTATATTTAACAGATAAATTCAAACTTTTTGCTTAAGTATGAGATAATTTCAAGCCCCGTTCATTTTTTAGAGCTAGAAGCTTTATTTTCTCTCCACACAGTTAACCACCAACCCAATAAAAGACAAACTCCAGTAGCTAGTACGCTCCAAAACAAGGAAGATACAATGGGATGAACTGGATATTTAAAATTAATTGTTGGTGCAAAGGGTTTATCGATATGTTGGGTGATGATTCCTGAAGCGATCGCACCACCACCCAAACCGATACCAACTATTTGTACTGTTTTTTCTAAGGAACGGTCGCGTCTAGTTTGTTCGATTTCAACAATTCCGCGAATAGATTCGATCAGTTGCTCAAATAGATTTTGACCGGAAGTCAGATAAGCTAGGTCTGTATTAATTTGTTCAATAAAGGTATCTTCAGCTAGCTCCACAAAGTTAGATAAAAAATCTAAATCATCTTCGAGCCAAATTTGTTTCATTTTGCCTAGATATAATTTATAGTTTTTAACATTAGTTTTAATGGTATTTTTATGTAACTCTAAATCCCTGAGGTAGCGAGCATAATTAAAAGATGTTTTTGGTATTTCATCTAACCATTGCTCAAATTCTTTTAACTTTTCAGCTATAGGTTTACTTTTTACTAGATTAAATTTATTTACTCTCTCTTCCAACTTGCTATAAAATGTTATTGCTTGTTGATAACACCACCTAGCTTGTGAATGGGCGTACATAATTTTACTACGGCAGTTCAAAATATCAATTAAAGGATAATAATATTCCCCAGCTTCTTCTAAGTCTGTAGTTTGTGGGTTTATGTTTAACCAAATTAAAATATGGCACTGTTCTCTAGGATTAACAGCATTATTGTTATATTCAAATATAGGGCTATTTAATAATTTTCCCTGTTCCTGACATGAAAGTTCTAATTGCTTGAATTTATCTTCAGATATTAAAGCTTTTACACAAGTATCAGCATACCTGTAATAGTTATCAATTATTCCTACAGGTTGAGCAAAAAAGACTAAAGTTTGCCCTAAGGAAGCATCAATATTAGTTGGAAGTAAACAGTTATTTTGATTTAATATTTTTAAATTATTAGTTTCTACTTCTGGATGTTTACAGCGGAAAGTTAAATCTAGAGCGTAAGTATCGTGAATTTCTAAACGGTTAACTTCTCCACTTAAATGAAGATTATTTTCATGTTTAATCGCTGTAAAAGTTATAATATCTTCATCTGATATTTTCCCCTTATTATCTAGTGGTAAATTCTCCAGTTTAGGAATTCCCAAAATTTTACCTATTTCTTGACATTTTCGCCACAGATGAGCAGCATTTTCGAGTGAATTTTTGTGACCTTGGGCTAGGTTATGGCGTAGATGAAAGGCGTAAAGTGTGAGTTTGGGATAAGCAACCTTTACTTTTGGATAATCCATTATTTTGTGATTATAAGTCGTATATAATAACCGCCTTGGACTTACAGTCCAAGTCTAATAGCAGAAGTCCATTTAAATGGACTAAGGTTTTTCTAGTCTTATTTATAAGACTTATGCTATTAGTCTGCGGTTTGCAACTGCAGGTGAACTATCGAATTTGCAAATCAAATTTTACCGTTATTTTTCTTCTCATCCACTTCAGTCGCTGAACTTTGTTGAATTGCGTTAAGTAAAGTTCTTTTATCCAGTTGATATTTAGGAATCTTAGAATTAACTTTAGTGCTTCCCGGTCCTCTTGAAGTGACTTCATTTGTAGTAATTTCCTCAAGGTCTGCTAAAGCATCATCAATGCGTGGATGTTCTGCACACCAATCTGAAATTGCATTAGAAAGGGATTTCATATCATCAGATTGAGAATTTATTAATTGGAATGTTTCAGCTTTTTCTTTTTTCGAAAATAAGTTCGGCTGATTTTTTAGTAAAAAAATAAAATTGTTAATATTTAATTCATAATCAGACATTATATTAATTATCCTCCTATTTTCCAATTGCGGTAAATGCAGCCCAATGAAAAGGTGAATTAAACGGTTTTTCTAAATCTATTTTTCTAAGCTGACGGCGTATTTTTCCTTTCTTTGTAGTATCTAAAGGTAAATTACTCGCCCATTCCTGTAAATCCTCATGAGTTGCATTTCTCAGCCAAGCTTGAGCTTTATTCAAGGCGACAGGTACAGAGATATCTTCTAAGTTTTTTAGATTTTGAATAAATTTAATCATTAAAAAAGATGTTGATAAATCGCTTACTGTCCATAAACTACTTACTACACTTGAGCTACCAGCATATAGAAAACCACTAGGTAAACCGATGTATTCATCACTGGTATTCTGGAAATCAATTAAGCCAGTTTCACAAGCAGAAAGGACGACAAGGCGACACTGATTCAGGTTGAAATCTTGTTCAAATAAATTACCTAAAGTCAGACATTTACTTAAATCTAATTTACTATCTTCATAGCCTCCTGCTAATAGCAAACAAGAATTTTCAGGTGAAATGAAGTTAAATGTAACGTGACAGGAAAAGTGGAGATAATTCGCTTCTTGAAGTTGAGAGGAAGCTTGAGATAAAGCAGTTTGAGTTGCTTGCTTTTTTTGTAAAACTTCTTTTTCACTAAACAGGGATGAAATAGTTTCTACTTCTAAATCGGTATAGAGTAAATCTTCTGTAGGGTTTTGAACAGCGAATAAGGATTTAAAATTAGGGCGTTGTCTTAAATTTATTTGTTGCAGTAGTTGACAACTGGGTGCATAACTTACACCATCTGAGAAGCGGTCGCATAAGAAACCACCGTTAGCTAAAGGTAGTGCATGAAGTGGGAAGAGATGTAGGTAGTTATGGGGAATGAGGATAAGACGAGAATAATTTTCTGATATTAGCTTGAGGATATCTTCTATATGTAAAATTTGAGCAAGATAATTGAGGCGAGAATCGAGAGTATTTATCCACTCGGTTTTGTTTTGATAATATCCTGATAGATACTTATTCACCCAGTCTATTAAAGTTTGCAATTCATTAGTGGATAAAGATAGTTGCAACTTTTGAAGATTATTACAGCTAATAACAAAAGTTTCCAAGCTTGTACCGGTAATGTACCACTCAATAACGGCTGTATTTCTATCTAAAGTTGCTTGAAATTCATTGAAACTGAAATTCGAACCAACAGGTAAAGACTTATCCTGTAAGCTCTTCCTTTGTTGTCGTAATTCCTGCAGATGTTGGGCTAAAGCCGTAAAATTTTTAGCTGTACCATTTTGGATTCTATCTTGTCCCTTGGCTATTTCATCTCTGAGTCGATCTAATTGAATAACAACTTCTAGGGAAAAAATGGTTTTAGAATCGCGTTCGAGGATAAGTTCAACTAGGTTACGGGTTTTGCTACGTTCAATATATTCAATTGCTTGGGTATCTTCTCCTAACTCCAAACATACTTCCACCATGCGACGATAAAGTTTATTCCATTTCTCGGCTTGCTTCCGTTTGCTTTCTTCACCAGAAATAATTTCACCTCGCAATAACTCTACGATCGCAATAGCTGATTCACAGGTATTGTAAGCAAAAGTAAACCTACCTGCATCTTGGTAAACTATACCCAGGTTTTCTAAAGTTTCTGCATGCTTTTGAGGGAAAGCTTCACGGGTGTAGACTTGTAAAGCACGATTGTAGTAATCAATAGCTTTTTCAATGTTTTCGGCTTTATCTCCTATTATCCTCTCCCAGTAAGCACTGCCTAAATTAGATTGGATCAAAGCCCAATCTTGGGGAAAAGCTTCCTGGGTAATAACTAACAAAGCACGATCACACGAATCAATTATTTTTTCAATGCTTTCGGCTTTCTCTCCTACTATTCTCTTACCATAAGCAACACCTAAATTATTTTGGGTTAAAGCCCAATTGTGGGGGAAAGCTTCACGGGTGTAAACTTGCAATGCATGATTGCACGAATCAATGGCTTTTTCAATGTTTTGTGCTTTATCTCCTATTATTCTTTCCCTATAAGCAGCACCTAAATTATTTTGGGTTAAAGCCCATTGTTGGGGAAAAGCTTTCTGGGTGTGGACTTGCAATGCACGATTGTAGGAATCAATGGCTTTTTCAATGTTTTGTGCTTTATTTCCTACTATTCTCTCGTTGTAAGCAGCACCTAAATTATTTTGGGTAGTCGCCCAATTGTGGGGAAAAGCTTCCTGAGTATAGACTTGCAATGCAAGATTACACGAATCAATTGCTTTTTCAATGTTTTGTGCTTTATCTCCTATTATTCTTTCCCTATAAGCATTACCTAAAGTAATTTGGGTAATCGCCCAATCTTGGGGAAAAGCTTCGCAGGTTATAACTAGCAAAACACGATTGGACAAATCAATTACTTTTTCAATGTTTTCGGCTTTATCTCCTGCTATTCTATGTCTGTAAGCAACGGCTAAGTTATTTTGAGTCCGAGCCCAATCGTGGGGGAAAGCTTCTTGGGTGTAAATTTGCAAAGCAGCATTGTAGTAATCAATGGCTTTTTCAATGTTTTGTGCTTTATCTGCTAATATTCTGCCCCAGTAAGCAGTACCTAAATTATGTTGGGTCATCGCCCATTTTTGGGGAGAAACTTCACGGGTTATAACTAGCAAAGCAGCATTGTAGGAATCAATTGCTTTTTCAATATTTTGTGCTTTATCCCCTACTATTCTGTTATCGTATGCAGTACCTAAATTATTTTGGGTAGTCGCCCAATCTTGGGGAAAAGCTTCTTGAGTGTAGACTTGCAATGCACGATTGTAGCAATCAATGGCTTGTTCAATGTTTTCGGCGAAATCTCCTACTATTCTGTTACTATAAGCAGCACCTAAATTATTGTGGGTCCTAGCCCATTGTTGGAGGAAAGCTTGTTGGGTGTAGACTTGCAATGCACGATTGTAGGAATCAATGGCTTTTTCTATATTTTCGCTTTTATCTCCTACTATTCTTTTACTGTAAGCATTGCCTAAATTATTTTGGGTACTAGCCCATTGTTGAGGAAAAGCTTCACGTGTGTAGACTTGCAATGCACGATTGCAGGAATCAATGGCTTTTTCGATATTTTCGACTTTATCTCCTACTATTTTGTTACAGTAGACATTACCTAAATTATTGTGGATTCCAGCCCAATTTTGCGGAGAAGATTCCTGGGTTATAACTAGCAATGCACGATTGTAGGAATCAATAGCTTTTTCAATGTTTTGTGCTTTATCTCCTACTATTCTGTTGCTGTAAGCATTGCCTAAATTATATTGGGTTTCAGCCCAATCTTGGGGTAAAGTTTCACTAGAAAGGAATAGCAAAGCACAATTGTAGGAATCAATGGCTTTTTCTATATTTTCGCTTTTATCTCCTACTATTCTGTCACTGTAAGCATTGGCTAAATTATATTGGGTCATCGCCCAACCCTGGGGGGAAGCTTGACGGGTTCTAACTAGCAATACACGATTGTAGGAATCAATGGCTTTTTCTATATTTTCGGCTTTATCTCCTACTATTCTGTTACTATAAGCATTACCTAAATTATTCTGGATCTGAACCCAATGTTGGGGAAAAGCTTGTTGGGTGTAGACTTGCAATGCACTATTGTAGGAATTAATAGCTTTTTCAATGTTTTGTGCTTTATCTTCTACTATTCTCTTACTGTAAGCATTGCCTAAATTATATTGGGTCATTGCCCAATGTTGGGGAAAAGCTTTGTGAGTGTAGACTTGTAATGCACGATTGTAGGAATTAATAGCTTTTTCAATGTTGTCGGCTTTATTTCCTACTATTCTGTCACTGTAAGTATTGCCTAAATTATATTGGGTTCGAGCCAAATCTTCGGGGAAAGCTTCACGGGTGTAGACTTGCAGGACTGTTTCATAGCTAGCGATCGCAATTTCTATATTGGTAGCTTTATCACCCAGAGGAAACTCCTGAATCAAATTACCAAAATAAAAAATAACCCAAGCAAGAGATTCAGCAGCATCTGCTTCTTCTTGTTCAAAGAAACTTGTTCCCCAAAGTCGTAAGATTCCAGCGAAAACATTGTCAAGTTTATCTGTATTTGCTGCAAGTAATGGGTAAATAACCTTCCCAGCATTTTTACTTTTTAGTATTGCTCGTAAAATTTCTTGTAAAAATTGTACATAAACTTGTTCGGTTCTCGGGGAGGAGTTGACATTTGGATTCAATACCGTTTGTAGTGCATTTCCCAAACTTCCCAACCAGTTGGCGGTATTTTCATCGCCTTTCTCCGACATCATCTCCGCCATAGATTCCACAAACTGCAAAAAATCAGCATCAAGTAAATCTAGATTTCTCTGTAAAATTTTCGCTTGTTCTGTAATAGAACAACTCAGCAATTGTTGAATTAGGTTAAGATAAGCTTCCTGACGCTGTTCGTCCATGGTCAGTAGGGAAATGAATACACATTAATGTTATTCAGTTTCCTTACCCTAGATTTCGGATGTTATCTCAAAGGATCTGCGATCAAACATCATAATTAATAATTTTTCTATTTCCCAATTGCAGTAAATGCAGCCCAATGAAAAGGTGAATTAAACGGTTTTTCTAAATCTATTTTTCTAAGCTGACGGCGTATTTTTCCTTTCTTTGTAGCATCTAAAGGTAAATTACTCGCCCATTCCTGTAAATTTTCCTTAGTTGCATTTCTCAGCCAAGCTTGAGCTTGATTCAAGGCGACAGGTACAGAAATATTTTCTACTGCTTTGAGATTTTGAATGAATTTAATCATCAAAAAAGACGTTGATAAATCGCTTACAGTCCATAAACTACTTACTACACTTGAGCTACCAGCATATAGAAAACCACTAGGTAAACCGATGTATTCATCACTGGTATTCTGGAAATCAATTAAGCCAGTTTCGCAAGCAGAAAGGACGACAAGACGACATTGACTAAGGTTGAAATTTCGTTCAAATAAATTACCTAAAGTTAAACATTTACTTAAATCTAATTCATCGGTTTTATTTGCACCTGCTAATAATAAACAAGAATCTTGAGGTGAAATGACGTTAAATGTACCGTGACAGGAAAAATGGAGATAATTCGCTTCTTGAAGTTGAGAGGAAGCTTGAGATAAAGCGGTTTGAGTTGCTTGTTTTTTCTGTAAAACTTCTTTTTCACTAAACAGGGATGAAATAGTTTCTACTTCTAAATCGGTATAGAGTAAATCTTCTGTAGGGTTTTGAACAGCAAATAAGGATTTAAAATTAGGGCGTTGTCTTAAATTTATTTGTTGTAGAAGCTGACAACTAGGAGCGTAACTTACACCATCTGAGAAGCAATCGCACAAAAAACTACCACCAGCTAAAGGTAATGCATGAAGAGGAAAAAGGTGTAGGAAACGATAGGGAATAAGGACAAGACGCGAACAATTTTCTGGTATTAGCTTCAGGATATCTTCTATTTGTAAAATTGTCGCAAGTTGAGTTAGACGAGAATCGAGACCACTTATCCACTCGATTTTATTATTGTTATATGCATTTAAATACTCATTAATCCAATTTTCTAAATCTTGTAATTCATGAGTGGATGTATATGAGTTCAATCTTTTGACGGTATCACAAGTAATTATAAAAGTCTCCAAACCTTCATTCGTAATGTACCACTCAATGACAGCTGTATTTTCTTTTAAAGTTGTTTGGAATTTCTCAAAATTGAAACTTGAACCAACAGGTAAATACCTCTCTTGTAAATTATTCTTTTGTTGTCGTAACTCTTGAATATATTGAGCTAAGGCTGTAGTATTGTCGGTTGTACCATTTTGGATTTTATACTGTCCCTTAGCTATTTCATCTCGCAGTTGTTCTAATTGAGTGACAACTTCTGACGGAAAAATAGTTTTAGAATCGCGTTCGAGGATAAGTTCAACTAAGTTACGTGTTTTACTACGTTCGATATATTCTACTGCTTGGTTATCTTCTCCCAATTCCAAGCACACCTCTACGATGCGCTGATAAAGTTTATTCCACTCCTCAACTTGCTTGCGTTTGGTTTCTTCACCATAAATAACTTCACCCCCCAATAACTCTACTGTCGAAATGGCAGATTTATAGGTATTGTAAGCAGAAGTAAATCTACTTCCATCTTGGTAAATCATGCCCAGGTTGAATAAGGTTTCTGCGTAATTTTGAGGAAAAGCTTCATGAGTTCTAACTTGCAAGGCAGCATGGAATGCTTGAATGGCTTTTTCAATATTTCCTGCCTTCTCTCCTTTGATTCTTTCACTGTAAGCAGTAGCTAAATTATTTTGTGTTGCAGCCCAATCCTTGGGGAAAGCTTTACGAGTTCTAACTAGCAAAGCAGAATTGAATATTTGAATGGCTTTTTCAACATTTTCGGCTTTATCCCCCTTGATTCTGTTTATGTAGGTACTGCCTAAATTATTTTGCGTCTTTGCCCAATCTTGAGGAAAAGCTTTACGGGTGTAGACTTGTAGTGCGGTATCGTATGATTGGATGGCTTTCTCAATATTTTCTCCCCGATTTCCTACTATTCTCTCACAGTAACCTATGCCTAAATTATTTTGAGTCATTGCCCAATCCTTGGGGGAAGCTTCACGGATTCTAACTAGTAAAACAGAATTGAATATTTGAATGGCTTTTTCAACATTTTCGGCTTTATCCCCCTTGATTCTGTTTATGTAGGCACTGCCTAAATTATTTTGCGTCTTTGCCCAATCTTGAGGAAAAGCTTTGTGGGTGTAGACTTGTAGTGCGGTATTGTATGATTGGATGGCTTTCTCAATATTTTCTCCCCGATCTCCTACTATTCTCTCACAGTAACCTACGCCTAAATTATTTTGAGTCATTGCCCAATCCTTGGGGGAAGCTTCGTGGGTTCTAACTAGCAAAGCAGAATTGAATATTTGAATGGCTTTTTCAACATTTTCGGCTTTATCCCCCTTGATTCTATTTATGTAGGCACTGCCTAAATTATTTTGCGTTTTTGCCCAATCTTGGGGAAAAACTTGGTGGGTGTAGACTTGTAAAGCAGCATTGTAGGAATCAATGGCTTTTTCAATATTTTCTCTCCGATCTCCTAATATTCTGTCAGCATAAGCAATCCCCAAATTATCTTGGATCATTGCCCAATCTTGGGGAAAAGCTTGGTGGGTGTAGACTTGCAAAGCAGCATTGTAAGAACCAATAGCTTTTTCAATATTTTCTCTCTGATCTCCTAATATTCTGTCAGCATAAGCAATCCCCAAATTATCTTGGATCATTGCCCAATCTTGGGGAAAAGCTTGGTGGGTGTAGACTTGCAAAGCAGCATTGTAAGAACCAATAGCTTTTTCAATATTTTCTCTCTGATCTCCTAATATTCTGTCAGCATAAGCAAGCCCCAAATTATTTTGGGTCATTGCCCAATCTTGGGGGAAAGCCTTGCGGGTGTAGACTTGCAAAGCAGCATTGTAAGAACCAATAGCTTTTTCAATATTTTCTCTCTGATCTCCTAATATTCTGTCAGCATAAGCAAGCCCCAAATTATTTTGGGTTCGAGCCCAATCTTGGGGGAAAGCTTGGCGTGTTTGAACTTGTAAAGCGGCATTGTGGAAATCGATAGCTTTTTCAATATTTTCTCTCCGATCTCCTACTATTCTTCTACAGTAAGCAATGCCCAAATTATTTTGGATTAAACCCCATTTTCGGGGGAAAGCTTGACGGGTGTAGGGATTAAGTAAGCTTTCATAACCTGTGATCGCAATTTCCATGTTGCTAGCTTTATCACCCAGAGGAAACTGCTGAATTAGATTACTAAACTCACCAATAAATACTACGATATATTCTGTCTTATTCGCTTCTACTTGCTCAAATTTATAATTTACCCAATACCGCAACATTTCAGCGAAAATATGATTGAGTTTATCTATATTTGCTTTAAGTAATGGGTAAACAATCTTTGCATTACCGTTACTTTCTGCTGTCGCTTGCAACGCTTCCATTAAAAATTGCAGATAAGCTTCCTGACGCTGTTCCTTCATATCAGCACGGAAATGAATACACCTTAATCTTATTCATTTCCTCTACGACGAATTTCGGATTTCATATAACGTTTTCACTGCAAATGTTCATCGAAGACGTCCCTGGAAATTAGTGGACAATCCCAAACCCTGGTGATTGCTTTCTCCCTTTGGGAGACCCTGCGCTGACACTTCGTTCGCAATGACATGATGTAACTTACCATTAGCGATCGCTTTGCACGTACTCTACAGACCGATCGCCACTAACTTCCAGCTGATGCAAACCAGCCAAATATTCCGCCAAAGGATTGATAACAAAACTAATTAAATCTTTCTTCTCACCACTACTACGAATCAAATTCAGGTGATGTTCCAAATGATTTAACCGACTTTCCGCATCATTTCCACCCAAAGCATTTAACGCAGTTTCCCGTGTAATCGGTTCTGGCTTATCATTCTGTCTAAAACATTCCCAAGCAATAGTTTTCGCATCTTGATGAATGTTATGATTATCCGATTGATTCTCAACCACATTGTCATTGAACTCGTTGAGGTATGACAACATCAACTCAAAATTAATTGAATCCTGTTCATTTAAGTTAGCGACCCTAGGAATTTTCAGCGCCGGTACATGTATATTTTTATCTGCTTCAACTTGAGTTATTTCTAATTTCTGGGCTTGTTTGAGTTGTTTCTGGGAAGGAATAATATTTTTCCTAACCCACGCACTCATGATTCGACGTCGAGATTTAAACAAACTAAACAAGAGTAAATCCCGAGAACGCATATATGCACCACCAATTTGCTTGGGAAGTCGAAACTCGTAGCGTTGCAAAAACTTGTTGATTTTCAGTAAAGATAGAGGACTTAACCAGTAAATAATCAACCACAAAGATAGAAAGAAGAAAAGATAAGATGATGAACCTAAAATAAAAGGATGGGAAATCAACCATTTCCAAAAGAGGTCATTTCTTTTTTCTTGGAGAAATAGCAAAGGCTTTTGCAAACTATATATGGAGCGATTGGAGAAATTATTTGCAGGTTCTTGGATTATTCTTGCAGCTTTGTTTAAGTGAGGAACGACTTGATTTAATTCCGATAGAGATATGCGATTGTTCACCGCTTTATCCCTAATAATGGATGCAATATTCTCTACCGCAGCAGCACCATTGGAGCGAACAACTACATTTTCATCTTCCAATAGTTGAATTAGTTGTGGTAGTACCAGTGTTGCTGATTCACCAATTTTCCCCAGAACATTTGCTGCACTCGAACGGATGATAGCATCCCGATCTTGAAGCATTGGAGTTAGGGGAGATAAAGCAGGTGCAGCTTGTTTTCCCATACCCCTCAAACCATTAACAGCACTGTAGCGTACGATTAAATCCTTATCTTTGAGAAGTTCAATTAGTTGAGGAACACTTTTTGCTGCTGACTCTCCGATTCCTCCCAACCCAATAGCAACACTGGAACGAACATATGAATTTTTATCTTTGAGAAGTGGAACTAATTGGGGTACGCTTTGTTTCGCTTGAATTCCAAATTTTCCCAAAGTACTAGCAGCAGTTCCACGCACACCTGGATCTTTATCCTTGAGAAGTTTAATTAATTGGGGAATGCTTTGTGTTGCTGACTCTCCAATTTTTCCTACAGCATTAGCAGCACTGGAACGAACCTTGGGATCTTTATCTTTGAAAAGTTTAATTAACTCTGGAATTGCAGGTTTAGCTTCTTTCCCGATTTCTCCCAAGGTTTCAGCAGCGTTAGAACGAACATAGGGATCGGAGTCTTGAAGTAATTTAGTTAATGGTATTACAGCCTTTAGGGCTTTTTCTCGGAATTCTCCTAAGGTATCAGCAGCACTAGAACGAACATCTCCATCAGAGTCTTGAAGCAACTCTATCAATTGGGAAATTGCAGGTGCAGCTTTTTCTCCTATTTCTCCTAAAGCGATTGCAGCACCATAACGCACTATAATATTTTCATCTTTGAGCAGTGCAATCAACTGAGGGACACTTGGTGCAGCTTTCTCACGAATTTTTCCTAAGGTACTCGCAGCACTATAACGTACCATCACATCCCAATCCCTCAGAAGCTTAATCAATTCTGGAACCGCAGGTTCAGCTTGTTCTCCAAATCTTCCCAATATTTCAGCTGCACCACCCCGTATTTTTGCATCTTTGTCCTTGAGGAGATTGACAAATATTGATGCGGTATCTGAATTTTTTGATTTTAGTCGCCAATTTTTATCTCTAAGTAAAATAATTGCTCTACGACGTACCTGTGAACTTGGATTTTTTAAAGCTTGAATTAAAGTATCTACAACGCGATCACTAATAGTATGAATTATATTTTTTAGCTTTAGTCTAACTTGTGAATTATTTTCTTTTAAAATAGTATCTACTACTTGGGGAACTGCATATTTTTCAATTCCTTTTAATATTTTAATACTTTTTTCTCGTTCGGTTTTATTATCTGCATCTAATTTTTCAACCAAATTAATAATTTCTATCTCTTGGGGCTTTTTTGCCAAAGTATTTTCAGCCGATAATAATAATATAATAAATATGAATACTAAACCACCAATGAAATTTATGCTCAAATAAATCCTTGTTATAAAGTCTTTCCAAGTGTTTTTAATCATTAACATTACCCTGTATATCCATTCTTTCCATAGTAATGAAAATACATTAATAATTAAACATTTTTTTATACTTATTACCTACAAAATAAATACCTAATTTAAATCTTTTTATCAATGACAAATTTTACTGTAAATTTTAATAATTGTAGGGTGGATTACCAATTTTATCTGTAACCCACCCAGTGTTTTATTGATTATCTAGATGAAAATTATTTGTTACCAAAGCCAGGAATAAATCCTAATAATCTAAACTTCAACAGGTTTAACAGGATAATATTCATCCTTGTTATAAATGCTGATAATACTTTCACCAACTTCAAAAAATATTCCTTCCTTCTCTGCTGAAGAGAACTGTAAGTCTGGATATTTCGTGGCTAATTCAGTTGCAGTTAAAGCCGCAGTTCTCATTCCTTTTGGTAACACTCCAGTGGAACCCACATGTAATACTAAAGGAGAAATTTTATCTCGGTAAATCTTTTCTGCATATTGCTTCAATTGAGTTTGTGCTTTTCTCATTGCAACAAGTATTTCCTGCTTGTCAATTGATTTACCTTGATTTCTTTTTTGTAGCAACCGCATCAAATCCTTCGCACCAACTTTAGACAAAATAGCAGTAGTCTTACCGTTATCTTCTATTCCTATAAAGTCATCAAAGATTGGCTTCATGAAATCATCTACTTTTGTAATTTTCATCCGAGATGATATAGATTTTTGACGACATGCGATATTGTTTTCAAACAGAATATTAAAGTTAGGTTTAGATAAAATCTCCCCAGTTTCTGTATTGTAAACTTGATATCTTCTCTCCAGGAATTTATTTGCAGAATACAATTTAAATAAATTGAGAATTTCTTTGCTACCAATATCAATTCTCTGGCTCTTACGAATATCTAAAAACTCGAAAGATTTCGTTTTCGGAAAATTAAGATACAGGTTGGGAGAAATATAATTTTTTTGCAGTTCTGTTAACTGTTCTGGGACAAAAGTATCCAAATTAGTTTTTAAACAAGCAGAAAGAATACTAGAAATCACTTTGATTTCTGCTAACCGCTGGAATAAACCATCGATTTTACGCTTTTTCTGCTTTAAAGGTACTATTGGTAAACCATCAAGTTTGATCGTATACTCACTATCAAAATCAAATGTTGTCGCAGGTAGATTATCCTTTTTTAGTACACCCTTTCTTTGCAGTAAGTCAAAGAGCTTTTTACTACTAATTTTGACTTGTAGCGATCTAACATTTACTTGCCCATTTTTCACAATAGTATAATTATTGAAAGTCTTCAGATCGTTTAATAGCAAACCTGCAACTTCGAGCGCGATAGTTTCATCCTCTGCTTTAATTAGATGAACTCTCTGTTCTACCAAAAGATTAATCGTAGCTGTATTATGGTTAATGACAAATTTTCCCATATCAACATAATTGCTATTATCAATGGGCTTTGTTTTTAACCAAGGTTCAGTTAAATTACCATCTTTATCACGATAACCGATAAACCGCTTCACAGTTTGTCTACAATAATCTTCTCGTAATTTAGTAATATTGAGAATAATCCGTTCACGATATTTTTCTAAAATTTCCATCACCTCAACAATCGAGATTTGAAGAGACTTATCTTGATATTTTATGACTTGATTTTCTGCAATCTGATTTTCTGCAACCTGATTTTCTGCAACCTGATTTTCGACCAAGTCAGTAACCGCATTTTTTGATGAATTCTTAACCATAACAATCTCTACCCAGTCAGAGTATGAAGTAATTTGTACTATTTGGTTTTGCAATATTTAGTTTTTAAAGCTTTGTCTTCAGTTGTGAAATGGCTGAAAAATCTGATTCATTCTCACAACCATAGTGCATGACTTTATCAATAACTTATGAGAAATAATTCATGAGGAATAAATTATGACTAAAAATTACGTTGCAATATTCCTCACTCTGCTAGTTCATTTCTGCATCCCTACAAAAGTGACTTATCTTGTATGAGAACAAATATCACAAACAAAAAATATGTAGGGGTACAGGAGCAAAAAACACAACTCCACTTTTTCTTACACCCCCATCTCAAACTCATATCTATATAGTACAAAAATACTATAAAAGTGTCAAGTAGTTATTCTCTACAGGATCTAGCTATAAAATAGGTGTAAAAAGCATCTTACTCCCAAATCCCAACTCCTGACTCCTGACTCCTGACTTCTTACTCCTAACTCCTGACTCCTGACTTCTTACTCATCCTTAAGACTGCAAATCCCTAATATTAACCTGTACCCGTTCGTAGAGTGGTTGGTTATTTTGTTTTTCAAATAAATTCGCAGCTTGCTGTAAATCTTTAATCGCTTTTTGTTTCTCTCCCTTCACCCCATAAGCATTACCTCGATTGTTATAAGCTGCAGCAAAATTCGGACTGAGACGTACAGCTTGATTGTAATCTTCTATCGCTTTACTTATGGTTCCCAAAGCAGCATGTGCATTTCCACGGTTATTGTAAGCAACTGCATAAGTGGGATTTATTTCGATCGCTTTAGTATAATCTGCAATCGCCTCTTTTCTATTTCTCTGAGACGCCCGAGCATTACCTCGGTTATTATAAGCTTCTGCATAGTTGGGATTCAGTTTAATCGCTGTGGTGTAATCCCTGAAAGCTTTTTGATTATTTCCCTGAGCCGCATAAGCATTTCCTCGGTTATTAAATGCTTCTGCATCGTACGGATTGATACGAATCGCTAAACTATAGTCTGCGATCGCCTCTTTTTTATTACCCAAATCAAAATTGGTAAGTCCGCGACTATTGTAGACTGCGCCATAGTCAGGTTGAAGCTTAATTGCCTCATTGTAAGATGCGATCGCACCTTTTAAGTCCCCTCTAACATGCTTATACTTACCTTGAACGTAGAATTCCGTTGCGCTACCGCGTGGAACTCTAGGACTTGAAGGCTTATTTAGTTCGATTTCGGTTACTAAAACATCCTCAGTTTTACTACAAGAAACAGATGCACTAGCAACAAATAATATTGATGCAGCTAGGCAAAATATTTTTCTACAATAAATTAATTTATACCCTGAATAATATAATTTCATTTTCAATATATTTTTTTCAATATAAATAAATATATCTACACACAATATTTATATCTATTAGATTTATTTTTTAGTTATGGAGTAATAATTCAGATAGCTTTAAGCAAATAAAAATGTCTGAGTTTATTTATAATAAGTAATTTATATTTTTATTATTTGCAGAGATTTTCGTTTGAATAAATCTCATTTAAAGTAAAATTTCAGACAAAACGATAAATAGTTAAGACATAAGTATATAGGAATACAAAAACATTTTTTAATTACTTGATTTATTTATGATTTATTTCCTAGTAATATATACCATAATTAATCCATAAATTACTATGGCGTTATTATTTTATTTTTGAACATGTAATATCCGTAGGAAAGTTCCACAAAATCTACGTACAAACTCAATTTTTATGGATGATTTAGGAACGACATAGTATAGTGCTGTGGAAATAAAGCAAATATATATAAGAATTAAAAAGGGAAAATTGTAATTTTAATTGCAAGCCTAGGGTGACTAGTAATAGGGTTACTAGTAATTTTTAATTATTCTTCCCTTAATCATCTTCAGATTGGCTGTCTTGATTTTTTGGCTTCAGACGAAAATGACTAGTTTTGTCTATCTGTAGGGGTAATTGTTCAAGATTAATCCCTAAATCTTTTTGCAATTTTTGCGTTAAATTTATCGGAAAATCTAAATTAATTGCTTGATTTTCGACAAATTTAACCAGTTCTTGAAATTGCACTTTCATTGTAGTGCGTTCGTAATCAAGTAATTGAAGATGGGCTGTTTCCGACAAATTTTGTTCTTGCATTGCTGATTTCATGCGCTCTTGCAAGTGTTCGTATTCTGACTTTAGGAGTTTGAGTTGTTCTTCGACTTGGATATATCGTTCACCCAATGAGAGTAAATCTTCGCTAGCAGGACTAGGTGATATTTGTTCCATTAATTCCTGCAAGCGTAAATGAACTTGAGCCAAATAGATACAGTCAAGATAAGCGTATTCTATTTGCTCTTCACTGAGTGGTCTTTGTCCCCAATCACTACTTTGTTGTTCTTTATCTACATCTTGAAAATTACAAAGTTTTACCGCTAAAGTTTCAAGTCTATAATTAGGCAGCGGTAAAATGTAGTAAGGAATTTTTTTGGCTAATTGATAGGTACAGGTAACGTTTTTAGCTTTCTTTTTCCCTAAAAATCTTAAATCGTAGCTAGCATTATGAAATACTTTTTCGACTGCGGGATTTAGCATCACGAGTTCTATAAACTCATCAACTAATTCTGTTTTATTCAACACATCTAAAATATAAGTACATTTACCACTCAGATCGTTGGCATTATCCAAGATTTGAATTAGGGATAATTTGGGATTTCGACTCTGGTAATCAGCAACTTCCGTATCCATCCATAAAGTTTTTGAATGAGTATATTTTGTAATCAGAGAACGGATTTCACTGGCTGATGTTAGATATGGCATTTTAGGAGTTTATAAGAATTAATTACAGCGCAGTCGATTGTTCACATTAACATTTTCTTATTGCTATTATTGAGTAGATTTTGATACTAATTATCCCATTTATGTATTTTTTTTAAATTTTCATGTGCGTGTAAATACTTCGGTTTAATCCATAAATGTTATATGTTTTTCGATCCCCAGTATGTATTCCCTTCATCTCTGGGAATTTCTCCCGTACCTTTCGCACTCCCCCAGATTTCCTACACTCTTCCCATTCTTAAAAAGGATAATTAAAATCGGATTCATTATGACTCCTGACTTCTGTAGAGACGTAGCATGCTACGTCTCTACGACTCCTGACTCCTGACCCCTGACTTCTGACTCTTGACCCTGATCCCTGACTTCTGACTTCTGACTTCTGACTCCTGACTTCTGACTCCTGACTTCTGACTCCTGACTTCTGACCCTGATCCCTGACTTCTGACTCCTGACCCCTGACTTCTGACTCCTGACTTCTGACTCCTGACTTCTGACTTCTTTCTAAACATTAGAAAAGCGGTCAGCTACCGCACACAATTCTGCAATAGATGAGCGCTAATTTATAACTCTTCATCAACAATTTTTATAATTTCTCAAGTTTTCTTTTTATTCAGAGAATACATTACTAGTTGGAGTTCTCCCGATCGTAAAATAGAACATGTTTTGTATCAGTCGTAACTGCCCGCAGTGTAACTAAAGCAATACTTGCTAGTTAAATTACATCTGCGTCACTCTGTATACATTGGAAAATCGTAGCAATCAAATATTCTGGTTCAACTTTTATGAGTTCGCCGATTCGCTTTTTAATGTGTTCTCCCGAACACTATGATGTTGACTATGTCATTAACCCTTGGATGGAAGGGAATATTCACAAGTCATCGCAACAACGCGCTGTGGAACAGTGGCAGAAACTTTACCATGTTCTCAAGGATAAGGCGATAGTTGACTTGGTCCCACCGGAAAAAGGTTGGCCTGATATGGTATTTACAGCTAATGCTGGATTGGTGTTAGGTGAAAACGCAGTTTTAAGTCGCTTTTTACATAAAGAGCGCCAGGGAGAGGAACCCCATTTTAAGAAATGGTTTGAAAATAACGGTTTTACGGTCCACGAATTACCCCAAGATTTACCCTTTGAAGGTGCGGGAGATGCACTTTTAGATCGAGAAGGACGTTGGCTATGGGCGGGTTATGGTTTTCGTTCGGAGTTAGACTCCCACCCATATTTAGCTAAGTGGCTTGATATTGAAGTATTATCCTTACGACTCATTGACGAAAGATTTTATCATCTCGACACTTGTTTTTGTCCCTTAGCAAATGGCTACTTGCTTTATTATCCCGGCGCTTTTGACTCCTATTCCAACCGCTTAATTGAAATGCGAGTCGCACCGGAAAAACGCATTGCAATTAAAGAAGCAGATGCGATAAATTTTGCTTGCAATGCGGTGAACGTAGAAAGCATTGTCATCATGAATAAAGCTTCGGATAATCTCAAAGCACGTTTAGCCGAAGTTAATTTTCAAGTAATTGAAACTCCATTAACTGAATTTTTGAAAGCTGGTGGTGCAGCAAAATGTTTAACACTACGAGTAACTGAACCAGTTCGTGAAGAAATTCATGCTACCACCCAAGTAGAAAGTCGCATTATCCGTATGCAGGGACATTTACTTGATTCTGGTTTAATTAACCGTGCTTTAGATTTGATTGTAGACAATGGTGGCAGTTTCAAAGTTTTAAATTTCCATTTGGGAGAGCAAAGACAAAGTACGTCGGATGCACAAGTAAGTGTTTCTGCACCTTCCCATGAGGTTATGGAAACTATTTTCTCCCACCTAATTGATTTGGGTGCGGTGAACTTACCGGAAGATGAACGCGACGCAAAGCTCCAACCTGTCGAGCAAAATGGCGTAGCACCAGATGATTTTTATGTTAGTACCATTTATCCTACAGAAGTTCGAATCAATGGTGAATGGGTAAAGGTAAAAAATCAGCGTATGGATGGCGCGATCGCAGTTACTCAAACCCCAAAAGGTCTAGTCGCTAAATGTAAAATTCTTCGAGATTTAGAAGTAGGGGAAGAAGTAGTTGTAGATGTCCAAGGAATCCGTACCATTCGCAAAACTGAATCTCGGGAAAAACGTAATGCAGAAGAATTCAGTTTTATGTCGGCAGGTGTTTCCAGCGAACGTCGCGTAGAATTAGTTGTGGAACAAGTTGCTTGGGAATTGCGTAAAATCAGAGACACTGGTGGTAAAGTAGTTGTCACAGCAGGACCAGTAGTAATCCACACAGGTGGTGGCGAACATTTATCTCATTTGATCCGAGAAGGATATGTCCAAGCTTTACTCGGTGGAAATGCGATCGCCGTTCACGATATCGAACAATCGATAATGGGAACATCCCTTGGCGTGGATATGAGTCGGGGTATAGCGGTACGAGGCGGACATCGCCATCACCTCAAAGCAATCAATACAATTCGCGCTCACGGTAGCATCGCTAAAGCAGTAGAAGCCGGAGTTATTCCCAATGGCGTAATGTATGAGTGTGTAAAAAATAATGTACCTTTTTGCCTGGCTGGTTCTATTCGCGATGATGGTCCCCTACCGGATACCCAAATGGATCTAATCAAAGCACAAACTGAGTATGCCGAATTGCTCGAGGGGACAGAAATGATTTTAATGTTGTCCACCATGTTGCACTCTATTGGTGTGGGTAATATGACACCTGCAGGAGTAAAAATGGTTTGTGTAGATATTAACCCAGCAGTAGTAACAAAATTAAGCGATCGCGGTTCAGTAGAATCTGTTGGTGTGGTGACAGATGTAGGTTTATTCCTGAGTTTGTTGGTACAGCAGTTAGATAAGTTGACGAGTCCTTACACTGCTGAGGTGATTTAAATTTGCTTCTAGGGACGTTCCGATATGAGGTCTCCAACTCTGGGACGTCTCCCAATAAACTTGCGCTCGAAAGCTTATAAAATCCTACATTTTGATTTTGTGAGCGTCAGTTTATTTTGTTGGAGGGGAAAACCAGCCCCTCCTGGTCTGCTCTACAAAATATTTATGTTTATATTTTTGACTTGTTACTTTGTTGTATAAAATAAAACTTTAAAGTCCCAGGCAAAAGACAACAAGAACGTGTTAGATTGTATCTAGTCGGACAGCATCAGCCTAGTAATTTTAGATGCTGCTTGCACCTTATCAAGATGTAACCGAGACTATAGCTTTACGGGGTTCATTGTAATTGTGGCGAATTTTTTTGGTTTAACAAAAGTACTCTGGGGAGTTGTTAGTAGTTAATAGATTCTTTTTTTAAGTTTTTGAAACTGAACTCTTAAAGCTGAACTCTTAAACTCTGAACTTTTGAGAGAAAAAACCCATGACGCGATTTATTTTATTGGCAATTATTTCCGTGTCTGTGCTCCTAATTGCTCCCTACGTTGGGTATGCAAGAATAATAAAGGTTAAGGGAAACAAACCTCATTTTATAGATTTTAAAGGTGAGAGCGAGGAAAAATGGGAAAATTTTGAACAAGGTGAGCTACGAGAACGGCGAAAAGAGGGACGGGAGTACAGAAAAGAGCGACGAGAAAACCGAAAAGAGCGAAGAGATGAGTTCAGAGAGAACCGAGAAGAATCCTTTGAATAGTATTGAAAAAAATTGAGAATAAATTTTTTGAGAATAAATTTGAGAATATGATAACTATCATTTCATTATGTTGCCTCTCAAAGACACCAACAATCGAGGTACTTGGTTTTTAGAGCGCTTTTTAGTTCCTACAATTTTAATTCTGGTGGCTTTGCTGCAATTTTATCTCGCCCACACAGCTAATCTATCACCGTGGAAAGGTGGTGGTTTTGGTATGTTTGCAGCAGTCGATTCTCCTTCCATGCGAGTGTTAGCAGCTGAAGGTTTAGCTGAAGGTGGTCAATTGATACGTTTAGATGCTTTGGATTCCTTGGATAACTCAACAATTCGTCGCATCCTCTCCCTACCCAGACAGATTCATTTAGAACAAATTGCATCTGAGTTGATATCGGAAAAATTTGTACCTCAAAACGTCCAACGTCAAACTACCCTTGAACGACTGCGGAGAGAAAACCCGAAATTTGCTATTCAGGTTAGTGGGATCTTGCTAAAGAACCAACCGATCTATCGCCTCAAAACGCCTGAAGATCCAATTTTATTAAATGATTCAGTCAAAACCTTAAAAGCAATTCGCCTCCAATGGTGGTCTTTGCGGTTTGATAGAAATCACAATCGCTTGTTAGCTGAACCTTTAGGTGAACCTGTAGAAGCTGGAAATTGGTCATGAACCATCAACAAGTTGGACAAAAAAGAAGTCATATCCGTGGCTTTGCTGTCCGTTACCTTAATCCAATCTTCCAAGGTTTTAACAGCGCTGCACTTATAGCTGCTACACGGGTCAAGTCCATCTTAGACGACCTCCTCAATCAGCCGCGCTATCTGCTCGTTCTACGTTTGACCATCCTCCTATTTCTACTCTACGGTTCTAGTAGTGTCATCCTAGACGTTCCCTTACGAGTAATTTGTGGCTTGATGTTAATCTCACCTCCCTTACTTACTGATCGGTGGATGTGGGTAATTATTTGTGGAATGATATGGTGGGTGAACGCCACTGATTGGTTGTGGATTGATAATCATCAATTCTTGATTAGCTACTGGTGTCTTGCTTGTGCTATTGGGGTTTCTAGTAAAAATCCTGACCGTGTCTTAGCTTGGAATGGCGGTATTTTAATCGGTCTAACATTTTTGTTCGCCACTGGTTGGAAAATTTTAGCTGGAGAATATTGGGACGGGTCATTTTTGCACTATACCTTTCTTACCGATGGTCGTGTTGAAGCGATCGCAACATTTATTGGGGGACTCAACCCAGACGTTTTATCACAAAATCAGCTTTTGGAATCTACATTGAAGCTAATTCCCCAAGAAGGAGCGAAGGTAACTTTAGGTACTAGTCAAAGACTAAGAATTTTTACGTTAGCAGCTTCCTATTGGACACTTTTCATTGAAGGGATAGTAGCAGTTGCGTTTCTGCTAGGGAGAATCCATTGGCTATCCCGTTTTCGAGATTGGTTACTAATACTGTTCATTGTTACCACCTACTTCTTGCTACCAGTACTAGGATTTGCTTATGTCTTGGTAATTATGGGGTTAGCTCAGTGTCCTGCTAAGCATATCCGGGTACGAACGACCTATCTTTGCTTATTTGGACTACTACAGTTAGCCCGTCTTCCCTGGGAAAATCTGATGTTGAGATATTGACCCAAGTTTGTAGCTGTGCTTTAGCACCGCAGCTTAATTTTTTAGCTTGAGCCACTCTCCGCAATAAATTGACGGAGACTTAGGCATTATACCAACTCAATAAATCATTGCAACGTCTCTACATAAATCTATCTGTCTCATTATTTTTCTAAATTGGTATCAGATGGATAGGAAATAAATGGTAAATTTGGTTCAACTTCCTTAACAATTTTCCATAAACTGTTAAAATTTTTAAAAAATAGAATTTAAATTTTACTCAAACCAAAAATGCTGCAGGGAATAACTTTCAGAAAGCAAATAGAAACCGTTAACTGGGTTAGCTTTATCGCAGATTTTCTCCTAACGGGTATGGTAGTTGGTCCTCTGGCTGCTCCTTTTCTAGCTGCTTCAGGTGTGACAAAGTTACCCATAATTGCAGAGATTATTTATTTTATGGGTCATCACGTGTGCCCACAACCAGAAATGGGGATAGCTCTTAAATCTCCTTTCCTTATGGCTGTATGTATGCGCTGTTACGGAACTATCACCGGCTTATTACTTACACGCTTGCAGTATATACCTACAAGAGGTCAGGGTTTTTATTGGTTACATCAATACGGATGGATTGGTGCAGCAGGAGCTAGCACCTTAATGATGGCGTATCCCTTAGAACTAGCAGCAGAAGTGTTTGGGTGGTGGAACTTTAATAATTACGTGGTGTTCTTATTCGGTTTAATTACAGGTTTAGCCTGGGGGTTATTCACTATGCCAATATTACATAATAATCAGAAGTGAGCGCTCTAAGAGGGGAAGTCATTAGCGTACTGTAGGTAGCGCAGCTAGAGCTTTTATGGCGTCGACGTTAGACTAAGCGCGTGTCCGTAGGACATAAGTTAAAACAGACTGCGCCTTTGGCGTTAACAGAGTGGGGCTTTAGCACAGCAAAATTAATTAAAACCCCTCCCAGCAAATGAAACTAGCGCATTTTATGACTTTGGCTAAAAGCTCTGCTGTGTAAGGGTTTAAAAATATGCTAGTTAAAAGTTTCAATTTTTCAATTTTTCCATACCTAAATACAATCAATAAAACTATATTGATAGATATGCATGTAGTTATCTGGCTTTTAGTTGGCGTAGAGTGAACAAATATTGGAAATTAAGCTTTTGACAAATATCATTTAAAGCAATTGGTGCATAGATACTGATAGCAACTCCCAAAACTATATGGGCGATCGGTTCATTCAGTCCAAAGCCTTTGCTCAAAATTATTCTTAAAACAGATGCAAAAATGCTATGGGCGACAAAAATTTCTAGAGATAAAGTTCCCCATCTAGAAAGGAAAGGTAAGATACTTAAGTTCGCCAAGATATTTGCCAAAACAACCGAAGCAAGAATTCCAACAGCTGCGACCAAAGGAACAGTTGCGATATTTTCAGTCATCCTAAAGCTTGTAGCTATACCTAATGCTAAATACCCACCTAAAGCAATTGACCACAATATAAGATGACTCAATCGATTTTTCGCAGCAAGTAAATCATGATGATCTATATATTTACCGATAATTATTCCCAGCGCCAAATATAAGGCATAACGACGTGCTAAATATAATATACCCCAGGGTCCAAAACTCACATCCAAAACATGCAAGCAATACACCCCAACAGAGATGGCAAAAAAGACTGCGGGCGTTACTTTCAGCTTATATAACACGCCATACAACAGCATAATTACAAACAGTGTATAAAGAAACCAAAACTGCATTTGGGGTTGATAAACTATTTTCCAAATATCAGTAAGGGATAAATCACTGTTCGTATAATTGGATGCTATGTACTGCAGTATACTTTGGAATATGGACCAAACAAAATACGGATAGGCTATTACATAAACTTTATCTAGGATAAACGTTTTAAACGGTTTAGATAATGATCGCTGAACAAACAAGCCCGAAATAAAAAAGAATAGGGGCATATGAAAAGCATAAATCCAGTGATCGATAAATTCTAAGGTTGGAGAATTAGGAATAATTGAACTGTTAATTAAACCCCTGAGGACATGTCCAACTGCAACTAAAAAAATACCAATACCTTTTGCATAATCAACCCAGAGCAAACGTTTTTGTTTCCGTTGTTTTCCCGAATTGAACTGTGATGATGCTAATTCTCTTGAAGATGCTTCCCGAGCCATGTAAAAAAATCAATTTACTTTATCAACTAATAAGGCAAACAAAACCAACTTATGAGAATCCAATACTATGAGATACAGGATTACGAAGTAAGATAACTATTAAATTAAAAACCTTTATTTAATTACTTTTCAGTTTCTTTTTTCAGTTTCTTATCGTTGGTAAGTAAAGCGTTTTTTAGTCTCGAAGCTGATTATAGAATCATCGTATTACATAAAATATGAAAATTACATAAAGCACAAAAGTAATACAAAGCATGAAATCGATACCGATTACACAAAATGCATTACCGAAGAAACTATAATTTTTGGTTTACGAAAAAATTAAAAAATAAAAATCAAATATAAATTTGCATTACTTTAGGACTTTACTTTTCAAAGGCAGTAATTTGTTCCACGAAAGATTGAACATATTTACGGTGGTTATATTTTTCTATCATCAGTTGATAGCCTCGTTCGGCTTGGACTCGGGCTTGTTTGGGGTTATTTAGTAACTTGAGAATCACTTGGCGTAATTGTTCGTCATCTTCAGCATCAACCCCAAGCACTACTCCACTGTCAATCAGGTCTTGGATGATTCCCGGACAACGAGTAATGACAACAGGTCGACGACAAGCAAGTGCTTCAAACATAGTAGTTAATCCAGCTTGATAATTGTTTTCAAACAAACTTACAACAGCTAGATCGCAATCGCGATAAAGTTGCAATAAGTCTCCCCAATCATAAGCATGACAAGACATGTTACCCGGTAAAACTTCCGGGAAAGCTCGCTTGCACGCAGCTGCATTCGGTGAAACCGCACAAATTTTGACATCAAGATCCAAATCGTGGGTTGCTTTAGCTAAAGTACAATAGTCGCGTTTTTCTAGTCCTCCACTAGCAATCAAAGGGCGTCGTTTATTCTGAGAAATCGATCCAGGTTTAAAGAAAGATATATCCGTAGGTTGTTCTAAAAACAAGCAGATGCGATTTTGTGGCAAATTCAGATATTCACTCAGAAAATTTGCTTGAGAAGGAGTGTAAGTCATAAACAAATCAACACGTTTACTCATCTCCAGCATTTTTAACGCGAAACGAGATCTTGGACGGTTGACATTGTGAACAAAAACTATTATCTTTGGTTTCTCTTGCTTACTGCTACAAAGAGTTGCAACTGGAAATCCCACATCCTCACCAGCACAGAAAATTACATCTTTGCTTCCAAGATTGTGCGCTAATCGACGTGCTAGTGCCCAATGTTGTGGACTACTGATAACCTTGGCGCGTACCTTATCTAGAGGTAAAACCTCTTCTGTACCTGGTTGATAAACAGTTGCTCTTAAAGTTTGACTTATATCCCACATTACGTGGCAAGGGCGTTTTCCTGCTTGGGCATTTTGATGTATCCCCTCGAGGTCAAACTGCCGGCTAAGTGCAATATGGTATTTCAAAACGATTTCCTAGCTGATTTATTGAGCATTATATTATTCTGCTAATAATAAGTTCTAGAGTCTATTTTTGTAAAAAGAAAATGTAAAGTCTTTGCCTGTAAAAACAGACTTTATATAAATTTTCTTTTGTGAAATTATATTTAATTAACTTTAAACATAAAAATAATTTACTATAATCTGACCGCAGACTCGCAACCAGATATAGTAATTTTAAATCATCGTATCATCGTTAATTTTACAGATATTGTTGATTACGATCGCTTGTATATTAATATTATATGCTAGTGCGTTATGGCGCGGTGATAAAGGTAACTAAAAAAACATTATCTTCATATCCAACACACCCTTCTTTAGAGTTTATTTATACACATTATTTATAGACATCTTCTAAGTTATCAACTATTAATCAAACCTTTGCACATAATAAATAACAAAATTTGACAAATAAAATTTGAAAATATCAACCAAAGGCAAGATCGAAATTACGGATACTCTTGTGCAGAATATGAGCCTTTTGTCCATCTATAATTCCACTTGTGATTAATTTCTCTAACTTGGAACGAAATTCTGAATAATGTTCTGCAGTATATTTACCACAGTAAGTAACTCGATTCGATTTATCTGTAATACCTTTTTCTAACACATCTAAAGTTGGCACAGAATATGACCACTCTGATGGATCGAATACATCAATTAACAATCTAATTAACAAAATTCGGAAATAATCGTCTTCAAAAGGACCATTACTCTTTTGAAACCAACGGTAGGTGCAAATTACATAGTTAAAATGGATAAATCCCCATTCCTGTTTGTGACGATCTATTTTATCGGGTTCTGTTTGACATTGGGGGTAAAGCATTGTATCAAATGTATGTGCTTTACCGTTAATTACATCGTTATGACCTCGATGTTTCCAAGGTTGGAATTGACGTGCCCAGCTAATATCAAATATTATTTCCCAAGTTGCAGTTAGATGATCTATCCCCTGTTCTTTATACCAGCAATCCCATACGGGACTAACTCCTAAACACATCAAATTACGTTGAACACAAGTCTGGTAGTGAGTTTTCATAAAATCATCTTTGGTAACAAATAAATCAGCATCATGCAATAAAGCATGAGTACTAACACTCGCATTTATACCTCTAATAATTTGTAACCAATGATTATTGTGGGGATTGTTTTGATAAAGAGAAATTAGCTGTTCTATAGGATTAGGATTAATTAAACGAATTGGACTGATATCAAATTTTGTTTTCCATTCATTAAAACATTCAGTAAAACCACTCACTTTACGATCAGGGATTACAAGAGTTTCAACTAGACCTTCAGAGTCCTGAGTAGCAGATACTTCTAAAGCAATTTTTAGGAAGACCGGTAAATCACCAGGGACTGGAAGTAAAATCGTGTAACCATCAATGGGTTTTTTGACAGATCTATTCCACTGAATATAAGACCATTTGGATAAAGTTGGTATTTTTAGCATGATAATTCCCTTACAAAATACTTGGTGCTTTTTGTAGTGAGTCTAAAATTTATTTCTAGCGACAGGGCTAACTTAGCTCGTATGATCTTGATTTTTTATCATCGGAATTTTATTAAAAGTATGCACAAGTGTTATGAAGGTATTTTTTTGGACGCTTTGTACTACAGAATTTAAATCAAATATGAATTTTGATTTTCTATTCGTTATGTGAGTAGTTCAAAGATATAAGTAAGGTCTTTACTTATTTCAACTTCAAACTCCCATAGCAAACTATATATAATCAAGTTCGATATACGAAGAAATTTTAAGTATATGCCATTAGACTTATTGCTTGAGATATCCCAATTCTCCAAAAAGGAGGTAGTAATTAAGCAGTAAATGTCATAACAAAAAACGTAATGCTACGTAGTCCCAAATCAATACAATCCTGAATAAATAATTTCTAACAAATAGAACTTTCAAGTGTTATCTGTTTTCAGGAATAACATTGGACTCCTAAAATTCATAACATGACTATCTCGGAAGTTAATATCAATGCTTATTGAATGATTGGGTAAACAATATTAGTGACAAGGTATTACTAGAAAGTTTACTGACATAGAAATAATAATCGCAGTCACTATTTACACAAGTAATTAATGTTACTGTGAGTGTACTTTTTAGTTAGTAACATTGTTCAGTACCTTATTGAGTTGCATAGTACACTATTTTTCTCTATTTGTTAAATTTTTAGTCAACTTATCGGATAGGAATTACCGACTAGCTCTTATTTTGAAATATTTGTCAAGCTGTAAATATCAGGCACTTTAGCGCTAATTTATTTTCATTTTTCTCTTTGATTTATCATGTAAATTTAATTACTGACTTCAAGCAATTAATCTAAATCATCCTTAAATAAGTATTTTGTTGATTGAATTCAAATCAAGCTAGTTGAGCGGATTTAAACAGAAAATAATTTATGAAGTTGCTATTACTTGTTTCCATAATAGTTTTATTTTTTACTCAAAGGGTAAGTATATAAACATAAATCAAGTTATATGCAGGAATATATTTACAAGTAAATATTAATTCATTATAAAAAATACTGTAAACATTTTAAATATATAAATCTTCAAGTATGTGACTTCAAGCATTCCTAGATATTTTATGGACTACGCAATAAGGTTAGGAAATTGGTAAATCTCGTTTGTTTGTCCTACAGATCCGCTAACGTCGTAAATGCGCTAAAAGCTACGAGTTTTAGCTTTTCTTAGCTAGCTATAGGTATTGGATCTTATACCAAGTTCGATTTTTAAAACCCCTTTATATTCTTTGGGATTTTTCCCCATACTTCCCACACTTCCCTCTCTCATTCTAAAAAGGGGTAATTAACCCGGACATTAGCCAATGTCTTCCGGTGTAAGCGCAGAAGAGCTATACCTACTTGAACGAAAAGAAAAGGTAGGCTGCTTGTTAAAAAAAATGGGTCTAAAAAAATGGGTCTATCACGACCCAGCATTTCATATATATTTAGAATATTTGGATTTATCCAATTGGTAATATATTGTAATTTTTATTTTCAGGGCTAAAATTCTTATTATTGATGAGAATTCAACTGAATCCTGGGATTGCTTGAATCGGTAAGCCCAAACCCAAATACATCCGAATTAATATAAGCAGAGTAAGGGTTCCGACAAAAAGAGCTGTCGCCCAAATATCCTGGATAATGCATAAAAGCTTTTCTTGCCAAAGACCGTATATATTCACCAAATACAACGGTAAATCACTCATAGCAATTACAACTATTACTCCCAAGCTACCAACAAAGTTAAATGCTAAAGGTAATCCAAAGCTAATCATGAGAAACCTAACAAAATTACTTTGGGCTGAATATAAAGGTTTACCAATTGCTAGCAAAGCAGAACTGTTAGTATAAAATAAAACAGAAAACCAAATACCTGTACATAAAATTGGCATCATCCAAGTAGCTTGAATATACCTATCGTCGTAGAGTCCCTTAATAACTAAATCCCCGACACTTACCAGACCGGCTAAAAATAGTGCAAATCCTATCAGTATTTTGCGGCGCTGATAGAGAATTTTTGCTCTTAGAGTTGCTCTGGGTAGATCCTTATGTCTCGAAATCGTCGGGAAAATAACTCGGTTACCTAGTTTTTTAATGATTTCTCGTGGCATCGCAGCCAAAGTATAAGCTACCGTATAAACACCCAACATTTGGAAAGATAGTAACTTACCTAAAATTAGACGGTCAGCTTGTTCTGCAAGAAACATTAATGCTGTTGCCACAAACATCCATCTTCCAAAAGATAAAATCTCTTTAAGGGCTCTTTTATCCCAACAAATGCGGTTACGAAACTTGTTACTTAATTGATGTGAAACCACCATTCGAAATAGGTGCAAAGAAACTCCACCAATAGCCAAAGACCAAATGTTTGGTTTGTACCAAGCTAAAGCCAACATTACACCCATTGAAAAAACCTGGGCGCTCAGGTCAAATAGCATTAGTTTGTCCAAAGCCAACTGTCGGTTAAGTACGGATAAATTGGTGGAAGCAAAACCAGACAAAACTGAAGAAAAACCAACAAACGGAAGTAACCACAACAACCGCTCATCTTCGTAAAACTGAGCAGCAGGTACGGTAATAACTAAGCAAATTAACCATAAAACAAAGCCCCGAATAATTTGAATTGTCCAAGCAGTATTCAAAAATTCAGGTTCTTCACCTTTGGAGTTAGAAACAATGCTCTGACCGATACCAACATCGGAAAATAGCTCTAAACTAATTAATAATGTGTTGACAACAGCCATCAGACCGAAAAATTCCGGTACTAGTAGGCGAGTCAAAATAATATTATTAACAAATCTGAGACCTTGGGAGAATCCAAAACCAGCTATTGTCCAAAATGCGCCTTTATAGGCAAGCTTTTTAATCGATGTCATATTTTGTTGTTATAGTTATCTGACCAGTTAAAGCTCTGGTTTTATTGTTACTTACCCATCATTGATTGCTCAGAGATTGCCGAGTGTTTTGGAATAAGAATGGAATAGTTCAACTAATTTATCAGCTTCTCGTCCAATATTGTGTCTGAGAAATACTGACTCCGATCCTGCTCGACCCATTTTTGCCAAATCTTCTGCTGGTAACACCAGAGCACTTCGAATGGCGTTCTTAAGTTCTTCTATGGAACCTGCTGGAACTAACCAACCATTAACCCCATGATTCACCAGTTCTGGAATACCTGCAACATAAGTACTGATGACCGGACGTCCCAATGCTAATGCTTCCATAATCACAACTGGTAAGCCTTCTGCAAAACTTGGTAACACTAAAACTCGAGCATTCGCAATATGATTTTTGACTTCTTCACCGCTAGCCCATCCAGTAATTGTCACCTGTTCTTCCAATCCATATTCTGCAATTAAGGCTTCAACTTCCGGTCGCAGTTCCCCATCACCGACCAAAGTTAATTTGCACTTTTTACCTTCCTGTGACAATTGGCCCACTGCTTGCAATAATAGTAACTGTCCCTTCTGTTCGCATAAGCGCCCAACACAGGTTAAATGTGGTTCAGGGGAAATATCCTTAACTGTTTGATTCAAAAAGTTTTCATCGACTCCACAATGAACAACATGAATTTTTGACCATTGCTTATAGTCGCACCACCGATAAAGCTGACTTTTACCAAAAGAGCAAATAGCAACAACAAAGCTTGCTCGATTAATCTTTTGTGCGATCGCTAAATCCTTAATTCGATCAAATTCTTCTGGACCGTGAACCGTAAAACTATAGGGGGGACCACCCAAAGCATTACATAACATCGCAACTGTGGCTGAGTTGGTTCCAAAATGGACGTGAAGATGGTCAATATCTGCCTTTTGCAGCCACCCAAGTAAAACACAGGCTTCAGCAAAGTAGATGAAATGGTAAAAAATGCCTCGCTGTGAGCTTCTACCAATGTTTATTGCTAACCATAAAGATTTCAACCAAGGAATAGGAGCTTTGAGGGCTACTGTAAATAGCTGTATCAATAAGCCTTTAGCACCGGCATTTAAAATAATTTTTGTTTTTTGAAATTCACTTTTATCATCGGGGTCTATGAGTTCGGACTCGCATTGTCTGACCGAAAATCTTTCTACTGTTAATCCTGATTTTTCAACAGCAGCAATTTCCCGACGAATAAAACTATGGCTGACTTTAGGATATTGATTAACTAAATAAGCTATTTTCATCATCACCTTTAGATGCACACATTAGGCTATTCTTCCCTCTTTCTCCACATTTAAGTTGACTTAGTGCTTACAATTAAAAGCCATATAGTTTTATAATACGCTCGGCATTAAGTTGAAATATTTGCTTACTGACAACTTATTACAATACGGTTATTTGCCGTGTAGCTATTCTTTTGCAAGAATCAGTAACTCATATTGGATTCTAGAACGTACTCGATTGTATTTGTTTGTATTTTTAGTAAAGTTCTACAAAATATATTAGGTTTTGTATGTTTAAAGAGTATTTAGCCCATCTGGTTATTGATACTCCATTGGAGTCAAGTGCTCGGTTTGCTCGTCTCTTAACGTTATCGCTGCAGCGGCGAAAACATCCAGAGCTCAAAGAGCTTTACCTAGAGTCAGCCCGCATTGAACAATTACTGAAAAAGATAATTAGCAGTTCATCAAATTGTATCGATGTTGGTTGTCACCTTGGCTCCGTACTAGCAAGTATCAGAAAGATTTCACCCCAAGGTAATCATATTGCAATCGAGCCAATTCCTTATAAAGCGAACTGGTTACGGAAAAAATTTCCCGATGTTGAAATCATGCAAATTGCCCTTAGCGATACAACAGGAGAACAAGAGTTTTTTGTACAACCGCATCGTTCTGGTTACAGTGGACTACGACTACATAAAAGCAATGGAAAAGTGGAGCACTTACAAGTTAAATGTCAGCGCTTGGATAACATAGTACCCCAAGACCGCCCTATTCACTTTATCAAAATAGATGTTGAAGGTGGAGAACTTGCCGCATTACGTGGTGCACCAAGAATATTAGAAGACTTTCATCCTCCGATACTATTTGAATGTACGCAAAGTGGATTAACTGCCTTTGACATTAGACCTAAAGATATTTATGAATTTTTGGTAAAGGAGCATTCCTACTCAGTGTATTTAATCAAAGATTGGCTAGTTGATAATGAATCTCTATCTTATGAGGATTTCTTTCAAGCCATGCAATATCCGTTCAAAGCATTTAATTTTTTGGCATTTAAAAAAAATTAAATGAAGCCGAATAAATTAAGGAACTCACACTCCTATTATACCAATTCTCTATGAAGATGCATATAATAATGCTTCATAAAATAGAGCTTCAAGGATAAAATCATAGCTTG
>NZ_LMTZ01000111.1 GCF_001456025.1 Mastigocoleus testarum BC008
ACTGAGGAGCGGTGTAAAGCGAAAGTTTTACGCACCGTTCTGGAGACCAGTGAGGGAAGGTGACTTCCCCACTGAGTTTAACGATGATATAGGAATAGTGGAAAAAATTAACGAGATATTCTTAATAGATAAGAGAGAAAAAGTAAATACAGGAGAAGTAGTAAAAGCAATCATTTTAAATGGACTGGGTTTTGTCTCAAGACCATTATATTTATTCCCTGATTTTTTTAAAGATAAAGCGACAGAAAATTTAATAGCAGCAGGGATAAAAGCAGAAGATTTAAATGATGATAAGATAGGTAGAGTAATGGATAAGCTCTACAAATATGGGTTAAGCAAATTATTTTTAATAATAGCTTTAGAAGTAGTGAAGAAATATGAGATAGGAACAAAATATTCCTATTTAGACTCCACTTCTTTACATTTATACGGAGAATATAATAGCCAAAAAAATGGAGAGCAAGAATTAAGAATAAGACAAGAAAATCCGATTTTAATTACACAAGGATATTCTCGTGACTTAGATCTTGCACCAAGCGGGGTAAACCGTAAATATATAAATTAAACTGGTCAAACTGCTACAGTAAACAAATCAATTCTCCTCAGTGTCAGAGAGTTATAAATATTGCTTTTAAATAAAGTATTAATACTTTAGTAAGCAGGAGTATAGAAATCTTCCTAAAACTGAATTATAGAAGTGGTAGCAAATAAAAGGAAAAATTGGCAAATTTAAGATAAAAAATCTATTTGCTAACAAATTCACTCTTATTCCTGATAATTAAATGCTTTTTCTTGTTTTTTATGCCTTTTACTCTACTTATTTTGGATTAATTTCCCGTATTTTTTATGAAAATGATAATCATGGAATTGGGTGGAGAGAGCAGTCGCTGTGAGCGACTGCTCTCTCCATAAAATAGCGATTATCATTATCCTTTATGACAAAAAATTGCGGATATATGGCAAAAAACAGCAAAAAATGGGAAAAAGGGCGTGAAATTTTTCGTTAGTTAAAGCAAGAACTATGCTTGCCACCGCCCAAGAGTTAGTTTACAACCTCAAAGATTTGATGCCTACCAAGTATCAAAAAGATAACCTAGAAGCAATGTTGGGATTGTTCTTAGAAGCACAAGGACATCCATTGCCAGAACACTCTAAAACCAAGTCAGCAAGCGCTTTAAGCAGGTTTTTAAATATTAATCATTGGTCAACACGGGGAATGATTCGTATTATTAGGAACCAAATATTAGAGGTTGTTTTAAGGACTTTATTTGAGTCTGGTAAAGGACGTAGACCATTCTTACAGGTAATTGTTGACCTCACAACACTAGAAAAATGCGGAAAATTTAAGAAATTTGAGGATTTAATCTCAGTTTATAACGGAAAACGGGGGTTACATATAGTAGTGCTATATTTGGTCGTCGGAAGATGGCGAATACCATGGAGTTTCCGAGTATGGAGAGGTAAAGGTACTCCGTCACCAGTCCAACTAGGATTGAAATTAATCAAGCACTTACCAAAATTGCTGACTAAACACTTTAAGGTAGTGATTCTGGCTGATACTGGTTTTGGCAGCGCAGAGTTTATACATGGTATACGTAAGCTTAAATATCATGCAATTATAGGCGTAGCTATCAGCCGTACACTAGTTGATGGGAGGTCTTTGAGACATTTACATAAACAGGGACAACAAGTTCGCTTGGTCGGTTTAGATTTTCCCGTGACTGTCTCTTGGTATTATCTTAAACGCGATAATGGCAGGTTAGAGAAAAGAATTGTCATATCTACCAGACCCTTAAAAGCTAACACCATTAAGTGGTGGGGAAAGCGCAGGTGGCAAATAGAAGGCTGGTTTAAGACTGCAAAACACCGTTTTGGCCTGCACCGCTTTGGTCAAAATACTTTGCTTGGAATGTATCGCTGGCTCATTCTGTCTTTAACTGCTTATTTTATTGCCCATTGGACTTATTTATCGACTCACTCATATCCTTAGCACCTGATTGGGGTGAGGCTGCACAAACAGCCTTAGAATCCATCTTCCCAAAAGTAGTAGTGTCTCTTCTTTTACTTGATATTGAACGCTTAATTTCTCTTGCACGTAGTTGTGGTTTTGACATCTATATTTCCAGGTGCAAGATCTAAGTTTCTGTTCCTAGATACCAGCAAGAACGTTGTTTTGCTTGGTATCAACGTAAATATCGTCGTCTAGTTGTTCGCTGGGAACGTCAAGCAGTATATTTTGATGCATTTATTGACCTTGCCACTATTCATATTTGGATTCAAAGATTTTTATTAGTGGGATAGGTTCATTCCAATCAAAATTAGAAAAAATCCTCCAACCATTACAGGATTTAGAGAAATATCTACACTGAGAAGTCACAGTCACGTTCGTGGCTAAAGCCACGCGTCCAAGCCGTTCTTAGGGGGGAAAGGGATAGCAATATCCCTGACCTACCCGACCTATCTAACGTTTTGCCGAAGCACGGTAGATAACAGCCGTTGCAGCACTCTCTGGTTGATCTGGAATACTTCGAAAGAACTCCAAACCAGACCGTAATCGCTCTGGATTCTTTCCTAATTTTTGTATCATATGATTAATTGTCGATTCTATAACACAGTAAAGCCACTCAACAAAATCACGTAGATCTTCATTCTCCGAGCTACGAAAGTAATGTATTCCCAATGGAGTGTTAGTAACTTTGCCGAACCCAGCCGAGAGTAAGAGCGGTCCTAATATTCTCCCTATATGCGGTTGACCATCAGTGTGTTCGAAGAGTTCGTACAATGACTTTTGTAGGTATCTGTAATCGATTGTATCAGGCCAAATAAGGAAATTCATATAGTCAGTTTCAGTTAGGGTGATTGTGCCACCGGGTTTTAGAACACGATAAGCTTCGCGCAAAACCGCTTTTGGATCTGAAACGTGTTCCAGTACCCACATAATGTAGACGTGATCAAAATTCGCATCTGGCCAAGGAAGTTGTTTCGCATCACCTACACGAAGGTCAGCATTATGTAGACCAATATTACTCAAATATTTGCGAGCATGCTCGATTTGGGTGGGATTTAAGTCAACTCCAGCCAGATTTATATTTGGGAAAGCTTTCCCAAGTACACCTAGTACTGCTCCCACTCCGCAACCGATCTCTAGTAAATGTTCACCAGCAGGAAAGTGTAAATCTTTTAGTATCAATTTATCTTGCCAATATTTAGCCTGTTTAACTAAACGTTGTTGCTCCTCGGTTGAGTAACCATGAACATACCCTGTCGACAAACTACACCTCCAATTTAGTAATACATTTAAATGCTAAAGTTGACTTAAGGATGTATCGATGAAAAGTGGCTCTATTGATAGCCGAAACCGATGCCAATCGAGCTAAGTTTTCGTTCCTAATTGCGGCGAAATTGATGTAATGCATCAATTAGTGCATTCATGTCGTCTTCGTCATTATATATGTTTGGTGAAATTCGTATAGACTGACCACGTACAGAAATTAAAACTTTGTTTCTATTCAAAATACTTTGTAACTTTTTTATTTCCACATACTTTGGTATATCAACACCAATTATATGATCTGCTCTATTATCTTTTTCAGGCACTAAGAATCCAAGCTCACCCATTTGGTTAATTAATTTATCGTTCATTAAATTGCAGCAATAAGTTTGAATATTTTTAATATCCCACTCGAGTAGCTGCTCAAGTGCTCTGACAAGCATAGGAAGCAAAATGAAGTTGCTTACTTCACCGACATCGTACCGAATTGCCTTGGGACGATATTCATACTTATAGTTAACTAGGTCGGGGAAACAATTGCTATCAACTCGATTCAGCCAGTTTTCTTCGAGTGGTATCCCAGCTAGGTAACGAGAGCCAAAGTAAGCAACGCCAATAGAATAAGGACCCATAAGCCACTTATAAGCTGCGCAGATAAGAGCATCCGGTTGGATCTCGGATACGTTTAGAGGAAGCGCTCCAACAGATTGGGTACCATCTACGATGAAAGCCGCTCCATACTTGCGAGCAAGTTGACCGATTTCTTTAAGCTTAAAAAGTGTTCCATCCATCCAGTGAACATGTCCCAGTGTTACAAGAGCAGTATTTCTGTCTATAGATTCTAAAATTTTTTCGTTCCATAGGTTACCGTAGTTGTTAAAAGTTCTATCAGGTTTAACTACCCTCAATTCTAAACCGTATTTCTGGCATACTTTATGCCAAGTATAAACATTAGAGGGCATCTGATCAGACGTGATGACAATATTTTGACCGCGTCTAAAATTTGTGTTTTTTGCAATTATTGCCATTCCATAAGAAACAGAGGGTATGATCGCTATCTGATGAGAATTTGAAATATTAATTATTCTGGCAAAAAGATTACGTATTTTTTCGCTATCTTCAAAAAAATCTGTAGATTTTAGAGCGTTAGGAATTCTTTTCCGTTGCATACCAATAATTCCTGCCTCTTCAACACTCTTTGATAGTGGAGACATATAGGCACAATTGAGATAGTGAGCATCATCCAACTGAAATAGTGATTTCTTGCACAAACTTGAATTTTCTATAGTAGGATGCATAACTTATAACTAACCGAAACAGAACATGAAGCTTTTATTTTTTTCAAAAGAGCAAAGACAAATTAACTTTGAATAAGTACAAACTACTTCATTCCTCCAAATACCAATTCGTCTTTATCAGAAAGTACTTTTATAGATGGACAAATAATATCCAGATGATACTGAGTGTGTGGAATCAATCCAAGCCCAAAATGGACTGTTCCATTAATATTGTTAGCATATACCTCATTCATAGCAGAGTTTCCAGGAAATAGTTTCAAATGGCGATTAACTCCAAAACCAATTTCGATAATTATCCTGTACCTGGAATCTACATCAAACATAGCTTGCAGCATATCTACAGCAGATTGAGCAGATGGATCAGATGCTTCTATATTAGTAATAACGCCCTCGTGTACACTTGCAATTACAGCGTGATTTCGCATAGCATACAGTGCTTGAAAAATTCGTTCCTGGTCATCCGGAAGAAATGAAGGTGTACCTGAATGTAATACGGGAATTCCTTTTAATGCTAACTTTCCATTAATATCAAGTTTAACATTTAAATTCAAGGTAAAAATATCTACTGGCAGAACGCTAATTTCTCCTGATGGGAATAATTGTTGTTCTCCCCATTGCAGTTCTCCTATTTGTTCATGCCACTGTATGCCATCATCTAAATGCCTAAATATGGTAACAGTTTTACATTTCTCATCTACAAACTTAAGATGACTAGCAGCTTCTCCTTTCGCAAAAAATTGCTCAGAAATTTTCTCTTGCTCGTAGGGATCAGTTTTTTCACCACATTCTAGGAAATGTTCTATTGATTCTACTGATGTAGGGGTGGAATTGCAAGCCATAATACAGAGCTTTCTGTGTTGTCCAAGATGCTCTGGCTCAGGTGAACGAAAATAACAATCTGGGGTAATCACAAGAATGTGAGCTGGTTCAGGAATTAACTCGCTCAGTATTCTTGAAAAATTATCTCCTTTATCATATGAAATTATTTTGTAATCTTTGTAGTGATTTTCATACTCAATTTTTATCTTATCTAATAACCTGGAATTGGTTACAACATAAAATACATTTCCTTTTCCATTACCAAATTGACGCAAACGCTCAGGATGTATTGTAATCTTTGACATTTTTCAATCCTCCTAATTTCTTATTTGATATCTTCTAAGATTCTTATTTAGACCTAAAAAAAACCAGATTTCCAAACAGATTCATAAGCCTTTTAGGAAAGCATTCATTTTTGGAAGATTACCGTTTATACCAAAATATTATAGGAAATCGAGGTACTATAATTCTCAGATATTGCACCTCTGGGCGTAAAATACTAAAACCTCAAAATTACCGCAATAAAGGGCTTTGTTGCATAAATGAGTGGAAATTTAATTTCCCCTCTCAATGTCGTTTACCAACCCCATGTTGACGTACTTCCCATTCACCTAAAGCCCGGAGGGCATGCGCTTGCGCGAACTCCATATATCTTTGTTGAATGGTCTGGCACTGGGATATCAATTCCCATGAGAGTAAAAATTGAGTTGACAAAGCCTTCTGTTTGCCGTTCTGCAAGTTTAAATAAGGACTGTAGCATTGCCATTAGTTCTATTGCTAGATCACTGTACTTCTTTGAGGCACCTTTTCGTACAGTTTTCTCCTTATTGAACCACTGCTCAATCATGCCCTCCGCCATCCAAAATGTTAGACTACCCCGTTGTTTCAGGGCTGCATCATACTGCGACCAATTTCCCACTCGGTATTGAGATTTCTTATTGGACTTGGATATGGCACACAGAATATTCCCAAACTCAGACTCACAATTACATTATTTTCTCCTTTTAGGATTCATTTATGCAACAAAGCCTACCCGAATTATTAGAGCAGGTTGAGTCGTATATTGAACAAGTATCTGGTGATGAGGGTTATGACACATTTAATTGTTACGACACAATCATACAACGGGAAGCTAAAGCAGTGATTCCACCTCGTAGTAACGCTAAGATTGCTGTAACATACTAACTGTAAAGAAAGTATTGCCCCATCCACAGGATGAAACTATAGGAAGGGTGGGTGAAGTTGGATCTAAGCAATGGAAACAGGAGAGTGCTTATCATAGACGTTCTTTATCAGGAAAGGCAGAAGTTCGTAGGCAGAAGGCAGAAGGTCTAGAGCCTGCGGCGTCGGCTGAAGCCTCTGCCGTAGAGCTTCTGGCGACCGCAGGGAGCAAGGGTTTAAGACCCCCACCAAAATTTCCATTTTGGTGGCTTGCAATTGGTAGTGGGTCGGTTAGCGCAGCGTGACCGCAGGTCTAGCCCCTACCATATTGCTCCCTTCTGCCTTCTGCCCTCTGCCCTCTGTCTTCTTCACCTGTTTGCGTAGCATTCTGCAGGGAAACCAGGATATTCCGTCTCAAAACCATTTTTGGGGGTAAGTTAAGACGACGCTTTTTTGAGAAGCAAGCTGTTGAATTATTTCTGCAATGTGCTGCCCTTAACCGCATGGTTCATTTGGGCAAGCCAGAAAGCTACAAGGTGGAAGACTAATTACTAACTTTTCCAAGGAAAGGTGTGTTTTTTTCTCATTCATGCAATAAAGCCGTCATTCTCAAGAAACTCAGTTCTTCTTCTTGCTGCGAAATATGACTTATTGTAATTTCTTAATCCTTCCAATAAGTGAGAACAAATTCCTTCCTTAGGAATCCTCTTATCCAAGACATGGACATTGTGCAACCCTTTGAGAAACAATCTTCCTTGTTTGTTTTTCGTTCTCTCTCTTGCTACCATTTAAATGACTTCCTAGGATGACTTCATCATTTTTACCAAGCACTTTGATGTTTGGGCATATAAGATCCAGATGATATTGGGTGTGAGGCAACATTCCAAGACCAAAATGAACACAACCATTATCACCACCATAAACCTCATTCATGGCAGAGTTTTGTGTGAATATTTCAAGATGTTTGTTTATAGCAAATCCAATCTCGAATATTTGCCTGAATCTAGAATCAACTGTAAACATACTTTCCAGCATCTCTAATGCTGGCTTCGCGGATGAATGGGTAGCTTTTATATCAACAACTATACCTTCTTTTACAGTTGCAATAACAGCATGCTCATTGAAGGTAGAAAGTTTTTGATAAATTCGTTCTTGGTCTGAGCGTAAGAAAGAGGGAGGTCCGGAGTGAACTACTGGATAACCCTTTAAAGGTATTTCCCCATTTAAATCAAATTTTGAGTTAGAAAGCCTATCTAATTTTCTTTCTGTATCGTTTACTGCATCATTTAAACCAACCAGAAAACAAGCGATTTCTCCTGATGGGAAAATCTGTTGCTCACCCCAATTCATCACACCTAATTGTTCATGCCACGTATAAGTATCATGTAAATGGTGGAATTTAGCTATCGTCTGATATTCTTCATCAATCAGCTTTAAGACGTTAGCAGATTCACCCCGCTCAAAAAACTGATTGGCAGTTTTTTCCTGCTCTTTAGGATCTGTCTTTTCACCACATCTTAGAAAGTGTTCAATAGCTTCAATTGAAGTCGGAGCAGAATTACAAGGAAATATCAAAAGCTTACGATTTCCAGCTAAATTATTCGGATGTACAGATTCAAACAAGCATTCTGGTGCGATAACAAGAATATGAGCATATTCACTAATTTGTTCTCGTAATATTTTCAGGAAGCTATCACCCGGATCATAAGTTAATTTTTTGAAATCCTTATAGCTTTTATCTGGTATTATGCTGAACAAATTCAACAAACTGGAATTAGTGACTAAATAAAAAGTGCTGCCTTCTACTTCTCCAAATTGACGAAAACGACTGGGATAGATAGGTATTGTATTCATAATGTCATTTTGATAATTCAATAATTACAAATTTGTAAGAATTGACAGTGATAAAGAGATTAAAATCTTGCAATTCGCAAATAAAGCGGTAATTTGGCGGTAATTTGAGTGAATTCCAGCATATCAACATATATATATGTTGATATGCTGGAATAATTTGTTCCAGTTAAACCCAATACGGTTCAGTTAAACATTTTTGTAGGTTGGGTTAAACGACAGCACAACCCAAAAAACCTGATAAATGTTGGGTTTTGTTCCTCAACCCAACCTACAAAAATGTTAATATTTAGCCTTAACTGAACCGTATTGCAGTTAAACCGACTAGGGCTGCATGAAGTTTTTGGTATCATGAGAAGAATGAATGAAAATAAAAAGTCAAATGAGGCTTTATACTCTTTTCACGCTATACTCAGAATGATAAATTTACTTTGGTAATGCAAGTCCCTTAAGCTTGCTTGATTAACCAAGCAAAGAGCCAGTATATTGACCGTTCTTTTTGCGATTCTTCATGGTTACACTTCCTTTGTAATGAGAGACAAGTTTAGTTAAGTTTGCTTGCTTGATTAACCAAGCAAAGAGCCAGTATATTGACCGTTCTTTTTGCGATTCTTCATGGTTACACTGCACTAAATGCATTAACTAAACACTTAAAAAACATCAACTAAGATGTTACCTGTTCAAATACTAGCTTATTTTTTTTTCCCTTGAAACAGATATTGCAGTTTGTATATTTAAAATAATTATATTTTTTATCTATTTTAATAGTTGACTACAAGATATAAATATAGTAAGTGTTATGTATTTTTTAGTGCCACTTTAATAGGTATAGATAGTTACATCTCTAAAAATAGATAGATAAATAAAAACTAATTTTTTGGATACAATTACACGGTTTTTTAGATATGAATTGGCAAGAAATATTCTATTTTTTGGTTTAAGCAACAAGTAGTATAAGATGCAGAGTAAGCTCAAGAAAAATTAAGACAAATGTTGTATAAAGCAAGAATTATGACTATATTAAGCTTTAAATCTCAGCAGTATTACACTTGATTTTCAATATTGTTGATAATAGTCTCTCCTTATCAATCATTATGTTTACCCTGACATAAAATGTTTTAACATATACCATTTTAATATTGGAGACCTATTGATTAAATTTATGGAGTGTATGGGTAGTTAAACAGAAATATCAGAATAATTAATAAAAAATAGTGCTTTACAAAAAAAAATATTCATTATTTTATGGCAAGTAAGCTTAAACATAAAGCACAGAAGCGTCAAGAGGATTTACATCAACGTATAGATTCGATTGCATCTGTTAAAGAACGCCTCGAACAAGAAAGACAAGATATATTTGACTCCGGCTGTGTTGCTCCGCCCGGATATTGGATTGCTCGTTATCTTGCTAAAGGAAGAAAGGATTACTACTCGTACTATAAATTACAGGCTACTGAAACGATGTTTACAACAAAGACTGATGGTAAGCTTTCTAAGTACAAGCACTTGGGGAAAGCTGGTAGCAAGCTTTACTTAGAAGCCTTAGAGCAAATAAATCGTCGGGCTAAAATCGAAGCTTTAGATCGCTCGCTCGAAACAATTAAGCAGGGATTAAAAGATTTACTCGAAGAAACTTCCAAATATAAGAAGTAACTTAGTTCGCGATTTAGGATCACGAACCAATCTGGCTTTTCCACATCCCGTGAAAAGTCAGGTGGGTTTAGGAGTAATCAATACTGATCCGTGATAAGGCATTTTTTATACAGAAAAAAAGTTAATTATTTTGAAAAGATTATTCATTGATCTTAGTTAATAGACCATTTAGACTTAACATATTAAAAACTTTTGTAAGTTGAGGGAAAAATAGGGGTTACAGCCAATGCTTTTGGTCAAGTTTCTTGGATCTATCTGTTTGACTTGCTGCCAATACTCACTTCTAAGTTTTTGGACTCTTTGCGTCTTCCCTTGGAAGACGCACGGCTAGCGCCACGAAGACTGGTGCGTAACGTCTTTTTTTAATATTAGTGTTAATTTTTGCAAGGTACGACACATAGTATTTATACTTTTTGGTAGTTGTAATTAATACTCCAATATTCACAGTATTCGAGTAAGGTTGCATCTGGGTATTTTTCAACCATTGCAGCTATTTGAACTTCACATCCATCTAACTCACCCTTCATTGACCCACCTTGTGGTTTGGGTTTTACATGACCGACTTCGTCGGAAGGAAGAAGGAAGACGAAAGAGGGAAGATGTCAATAAGCGCGTTTTCCAAAAAAATCTTCCTTCCTTCCGACAGGAAAGGATGCAAGCCCCGTCCTTCCAGGACCCAGAAGGTTATGACTAACGTCACGCTACGCTAAGGGAGGAGTACAAGCTTCTTCCAAACATAAAACCTTCTTCCTTCTTCCCTCTTCCTTCGTTGTGACCTTAATTCTTCTTCATCAAGAGCAGTTTTTGTACAAAACTTTTGGCTACACCGAACCTGGAAGCGACTTTTCTAACGGAGGTATCACCTTGCTCATAAGCTTGTACTATTTTTTCTCGTAAGTCTATGGAGTAAGCTTTCATTTTACCCGTTGACACACCAGAACTAGTGCACCTCACTTACCTGCAATATGCTGTATTTTACACGTAGAAGAGGTTGTAGACGAAGCGCGAAATTGTTTTCGTATTTCCAAAATATTTGCACCTTTAAGATTAAGCAGCAAATTTATCAATAAAGGAACCCACTATGAAAGTAATTGAAGATTACATTGCACCAAAGCAAGCTCAGTTTGTTCAGCATCCGTTCTTTGAAAAAATTGCCAAGAGTGATTCTTTGGAACAACTTACCTCAATTGCTCAATGTATAGCTTTTTGGACCATGACCTTCCAAGATATCCTTCGATTAAACGAAGTACGCTTCACAAACCCAAAGCTCCGTGAGATTGCCCAACTTCACCGGATTGAGGATGGGGGTCACGATATATGGTTCTTGGACGATATAAATGAAATGAATGTTGAGGAGCCGAAGCTTAATGTTATATATGATGTGTACAATCGTAACCATAACTCCACACGCGACGCTTCTTACGCGCTCGTCTCCGAAGTCTTCCGGGCTTACAACGATTACGAGCGGATCGCCCTTTTAATGACTATCGAGACCACAGCAAATTCCTTCTTCCAAGCTACTGCAGATTTAACCGAACGCGTTGGTTATTCCAGCGTTCTTAAATACTTCTCTTACTACCACCTTAGAGTTGAAGAAAGCCATGAATCCCTTAATGAGAATATTGAAAGTTCCTTCGACAATATCCAACTTACTCAAAGCGAAGAAAGGAATATCTTTGAATTGATTGACCGTGCCTACAAAGCTTTTACAGTGATGTTCGATGGTTTATATGCTGTGCTAGAGTTACTGGATAAGCAGAAAAAACTTCTAATATAAAGACTTTTAGTAGATCGAAAACTTTTGTAAAAAATAACTTCCCAATAATTTTCGGTTGTGCATCAGCAAAGTGTGGGATAGGTAATCAGATCATCCCAATTCCAAGGAGCAGTAGCTAACCCGGCTCTCATGACAGCAGTATTTCCCTTGCGACTATGAACCCAAATCCAGTTGAAATAGGTAAAGACTAATCTTACAGTTGTTTCTGTCTGCTCCCATATCGCGGGAAAATTTATTCTGGCGATTATGCCAACATTTACAAAACTGGTATCAAAGTCTCTGACCGAAAAATGAAACAACTTAATTTACACAAAGACAACTCTCATGGTGAATGGAATTATTACATCACACTAAATTAGGAAGTTATTTTTGCGGGTATCCTAATTGAGCAATAAATTTGTTGCTATGCTTTCTAACTCTAGTGACTATAATCAATCCACTTCCTTTTTTTCCATGCTTATGTGTCTTGTGATGACTGTATAAAGGGCATTCCATAGATAGTGATGATTATTTTTTCTTTACTATCATATCCCCACACACTTCTTTGACGCACTACCCTGGCTTTTTAGAACGAAATTTTGATACAGTTTTTTTACAACCCTGGGATTATTGCGGTGAACACGTGACACTAACAGAGACAGTACCTAACTTACACGAATTAGAGCCTTAACTGAACCGTATTGATCTATAAACACCCTCTAAGAAGAAAATCTATGAAGACACTGCTTATTGATAACTACGATTCTTATACTTTCAATCTCTACCAGATGCTCGCAGAAGTAAATGAAGAACTCCCTATCGTTATCCGTAATGATAAAGCTAATTGGTCTGAGTTGAAAAAACTAGAATTTGATAATGTAGTAATTTCTCCTGGTCCTGGAAATCCAAAGAAAGAAAAAGACTTCGGTATCTGTAGACAGGTTATTCAGGATATAGAAGTACCCTTGCTTGGTGTTTGCCTTGGTCACCAGGGGTTGGGTTATGTATTTGGTGGAGATGTTATACATGCTTCACAAGTAATGCACGGACGATTGAGTGAAATCTACCATAATGAGACTGATCTCTTTGAAGGTATTCCTCAAGGTTTCTCAGTTGTACGTTATCACTCCTTAATTGTTTCAGAAGTATTACCTGAGTGTTTGGAGAAAGTTGGTTGGACTAAGGACAAAATAGTGATGGCGCTACGCCATAAAGACCGCCCGCTTTGGGGTGTACAATTTCACCCAGAATCTATCTGCACTAAGTATGGTTATTACTTGCTACAGAATTTTAGAAATATAACTAAGAAGTACTCTCAAAAAAGATCAGTAGTAAAAGTAAATGATGATAATTTTTCCATTATTCCCAAAGGTAGTTCGTATTACCCGCAGCAGAATAATGAATATGAAGTTTACAGTAAAAAACTTGATATTTATCTAGATACAGAGCAGGTGTTTGTGCATTTATTTGGGGAAAAATCGATCGCTTTTTGGCTTGATAGCAGTCAAGTAGAGCAAGGTCTTTCTCGCTTTTCTTTCATGGGAGATAGTAATGGTCCCAATAGTCTACTGGTTCAATACTATGCCCACTCTGGAAAATTGGCCATTACTCAGTCAGGCAAATTGACGTTTCGTAAGGAAAGTATTTTCGATTATCTAAAGCGTGAGACTGATAATCTATATTGTAAGTCCGATGAACTACCATTTGACTTCAACTGTGGATTCGTTGGTTACTTTGGTTACGAACTTAAGGTGGAATGTAATGCAACTTTGAAGCATATTTCGCAGCTTCCTGATGCGACTTTTCTCTTGTCTGATCGTATCATTGTGTTCGATCACCAAGAACAAACTACTTACTTACTTTGCTTTGCTAGAAAAGAACAAAATGGAGAGGTAGAAGCCTGGTTCAAGACTATAGAGGAACAACTTCGTATTTTACCTCCCTTACCTCCAAATACATCAATTTATAGTCAACAACCAGTAACTTTTAATTTAAGTAGATCCTACCAGGAATACATCGATAACATCCAAGATTCCATGCGTGAAATCACTGAAGGGGAAACATACGAAGTCTGTCTAACTAATAAAATTTCTACAAATGTTAGCCCTGATCCATTAACACTTTATAGAAACTTACGCTTAATAAATCCAGCACCTTATTCGGCATTTCTACGATTTGATACTTTTACTATTCTCAGTTCCTCCCCAGAGCGTTTTTTGAAAATAAACGGTGAACGCTGGGTAGAATCAAAACCGATTAAAGGAACTAGAGCACGTGGGAAGACTTTAGAAGCAGATGCTGATATTTGTGAAAGTCTACGTAGTGAAGAAAAAGATCGTGCTGAAAACTTAATGATTGTAGATCTTTTACGTAATGATTTAGGATTAGTATGTGAAATAGGTAGCGTACATGTTCCAAAATTAATGGACGTAGAAACTTATGCGACAGTGCACCAATTGGTAAGTACTATTCGTGGTCGTTTACGTCCAGATATGAGAGCCATTGATTGTATTCGAATGGCATTTCCTGGTGGCTCAATGACTGGAGCTCCTAAACTAAGAACTATGGAGATTATTGATAGGCTCGAGCAAGAAGCACGTGGTATTTACTCAGGAGCAATTGGATTTTTAGGGTTAAATGGTACAACAGACCTCAATATTACCATACGCACTGCAGTAGTTACTCCTGGTAATATATCTATTGGTGTAGGAGGAGCAATTGTTGCTCTATCCGATCCCCAGATAGAATTTGATGAAACTCTTATCAAAGCACAGGCTTTAATACATGCTATTTTACTCACAGTTCATGGTAAAATTGACTCAAATCAATATCAAATTTTAGGTTCAAAGATCCAAAAGGATAAGGTTACTGAGTTTGGGACAAGTGCTGCTTGAAAGCGCTCAATGGCCAAAACATTACTCTCTTTAATGGAAGAAACAGTATCAACAGAAACGGCTTTGTTGCATGAATGAGAAAAAGATACACCTTTCCTTGTCAGATTCGGTAAATTAGTCTTCCACTTTGTAGCTGTCTGGCTTGCTCAAATGAATTATGCGTTTAAGTGCAGCACATTGGAGAAATAGACTTAAAATATAGCGAAAGATTTCTTTACAATCCCTTAATTCACAGTTTAGAAACAGTATGAAGTACTTCGAGCCTTCTACATAGATGGTTGCTTAGCCGCTGAGGTGGCTGACTAGTTTGGCTACACCCTATCGTCATTTTATTAGGAAAGGCAGTCCCGATGAAAAAAAAATTTGCATCACCAAACACCTAAGTCGTGTACTTGTTTTCTGTTCCTTCCTCATGCTCCCTTCTGTCCTCTAACTTCTAACTAAAGGGGCAAGCTCTAGGCTCCCCATCAATCAGATTTTCGTAAGTATGCTCGGCGTTGGTTGGTCAAGCAGGAAATTTACGATACTATTCAATTTTTCCATCTCAACCGGCTTTCTTCCTCGATGTTGATCAATCAATGTTGACTTTGACCTAACAATGTCCATTCTTACTCATAATCTCTATCGTCTGCTGGCATTGGATTTAGAGGGCTGTTCTTACCTCAACCTAACCTCTCTGTTTGAGAAGTTTATCTGTAATTCTGGGCAGATTCGTATCTGTGAAGATATCATCAAGGTCACTATGAAGAAGAAACGGCATTTGCCGATCTTACTCAAGGCTCTCGAACCGTTCTAAAACGAACCGATTACCTGGATGGGAAATTGACAGCTCAGCTTCATGGCTGATTCGTCCTCATAGCTACCTTATTTAGGGGCTGTTTTTCATCATGAAAATTCATGTTAAAAATTAAATGTAACGTAAATGAATACATTATCATTAGCTAATACTCTAGGATTCTTGGCATTATTTACATACATAACCACACTTCTTCCTACAATTCTGAAGATTATTTTTCCTAGAATACAAAAGATTGAAATTCATCAATTTTTATGTAAATATCGTCGCTTTATTGGTATATTAACTTTCTTTTTTGCTTTAGGTCATGGATTTTTAATGATACAAAAAAGAAATTTTGATGTTTTTGATACGAAAACATATTGGATTTATTTACAAGGAATTGTTACCCTCATAATTTTTACACTTTTAGCTATAACTTCTAACAATTGGAGTGTCAGGAGACTGAAAAAAAACTGGAAAAAATTGCATAGACTCACTTACTTAGCAATATTTATTTTAATTTGGCATATTTTGGATAAAATGTCAGGTAAGTGGACATATTTAACACCTATTGGAATTGTAGCTATTGCAGGAACAATATTTTTATTTTTCATCCGAATCTGGATTGAATATAAAAACAAACAAAAAAAACAAAAAGTAAAATAACCTAAGCAAATTTACCAATAAATTATCATTAAATACTAAAAATTCAAATGGTAACCTTTTCAAGGTATCTATTTTTGAGTCTTAGTTTTGGGATAAAATTTTAATTTTAGAAATATGATATGACTTCACCAAAAATTTTGCCATGATGGATTATTTATACTTCCCATTCAGGACTTACGCAACTGTCACAATGCGATCGTGACTAAATAATATACATGTACTAATTAGACAAAAATGTGTTTTATTGGTTTGACTCGAATTAATAACAATAATTAATGATGCATCTTGTTATTCAAGATTTGATGAGACAATTTGCGGAGGGTGTATCAGAAAATGTGAGGGCGATGAAGTTTACAAAACTAGATTATTGCCAATATTTACTTAACAGCCAAATTAATTATACTATTGCTAACCTCGCAGAACATTTAGAAAATATTAGTCATGATAAAATCAATTACTATTTGAAAAATGAAAAGTTAACTCCTCGTTTACTTTGGGATAATGTCAAGAATTTAATAGTAATTGATGAAGATGCTTATATTATATTTGATGATACGGTTGTAGATAAAAGATTTTCCTTCGAAATAGAAATAGTTAGAAGACAATATAGTGGTAATGAACATGGTATTATCAGGGGAATTGAAATAGTAAGTTACATATTTGTTAATCCTAAAACGTTACAATTTTGGGTAATAAACTACCGTATTTTTAATACCAAAAATGATGAGTTAATTAAAATTGACCATGTTAAAAATATGCTTTTAGGCCTTGTATATCAAAAAATCTGCCTTTTAACATGATTTTAATGGATACGTGGTATGCAGTCAAAAGTTTAATGCTTTATATAGATAGTCTAGATAAGATTTATTATTGTCCTTTAAAAACTAATCGTTTGGTAGATGATAGTTTTGGTAAAGAAAAATATAAAAATATAGAATTTTTAGAATAGAGTAATGAAGAATTAGAATGTGGTGAAATAATAAAAATTAAAGGGTTACCTGCTGATAATAAAGTGAAACTTTTCCGGGTATCTGTCTCTACCGACAAAACGAATTATGTCGCGACTAATGACTTATCCCAAATTTCTACGGATSTTGTACCTTATTGTGTGCAATATTCATTGGAAAATAGAGAAATTCCACCGATAAATAAAGCAATTAACTGGTATTGAATCATACTAATGTCGTAAAGCCCGTCTTCAAAGAAATCATATTGCTTGTGCTATGTTGGTTTGGGTTAGGCTAAAAAGTTTAGCCTATAAAACAGGTCAAACTATTTACAAAATAAAGCATAATTTACTTTCAAATTATCTAATTGAGTAACTGAAACGCCCTAATGTTGCTATATCTATAATTTAATTTTTTAGGCGCTCGGTGCGCGCCCGGCGCACCATTGCTTATGACAGTTGCGTAAGTCCTGCCATTATTTAAAAGATAGTTACTACCCCTTGAAGAGATTATCAACTTCTCGCAGTGAATATGGAAAGTTATAGCGAACAACACTACTTTCAGATTTCTAAGAATGAATTATAGAAATTGTATTATTGATAAGCTTATTACTACGTTTAAAAATTTCAGCAAAGTTATAACTCAACCGAAAATAATAAATTAATAGAATAATAAGTATTTAAGACAAAAAATTGCATTATAAAATTGCCAAAATGACAATAATATTATCCGTAAAATAACATGTAGTATTGATTTAGTATTGCCTTAATATTTTTAACTCGAACTCACGTGATTTATGATTAAATATCTCTATAAATAGGTCTTTTCTCTATGATTTCAAAGTTAATTTACTGGAAATTTTCAGCAGTATTAATAATAGCAACAATATTCATTATTGCTAGTCTTGACAGTTTTAGATTGATTCCACAATTGGAGATACTTACATCTGCTTCTAAGTATTGGTTAAATATTAGATCTTCTAACACTCTGAAAGGACATTCCGCCTGGATTTATGGGATTTCCGTAAGCCCAAATAGCAAAACTTTAGCTAGTGGTAGCTATGATGGAATTATCAAAATTTGGGATTTACATACAGGTAAGTTACTACATAGTTTTAAAGGACACCATGATGCAATTGAATCCCTTGCAATCAGTCCTAATGGTGATATTCTTGCCAGTAGTAGTTGGGATAACCAGATTAAGTTATGGAATCTGAAAACTGGTGTTCTTATTAATATCTTTAAAGGTCATACAGATTATATAAAAGCAATTGCTATTAGTCCCGATGGTAGATTACTGGCCAGTGGCAGTCTTGACAAAACTATCAGATTATGGGATTTTCGTACGGGTGAGTTACTCTATATATTGCCAAATATAGACTGGGTGAGATCCGTCGCTTTTAGCCCAGACAGTCAGACTATAGCTACTGGTAGTGAGAATGGCATGATCAAAGTTTGGCAGGTTGCTGAAGGTAAAATACTGAACATACTGGGAAAACAATCGGGATCAGTAAGGTCGGTTAGCTTTAGCCCTGACGGGCAGATTTTAGCCAGTGGCAGTTATGATAAGACTATCAAGCTATGGCAACTAAATAATGGCAAAGTATTACACACACTAATGGGACATTTAGGAGCAGTGAAATCGGTTGCCTTTAGCCCCAATGGACAAATTTTAGCTAGTGGTAGCTACGATAAAACTATTAATCTATGGCATTTACCCACTGGTAAACTGCTGAATAATTTAGCAGAGCATTCTAAACCTGTTTGGTCAGTTAACTTCAGTGCGGATGGTCAAAATTTAGTTAGTGGTAGCGCGGACGAAACCATTAAAATATGGCCTATGGAACTTTCAATAAATAAAATTTACTTAAATAAAAATAAAAAGTTATACAAATAAGGGGGCTACAAACTCTGATGTCGAGTAACACGCTTTTCGGAGTCTTGGCAACTTTTGGTGAACCCAGTAGAAACCTGACTTTTCCCGTTAACAGACTTGCTGCCGTTCGTGGCGCAGCCGCGCGTCTTCCAGGGCATGAAAACCTTAATGGGTTTTTTGAGTGTGATTGCAGTAGAACCCACATTCCGCAGCTTAATTAGCAAAGGAGATAATATTTACGACAAGGAGCACCAAAAAATTGTAGAATCCAACATCGTTCTTCACTGAGGTTGGAAATCTGTTTCAAGCCAGCGATAAGCCCGGAGGGCATAGCCGAAGGCATCGTTAATAAATGTATTGACATAAAACATTGAAATACCCAACGCAGAGTAGGAGTGGAAGTTGGCTTACCTAACTGGTTTTTGATTGTCTGGGATGTTTGTTCCAAGGATTGACGCAATACCCTCTGACCCAAGTTGTAAACTAGCAAAGACAAACCCATAACCATTGCCAAAGCTGCAACTCTTTTGCTTGAATTTAGAAATACACTGGAAGTAAAAAACAATGGGTCTTTGAGAAATCGAAAACCACGTTCGGTAGATTGCTGAGCTTTATATTCACGCAAAACATCTTCGTCGCTAAGCTCGTTAACATCAAGAACATTAGTGGCGAGAATAAACCTGCCAGCCCGTTCTCGCTCAACAAAAATTGCAGTTTCTTTGGGTATAACTTCAGCTTGAATCTGATACAAGTGTGTTGGTTGAGAATCTTTACGGGGTCTGCCACGCCCATGATGTTGGGCATGTTCAATAACTTCAATATTTGCGAGTTGATGAAATGACAACTGACTCTCAAGTCCTTTGGCTGCTTTTAGTGCATCTTCAGAGCATGCAAATTTTTGTTGACACAATTTTCGTAGTTGAGATTGTGCTTGTGTGTATCTTTTTGTTAGACGTTTTTCCAGTTGCTTCAAGTCAGATTCTTTACGAACTTCACTTTCTACCACCAGCCATCGCTGTTGCACACCACCATAATTATTACAACATGGGGCGATACGATATCCTGGAATTGTAGTTGGTATAAATGCATCAATATTGATATTTTCTAATAGTTCTTTTGCTGCAGTTAGGGTTGCAGGAATTCGAGATACCCATCGTAACTCTTGCATCTGTTGCAAATTTTTTTTAGTATAAAGAGCTGCATCAGCAACAAATAAAGCATCTATTTGCCATTGTTTTCGGAAGTCGGCGATAAGTGTTCCAAATATAGCTGAATCCACTTCGTTGCCATTTGCAACTCTCAGATATAAGGGGATATCTCCATCTCCACTGCACATCAAGTCGAGAATAAATTGTTTCAAATCCGGTCGATGATCTCTGGAATAACCATATGTAATTGTAATTAACCCTGATTCCACCTCGGCTTTATTATCAGCATCAGTTCCATAATTTCCATGTACGTGAAATGAACTAGAATCCAAGTGTAAACTGTTGATTTTTACTCCAAATCGTTCTGCTGCCGACAGTGCAACTCGGATGAAGATTTCGGTTAATCCTGCATCATATAGCTTGTCTAAGACTCTGCCCAAGCGGTCATCATTCAAATGTTCTGGGTATATCCCCTCTCCAAATAAATGTTCGGTTGCAATGCCTTCAAAAAACTTTTCAAATAAGTATAGTGGCGCACTGACAAAACCTAAGCCGTTGATAATCATTGCTTTGACGACTTGACCTGCACTGATTATTTCTTGGGGATGAGTTCCAAGCAGTTGGTTAATTTGCGATAACTTTACCCATTTCATCAATAATCCCTGCCACTATGCCCAAGTGGTCGATATTTTGTACTTTGATTTGCGATGCTGAAATACTCATGTTTTAAAAATACAACATTTTGCGATCGCACCTGCGGAATATGGGATGTAATATTAAAATATGCGCCTTAGGAAGATCCAAAAAATAAAATCTCCAACCGTCGCTTGTTCACTGCGTGAACAAGCGCCAGCAGTTCTTGATTTCACCCAATATATATTTGTACGGCACGCGCCAATGACCGTGGCGATACGGTTGGAGATTTTATTAATTTGAAGTCCCTTAGAAATTTTGCCTGCATATCAAACTCCATTTTTGAGGGAGATGATCCCGTATTAGATAAGCAGGATACATGACATAGTAAATACAATGCAAATGCTATGTAAAAACTTAAAATATCGGAGTCAAATCAAAATAACTTGATGAAATGACACATAGTATTTACTATGCAATTACTATGCATAAAATATATTTCGTCCAAGAAGTAAAAGCAATCAATATAAAATTTAATTATTATCTAATATTTGAGAGTTTAGGGAATTAATAATATTAGTTAACCGTGTTTCTAGTTTAAATATTATACTACAGTTATCAAGTTGTTATACAAATAAAATTTAATTAATCCAAAATAGAGAAATAATTATTTAAGATTAGTCGCTAATAGATAAATCAATAGATTAATTTTCAATTATTACTAAATATGTAATTGTGGATTATGGGGATAAATCTTGGGTAATAGATGTTTTGGATCTAGTACTGCTAAGACAAGATAGCTGTAAGTCTTGCTAGAAAAGAATTTATGTCCTCTGTTCTCTTCTTATAATTCAATATTTACAGGTACTAATTTTAGAATATTCGTTTATTTTGATTGTGACTTCTAATTTTCCTGAGACTGGCATGTCTAAACGCGAGTTATCAAATTGTTCTGATATTTTAGTATCATTGGTTGTTGATGGTTTCTCAATTTTGGGATTATTATTCTCTTGTTTGGGAGCATTCTCCTGCTTGGAAGTATTTTCCCGCCTAAGATTTTGATTTGTCTTTCTTCTTACCTTTCTTGCTCTTAGTTGAAGCTTTCTTCTCCTGGTTGATCTTGTAACGAAAATGCCTTGGGTGTTCCAAAGTGGGTGGAGCTAATAGTGAGTTAAACTCGAATGCATCCTGTTGGGAGTTGAATTTAGCTTTAAGTCCAACAAAATAAATCTCTTTTTTCTGTTGTTTATCTTGTGGATCGAAACGGAAGGGGGGAACCAAAGCATCTTTCCACAGTAGAGGTAAATGCAATCCTCTGGCATACTTGGCTTTGAGTTGTGGTTCTAGATTTTTGAATTTGGCATAACGTTCATCTGAGTAATTTTTAACCTACATCCCGCACTTCACTTTGTAGTATAAGGTGACTATCAATAAACTAAAAATATTTACTGAGCGTCTATGTATAAATACTGAATATAGCTTGCGGGTTGACGTTGATGGTTCTCCCAAACATCGCGCTTGTATTTAAAACTTATATTCAGAAAAAAGAAAAAGAGGTTTTTACATAAATAAAAATCTTGAAAAGTGAGAAAATTAAGAATCAAGTATGAACCTTAATCTCACAAAAAATGAATCACCAAATAGAAGATATTCAAATAAAAAACTTGGATCACTTAGGGATAGTGGCAGGGATAATTGTGCGGGTCGTTGGAGATACCAAGAAATAAATTTCTGAAGTTCTCCTCACCAAAAGAAAATTTTGGTCAATAGGGAAAGATTAGTAATAATCTGAAACCGAGAAAACTTATCTTCCGTGAGGGTGAAAATCCTTCCACCCCGACATCGGGTTGAAAGCATAGTGTCCAGGGCTAAGGAATGGTAATCGTTGGTTTTGAAGCGGCACTAAAAGCGGCCTCCACTAGTAGCCTACATAACTGGTGTCACCGCAAGCAACTGACTATGAGTAGTGAAAGCGAATATCCACAAACCATCGTAACTGCGAAGTTGGGAAATAAGGCTGATACCCAGCGTCCGAAATAAGGACAAGAAGGTGTTAAGGATGAAACATATATTATTATGTATGTTTCGATGTCATCTAATACTTCCGGTGGACTGGATAACTCTAAGGTCAGAATCAACGGAAAATAGGAACGATTCAAAGACTGGGAAAGTTCTCCGTATAGGAGTAGTTACCCGCAAAGAAACACCCCAGTCTCAGGGATGTAAGAAGAAGCAAACGCCCATCTGTAATGGATGAGGATAAGCCAATAGCTTACCTGCTGTACGAGAAGTACATTCGTTAAAAGCAATTAATAAGTTCTGGTATGGAGATTACATCAAAGTTGAAATGGAATACGTGGGAAGAAATCAATTGGAAAGCAGTTGAATTCCAGGTATTTAAGTTGCAAAAACGAATTTACAGAGCTTCCTTACAAGGTGATAAAAAGCTAGTCCACAAACTCCAGCGAATGATGGTCAGCTCATACTATGGAAAATTACTCGCAACAAGAAAGGTAACTCAAGAAAACAAGGGAAAGAAAACTGCGGGTGTTGATGGAGTAAAAGCTCTAAAACCCAAAGAACGTCTCAAACTTGCCAAAAATCTGAAACTAGATGGTAAATCTCAACCAACCAGAAGGGTTTGGATACCTAAGCCTGGAAAGAAACAGAGAAGACCTCTAGGAATACCCACCATCCTTGAAAGAGTAAAACAGACCCTTCTCAAACTAGCACTTGAGCCAGAATGGGAAGCCGTATTTGAGCCAAATAGCTATGGTTTCCGCCCTGGCCGCTCATGTCACGATGCAATTGCAGCAATATTCGCTTCTATCAACAAAAAACCAAAATACGTTTTGGATGCCGATATAAGCAAATGTTTTGACTGTATTAATCATCAAGCACTATTGAGAAAAATAAAAACCTTTTCTTTAGCTTCACGACAAATTAAAGCATGGCTTAAATCTGGAGTTATTGACTTTAGTAATTGGGCAGAAAGAAAGGGTTATAATTCCACTTCTGAGGGAACACCTCAAGGTGGGTCTATTTCTCCTTTACTAGCTAATATAGCATTGCATGGACTAGAAAAACATATAGAAAACAAGTTTCCTAACGATGAAAAAGGTAGATGGATTGATTCCTGGAAAATATACAGAAAGCAATTTCAATCACCAAGATTAATTCGTTATGCGGATGATTTTGTTATTTTATGTGAAGAACTAGAACCGATAAATAAATGTAAGGAATTAGTCAAAGATTGGTTAGAAAAAATCGGACTTGAGTTAAACACTAGTAAAACCAGAATCGCCCATACTCTGAAAACATTTAATGATGAACAAGCCGGATTTCAATTCTTAGGCTTTGAAATCAGACAATTCAAAGTTGGCAAACATCATTCTGGTAAAACGACCAGGAAGAAATTATTAGGTTTTAAAACCATCATTAGACCCTCCAAGGAAAAGGTCAAAACCCATTACGATAATCTCAACCAATGGTGTGACAAGATGAAAGCTGTAAATGCAGCAGCATTAATTAAACAGCTAAATCCTATCATCAGAGGTTGGTGTAATTATCAATCGCCTTGGCATTCATCAAAATCATTCTCCAAAGTTAAAAACCTGATGTGGTCAAGACTATGGAGATGGGCTAAACGTCGTCACCCTCATAAAAATAGAAAATGGATAGCCAATAAATACTTCGGTGGAAGTAGGCAATGGTCATTCGTTTATAGAAGTGGTGAAAATTCTCTGGAATTACTCTGTCACACTAACTTTCCAGCTAGTGTCAAATGGGTAAAAGTAGAAGGAACCAGAACTCCCTACGATGGTGACGCTTTATATTGGAGTAAACGCATAGGGGACAGTTATCAAACAATTGACCCGCAAAAATCCCGACTGCTAAAGAAACAGAAAGGGAAATGTGCTCACTGTGGAGCTAGTTTTAAACCCTCAGACCAGATGGAAAAACACCATATCATAAAAAGGTCTAAAGGAGGCAACAATGCTGACAAAAATTTGTTGTTAGTTCATTTATATTGCCACGACCAAATTCACTCACGTAAGGTTGATACTACAAATTAATGGTAGTAGTCGTACACTGAGGAGCGGTGTAAAGCGAAAGTTTTACGCACCGTTCTGGAGACCAGTGAGGGAAGGTGACTTCCCCACTGAGTTTAACGATAAAGATAATCAAAGTGAATACTTCTACAGCTTTGTTGCAGAACCGGGAGAAGTTGCGATCGCCTTAGATGTAGCTCCGGATGACAAGAATACTTTGAACTATATCACAGTCGATTTATTCGATCTTGATGGGAATAAATTAAAATCTTTTGGTGTAGGTGTCATTTCAAAAAGTAAGCGTAAAGTTCAAAAATTACAGGTTCAAAATCAGCAGAAAATTATTATGCAAATCAGTCGGAGATCGAGTAAAGGATCGGCAAGCTATCGTTTGAGTGTGAGCGGTTCTGTTAAATAAGACAATAATTCAAACAGGTAATTTAATATTTAGCTTGCCTTTTTTTTCTATATATTCCGTAAACAAAGACAAAATTCAAAATTCAACCAAACCAAACCAAACTAAACTAAACTTCGATATTTCTTCTCCAGTCATTCAGCAGACATAAAAGAAATAACATAAGTGGAATCAAAACAATCGCCCAACCAATTCCCAAAGCCCAGACCGGATATCCTCCATAAGGCGTGTTGATATCTTTAGAAAGCTGGGTAGCAAGTAAACAGGTTAAAATTATTGGAATTACATATTTGATGGAAATATTCCACCATTTACCAACTCGCCAATCACTAACTTGATTAATGTGTCTTCGGAGTGGCTCCACTCCATATATCCATCCAGCCAGGATGACTTGGAAAATTGCTGCCAATATTAAGTTGTAGTTGGTAAGAAAATGGTCTGTAATATCTAAAAAATAAAGTCCAGCACGAGTTGTGTAAATTATTCCAGCAATAAATCCAGCGATGCAAACCCAAAATGAAACAACAGAAAGTTTGAGATGTTTGTGTTGATCCAGAATAGCTCCATTCAATACTTCGACTATTGAGAACGCACTATCAATCCCTAAGGATAAAAGCATCACAAAAAATAAAATACTGAATAACCAGGGTAATGGCATCAAGCTCAAAGCCTCTGGGAAAACCACAAACGCCAGACCAGGACCTGAAGCTGCTAGTTCTTTTAAGGGAGTATCTGTTTGGGAAGCCATGTAACCCAAAATTCCAAACACCACAAAGCCTGCAAATAAACTAATTGCACTATTTATGATTGCTGTCGACCAAGCATCTCGAGCAATATCATCATCTTCTTGCTTGTAGCTAGAATAAGTAATCATCACCCCAAATCCTAGTGAAAGGGTAAAGAAAATCTGCGAAAAGGCAGATGTCCAAACTTCCGGATCTACTAGTGCACTCCAAACCGGATTAAGGTAAGCTCTCCAGCCATCTAAAAAACCAGGTAAAGTAATTGCACGTAACAGCAGTAAACCCAGTAAAACAACTGGTAAAGGTACTGAATAAAGAACTACTTTCCCAACACTTTTTGTTCCTTGCCAAATACAAAAATAAATCAAAATCCAAACGACTGTAAGACAAAGAAGGATAGACCAGTTAATACCTCCTAAATTATTAACTCCATCGCTAATCTGGAGAACACTGTTATTAAAGTAATTTTTAGGATTATCCGACCACTGCACCCCAAAAGACGCTAGAAAATAAATCACAGACCAAGCCATAACTACGGCATAATAAGAAACAATCACCAAGGAAGAAATCATGGTAAAAATACCCAAACCCCCCGCGTAGGGATGGAGTTTCCGGAAAGAGCCAATTGCACCCTGCTGCATTTTTTGTCCCACCACAAATTCCAGAATTAGCATTGGCGTACCAACAATAATTAAGGCAATGAGGTAAGGTATAAGAAATGCACCTCCACCATATTTCCCAGCTAGGTAAGGAAAGCGCCACACATTACCTAAGCCGACTGCTGAACCTACAGCTGCTAGCAAAAAAACAGTTCTAGAAGCCCAACGTTGACGAGCCATAGATTTACCTCGAAAACATAGAATGACTCTGACAACATCAGAACAACCGAAGAATCCTGAATTAGTAAATATTCTTATCAATTGACACTCTCCGGGCTAAAGCCACGCTTGTTTCCAAGCTCCCGCGAGGTTTTTTATGAAGCGAATTTTACCAATTCTGAGACAAATTTCCCCCTTCTCAAGCTAGAGCAAGGGGGATCGCTTAGTAAATTTTTGCAACTAACAACTGAAGTTACTAATTTTATTCTCAAGCTGCTGAGCGCAATTCCTCTAGTCTTGCTAAAACTTCAGTACTATGAATCGAGGGATTAACCTTTACAAAAGTTTCACGCAGTACGCCTTCTGGATCAATAATAAAAGTATGGCGCATGGAAACAAAACCAATCCAAGAACCATAATCTTTACTTACAGCCCCACTAGTATCAGCTAGCAAAGGAAATTTTAAACCTTCAGAATCACAAAATTCTGCATGGGAATCAATATCGTCGGCGCTAACGCCGATTACCTGAGCATTTTTTTCGATATACTTAGGTAAATCTTGCTGAAAACGTCGTGCTTCTATAGTACAACCAGGAGTAAAATCCTTGGGATAAAAGTAAAGTACTACCCACTTCCCACGATAGTCAGATAGGGAAACTTCACCATCACCAGTGTTAGTAGAAAGAGTAAACTCGGGTGCAAGTTGATTAACATCAGGTAATTTACCACCCAATGCATTTGCTGTAGGAGCAAAATTGAGCCATCCCAAAACAGCAAAACACAAAGCAAAAAGTATATTTAAAAAATTCCGACGGGAAACCATAACACCAGCTAAATATCCACAACTTTAAATAAGTTTACAATTATTAGTTGCAATTAGTTACCTATTCAGTAGTTGCTGTATCAATGGCTTCAATGTATTGACTATCCATTAGAAATGCTCCTTTGGTGAAGCGTATACCCCAATATCCACCAGGACGGCGATCGAGTACTACACCTTCTTCTCCCACCTCCAAGATATCAGGGGGACGCAACATAGGCATAGGGTCTGCTGTTTTAATATAAGGTGGGAGGGTTACAAGTCGGACTTTAGCCCCAATTACAAATTCTTTAGACATGAATTTTTTGAGAATTTTGATTTAGACGATAGCCTATTTATCCTAGATTTTAACTGAGTAAGCATTGTCCTAGAAGCAAAAATCCCCTGTACTTCATTCAGTCAGGGGAGTTTCAATCAAGTGTTTTTGAATTATCTTAAGGTGCTTGCCAAATTCTTTGGTGATATTTGTTCACATCTGCATAGGGATCGACCGAGGAATGGGAATGGGAATGAGAATGAGAATGGTTGTGTCCGTGATGATGATGGAGTTCACCATCGCCATAAGATAATGCTGTCAATCTAAACTTACAAATCTCGCAGTTCATGTTTACTTGTCCAACTTGGGTTTCAATTTCTCGTTCCCGCAGTACAGATAAAAGTTGAGAGTTTAAGCCCATCTCCGGTAGACACGTTATGGATATTTCTGGATACTCTTGTTGTTGTTGTGCTGCAATACGGAAGATTTTTTTTACTAGTGCACCAGTAAATAAGAAGTATGGTAAAACAATAATCCGTTTGGGTTGATAAAATCTTGCTCTCAGAAAACCCTCTTCTAGCCTGGGGTGAGTAATACCGATAAAGCAAGTTTCTACAGTTGTATAGCCGCTACCTTCCCAGATTACACGTGCAAGTTTACACACATCACCATTAGCGTCAGGATCGCTTGAACCTCTACCAACAAATAGCAAAACAGTGTCTTCACGAGCAATTTGTTGTGGGTTATGTTCGGGGAGATCGAGTACTGCTAAACGCTCTTTCCAGAGTTCAAGAATCCCTGAGGTAATACCAAAATGTCTCCCATAGTGAAGTTTTAGCTGAGGATATTTTGCTCGAGCTCTATCTAACTCGTTGGTCACATCAAACTTATTATGGCGGGCAGCAAATAACAGTATAGGTAGTACGGAAATATCCGTGTAGCCTTGTTTAATGCACTCATCTATACCTTCTTGAATTGTCGGAGCAGTCAGTTCCAAAAAACAAGGTATAACTGGACGAGAAAGATCTAAACTTTGATACGTTGTAGCAAAATCTAATAAAGCTTGTTTCCCTTGCTCGTCTCTAGTTCCATGACCAACCATTAGTACTGGACGTTGGATTGGTAGGCAAGGGAAATTTAGAACTTGAATATTTGATTGCTCCAAGCCAGTTAAATTATGAATATGGATATCGGACATTATATTATTGATAGCTCCTTTCCAATGAAACGCAGGAAATAGATAGAGCAATTAACAGACAGGCATTCTGGCTTACAAAGGTGAAGCATTATTTATCTGTTAGCCTCCAGGTAATCTTTGCAATTAGATTTGAATCAAGCTAACAATGGAACTCTAATTTTATAACTTTGATTGCGATTCTCGTTGCAATGAGACAAATGTTTCCTGTCACTTTTTTGAACTAATTTTCTTGAACCCGTTGGTTACCCGGTAGGCCGAGCATGTATATTTTATGTTGTGCCTTCAATGCAATAAAAATCGCTATAATCCGCATAAAATTGCGGTATAGCACAGATTTACAGCCAGATTTTACCTTATCTGTTAATACCTATGCGTATCTATGCGTACACTGTTATCTTATCGGAATCTGACTCATTTCCCCAAAAATATAGCGAAATTTAAGTTTATCTTTTAATTTGCAGTTTATGATTTCTGAGGCTAATAATTTTATGAACTTTATGTACAAACTTCAGAATCTATGCATGTTGTTACCCTCAGGGTTAAATCCTTGAGTAAATTTTGTGGTGCTATCGTAACATGCTCTATCTAAAGCAGCCCCATATAGCTTTGTGTACCTTAGTTTTGCACCCCGTAAATTAGCATCTTTTAGATCGGCTCCACTCAAATTCGCACGGGTCAAGTTAGCTTTTGCTAAGTTAGCACCACTCAAATTTGCTCCCCACATTCTTGCTTTAGCTAAATTTGCTCCCATCAAATTTGCTGCACATAGGTTAATTCCTACCAAATCCAGCCCGATCAATTTGGCTCTGCTCAGATTTACTGTTGAAAAATCTCTCTCTCCTGCTGCATAACGTCGTTTCAACTCTTCGATATCCATACCCGACTATTTCTCTAATTATTTACTTAGCAACTATCAAAATATTCTATTGTGATTATTTTCACTTCTTCTTGTAAGCATCAAGATTAAGAAATATTTTATGCGTCTCAAGATTGGGTCTAAATCACAAACTTATGCATAACAATTTTATGACCTATGGTGTTTAATTATTTGTTGCAATATTTAGCTTTGATATTCAGTTATAAAATTTACCATCTATAGGACTATAGTAATCATATTTGATTTGTGAATAGATAAATCCTGTAGTAGAGACGTTGCATGCAACGTCTCTACAATTTTTGTCAATGTTTTTTGTAAATTGTAGAAAACCATAACATTAAATTATAAATAAAGTGCTTTATAAAAAAAAAACTTGCTCTATTTCTATTTACGTTAAAGTAACAATAAAGTTATCTACTATGTTTTTGAATCTCGAGTAAATTATATTTTTTTTAAACTCGTTGATTTACAATAAATTATGACGTGTTTTTATAGATTGATAGAATCTAATAAATAAGTAATTTGATCGTATGCATATTTTATACACAACGATTGGTTGATTTTTGTTCTCAGATAAATATGACCTTAGGTAGATATAAATGTATTATGCTTTACTATATATTTTTAATTTAAAGCTAATAGTAATATAAATTTACCAATTATCCATTGATGTTTTATGTTTTTAAAATAAATGTAGTTTCTTCAATAGATAAGTATTTATTTTAATAAATTTTATTTTTTCATGAAATTTTATCTGCTACTCGTATTCCCGATATTAAATGTGTAACGTTAATAATAAATTTTAGATTCAGATATCAAGTAATACAGCTCGGTTTTTAAGTACTATTATTTAAAGCATCATATGGATGTTAGTGTAATTATTTGTGCATATAATCGCCTCTGGTCTCTTCCGAAGGCAATAGAGTCTTGTCGCCAGAGTAAATGTAAAGTCGAAATCATTGTTATTGATGATGCTAGTACAGATGGGACATGGGAATGGTTGCAACAGCAACCCGATCTCGTAACCTTAAGACAAATTAGTAACTGGGGAAAACCTTGGGCTGTAAATAGAGCGTTTCACATCGCAAAAGGGAAATATATTCGTTTTTTAGACTCTGATGATTGGCTATATCCAGATGCGAATGATAAACAATTCGAAATAGCTGAAAAAACCCAAGCTGATTTAGTGGTTGGCGGTTACGAAATTTATAATGAACGTGAAGAATTAATTAGAAGTCAAAACTGGATTGACTGCGATGATTTTATTGCTCAGCAATTAGGTGAAGGAGATAGCTCTCATTACTCTGCGTTTATTTTCAAAAGAGAGTTAATTGAAAATATTCCCCACCGAACTTCATTTGCATCTGCTGGGTTTGCATCGAGAGATGATCGTTGCTTGATGTTAGAAGTTGCTCTAGCAAAACCCAAGATAGCTATAGTCTACGAACCAACGCTTTGTCGTCGCCATCATAGTAAAAAACGGTTACTATTTGCTACAAGTTTAAAAGGTTTAGGGACTGATTTACAGCATCTATTAATTTATAAAAATATTATCAATCAACTGTTGATTAGGGGAGAATTAACACCTCGAAGAATTGATGCAGCTTGTGAAATTCTTTGGATTATCGCCCATTCAATTGCCCGTACTCATTTAGATGAGGCTTGTGAAATAGCAAACTGGGTTTATCAGTTAAAACCAGATTTTCAACCAATTGAAGAAGGTTTACTTGGAAAATTGTATTCTCATTTGGGCTTTCGTAATACTGAAATAATTTTGCGTATTAGGCGAACTATAGTTTCACTACTTCGTCCCCAGAAAACACAAAAATACTTAGATTTCCCTTGTCCAAAGACCCCAAAAATCAGTTTCCCATCTGATGGATTTAATGTCGGGATAAATAATTACGATAGTTGCGAGAAAATTTGATCTACCGAATAATTCCGCTTTTAAGAATAATTTTGCTCATGAAATTCCCTATGCATCTAATGCTGGGGTTTTTGCTTTTAGTAACACTAATATTTTCATTTATTCAATAACAGGCAAAAATGCATTATCTATCATGCAATTACTATGCTTTGGATTAGGTTGACACTTTTTTGTCATATTTGATTGTCACACTAAGAATAACCAATGGAACGGTTCGCTGAGCAGTCGTTTTTCAACGGTCATTACTGATTATAAAAGTTTACTTGTAACTATTTAATTATAAGGAGTTATTAATTTTATGCTTGAAACTATTCATCGCAATTCTAGTCCAAGTTCTAGTCTGAGTCCCAGTCGAAGTTCTGGTCGAAGTTCTGGTCGAAGTTCTAACTTATCTAACTTCGTTACTACACTTTTAGCAACTACATTACTTTCTGTTTCTTTTCTTAGTGTTAATCCACTGCAAACCAATAACTCATTAACAGAATCTTTTACCAGTCAGAGTTTCGATAGTGACGTGAGTCAGATTATAACTCAAACTAATAGTGGAAATCCAAATAGTCTTGGTAATTTGAGCAGAATACTGACAATCGGGTTAGTGGGTGCTGGAAGCGCTGGTTTGATCTGGCGAATTAATAAAGGGAATAAGTCTTTAAACGCCAATATTAATTCATCAAACTATGGTTCTTGGATTGATCGAGCTAGTCCACCATTGCGCAAAAGACTTCTGAAGCTTTTATACAATGATCGCCGAACCGCTAATAGATTAATTGCAGGTGCAAATATCACCAATCCTGGACGTTCGGTTAACTGGTTAACTGAAAAGGTGATATACGAACTTGAACGCGATCGCCGTTAAGGAATTATTTACAGTTAACAGTCAACAGTTACCAGTTAACAGTTAACAGTTATCGGTTACCAGTTAAAAACAGTTTATGGCTAATGCCACGCCCTTACGGTTTACATTTACCAGTTACAAATTATCTGTATAGTAGAACGATGTAATTTATCTTCCACTTTAAGATACTAATAGATACTATTAAGTTTATCCATAAGCTAGAAGTAAAACTGAGACAATCTCGCTATCGTGGTTATATATATTGATACGAACAAAAACCCGTGGTACCGATTCGAGATAATAATCCAACTAGTATTACACCCTATGTAACTTTTGGGTTAATTACTTTTAATGTCTTAGTTTTTCTCTATGAAAGTAGTTTACCTGCACCAGCTTTAAATGGATTTTTCCATTTGTTTGCTATAGTACCGCGAGAGTTGAGCTTAAGTTTTGCCGGGGTGCAGGTGAATCAACCCATACCAGAATGGGCAACTCTATTTACTTCTCAGTTTTTACATGGTGGTTTATTACACCTAGGTGGAAACATGTTGTTTCTGTGGATTTTTGGTAATAATATTGAAGATAAATTGGGTCATATAAAATATTTAATTTTTTATTTGACTTGTGGAGTGTTAGCTGGTCTAGCCCAATGGTATTTCTCCCAGACTTCTCTAATTCCTTCTTTGGGCGCTAGCGGTGCGATCGCCGGAGTTATGGGTGCGTATATTCTTCGTTTTCCCAAAGCAGAAGTTTTAACTTTGGTTCCTTTAGGTATATTTTTCCCGACATTTCGGGTACCTGCTTTTTTCTTTTTGGGATTTTGGTTTTTAGAACAGGCTTTTTATGGGTTTGCGAGCTTAGAAGCTCCAACAAATATTGGTATGGAGGGTGGTGGTATTGCTTACTGGGCTCATGCGGGTGGTTTTGTCTTTGGAGCAATTGTAGGTCCAATTTTGGGTTTATTCAGTGACAAAGCTGAAGAGCAATATTAGTAATGGGTAATTGGTAATGGGTAATGGGTAATTGGTAATGGGTAATGAGTAATAAGTAAGAAGTCAGAAGTTATTCCTCATTATGTTATTCTAAATACCTAATCCCCAAATTCCCTACACTCCCCACACTTTCCCCAATCCCCAAAATAAACAACTCAGGTGAAAGATTTATCCTTCGCATTCGCTAGTTCCACAAGCTATATTGCAGTTAATTAGTAATTAGGAAAAACCCACCTGTGTTTCCTCTATCAGACGAAAATCCAACCAGAATTACCCCATATGTTACTTATGGGTTTATTGCCATCAATATTGTCGTATTTCTCCACGAATTTACATTACCCGATGCTCAGCTTTGCCAATTTTTTCAAGCCTACGCACTAGTACCGCGACAATTAAGCGAAAGCTTTGGTGTTTTAGTTCCATTTACCCGATCTGCTTTTCAATGTCCTGTGATACTTGCGGCTAACCAAGGACTACCGGAATGGGCTACTCTGTTTACTTCTCAATTTTTGCATGGCGGTTGGTGGCATCTAATTTCAAATATGGTGTATCTTTGGGTCTTTGGTAACAATATTGAAGACCGTTTGGGTCATTTCAAATACATCATTTTTTACTTAGCCTGTGGAGCTTTGGCAGCTTTGTGTCAATATATTATTTCTCCAGGTTCGATGATTCCTTCTTTGGGAGCAAGCGGTGCGATCGCAGGTGTATTAGGTGCTTATGTAATTCGCTTTCCCCGAGCAGTTGTTAATACTTTTGTATTTCTGGGTATTTTTATCACTACAATCAGGGTACCTGCATATGTACTTATAGGGTTCTTCGTTATCCAAAACGTAATATCTGGTATTGCTAGTCTACAAGCAGTTGCAGGTATGGGCGTAGAAACGGGTGGGGTTGCTTACTGGGCTCACATCGGTGGTTTTGTATTTGGATTGATTTTGGCACCTTTGCTTGGTTTATTTAACCGTGACTATTAGAAATTTTTAATTGGTTAAACCTATTAACTGAACATAAATTACTATCCCTTAAGATGAAATAAGTCCGTTATACAAACTAAATAAACACCGGAGGTGGATTAACATTTACTGTTCCAGAGGAGATAATTATTTCTCTGTGAGTACTAAGCTAATCCGTCTCTATTTACTTTTATATGGAGATAAGCGGACTCGAACCGCTGACATCCTGCTTGCAAAGCAGGCGCTCTACCAACTGAGCTATACCCCCAAGATATAATTCAAAAGTAAAAAGTCAAAAGTCAAAAGACGGTTAAAAAATATTTACTTTATACTTAAGTATTTTAGCTTCAGTATTTTAACTTTACTAAAATTATTGTAAATGATAAATGTGGCGATTTCGACCTACAGGTTGAAATTTTACAGCAGTTTACAGCAAATATTTTAAACTTATTTAAGTTTTCCGCCAATAATAAAGTTTGGGAAAATGTAGAATTTTAAAGCACACAAAATAATCTTCCCTACATATAATCAACTTGAAATTCAACTGTTTAAAAAGTTAAGAAATTATGACTTTAGTAGTTGCTGCACTGTATAAATTTGTCAAATTACCAGACCTTACTGAAAAACAGGAATCTTTGCAATCTTACTGTCAAGATCGGGGAGTGAAGGGGACGATTTTACTCGCAGAAGAAGGTATTAATGGTACGATTGCTGGCGATCGCGAGAGTATTGATTCAGTACTATCGTTTTTGCGTTCCGATCCACGCTTACAGGATCTAGAACATAAAGAGTCCTATACTGAAAGTTTACCTTTTAAGCGTATGAAAGTACGTTTGAAAAAAGAAATTGTCACTATCGGTTTATCAGATGTTGACCCAAGCGAACAAGTTGGAACTTACGTTAATCCCCAAAATTGGAATGATATAATCTCCGATCCTGAAGTCACATTAATCGATACCCGCAATGATTATGAGGTTGGAATTGGGACTTTTCAAGGCGCGCAAAATCCCCACACTGAATCGTTCCGAGAGTTTCCTGAATATGTGCTCGAAAATCTCGATCCAAGCAAACAGAAGAAAGTAGCCCTATTTTGTACCGGTGGAATTCGCTGCGAAAAAGCTACATCTTTTATGCTTTCCCATGGATTCGAGGAAGTGTATCACCTCAAGGGTGGAATTCTCAAATACTTAGAAGAAGTACCAGCAAAAGAAAGTTTATGGTCGGGCGAGTGTTTTGTTTTCGATCAAAGAGTCACAGTCCGTCACGGTTTAGAAGCTGGTAATTATGAGATGTGTGCTGGTTGCGGTTATCCAATTTCGGAAACAGAGAAATCTTCACCAAAGTACGAGGAAGGAATTTCCTGTCCCCAATGTTTTGATGATTTGACTGAAGAAAAAAGAATGCGTTTGCAAGAGAAAAAGCGTCAACGTTGATTAATTTAATCAATAGGAAAATTAGGGTCAATGCAAAATAAAGGTAATAAAATCAACAAATAAGAAACTCAGGACTTATGCTACTGTCACAAGTAATGATGCGGTGTAGCCACATTGAGCGCCCAAAAAACTAACTTTTTGAAAACACGCCCTAGTCGTGAGATTTTGCTTTATAGGTATATAAAAACCGTTCCCTATAAGTACTTTATGGAAGGAATGGTTCTTGTAATTTTAATCTTGATTTTTTGTCTAGTTTTTCCACATCCTTAATCAATCCTTTAGCATAGTCAAAGTTTTCTTTTCTTAAAAACATTAGAGCATTCATATTAGATTTATACAGTTCCATGCGTTTCATTAGTTCAGAGAAAATACTCCATTGATAACTCCAACAGTAACCATCTTCTTTGTCTTGGTCACTATTATCAATATCATATTTCATAAGTTCCTCAAATATACCAGCTATTCGTTTGAAGGAATTATAAACACGCCACAGGTCATTAAGCCGGTTTTGTGTTGCAAAATATTCAACATGTCTCTTGTTACACAATATCAACCAAGCCCGAGGTAAGCACAATTTGCGTGAAAATATCCCCTTTGATTCATAATTAATGGTTGAATAGTATTTAAAATCGTCACTAAAAGACCTTTTTTTCACAGTTACCCAACCAAATTCTAGTCCTGCACTAAGGGAATCATCTCCAGTTTCTCTCCAAATTAAATATTGTCTATCGAATCCACTATACCCAATATATTTAGACCAAATAAAGTTCAATATATATATGTGCTGTAAAGGGAATCCTAAGAAATCCTTCTCCTCCAAATACCAACTATCTTGAGGAAAAGCTAATTTTCCACAGACAGATAACATAATTTTTGCAGTTTGTAATTCGGCACCAACTATATACCCCTCAATCAAATAAGAAATTAACCTTTTGTAGTTGAGATTAATCTCTTTAGATTTAGGAGATTCTGTTAAACCTGATATCATCACTTATTTTCTTTGCTACTTTGAATTTACAAAATTATTTCCATTCACACCAGAGAACTTCAATGAGTAAAGTTAAAACTTGTGTAAACGCTGTATTCCAAAAATCCCCTGATGTTTATGCATCGCTATATGGTAGTAATCACCCTTCCTAAATTTTCCTGAATATCAGTCTGTAAAATAAAACTTTGTTTTATTCAGGTTTAATTTCAAGTCTTTTTATTAACTTTTTACTACGATTTATTTGTTTTTCAGAGATGTCCAGCGCTTTTTCGTAGGATGCAATTAATTCTTCTAATCTTCCCAATCTATACAGCACTACACCCCGACTATGCCAAGCTTTGTGGTAGTCAGGTTTAATTTCAAGTGCTTTATCGTAAGATGTCAGGGCTTGTTCTAATTTTCCTAATGCAGTAAGAGCAACACCCCGACTGTACCAAGCTTGATGTTTATCAGGTCTAATTTCAAGCACTTTGTCGTAAAACGCTATGCTACTCTCAAGATTACCAGCACCATATTGTTTAAAACCTCTTTGAAAAAACATTTCTGCTTTTCTGTGCTTTTTTTTCATTGCTTCTTTGTCAGTGTTATTTTTTTGTGAATAAAATTTCACCTTCAGTAAAATCAACATTTTCATTTAAATATCAAGCTTATGCCTGGTCAGTATTTAAATATCAAGCTTATGACTTTCCGATGCAAGTACTTAAGTAAGGTCACTACTCATTTTGCCTAAAGGTGCTGGCAAATCCTTGTTCCATAAACTTTAGAGAAAATTTATTAACATACTGAATCAGTACTAGTTTGCTTAGGAAAACAGCGTTCAGAATCATAACCACAACTTGGATGTGACAAGACTTTTAGCCTTTAGGAAAACTTCTAATACTGGATTTTCAACAAAATGTAAACTTTTATTACGCAAAACTTAATTTAATTTAAATTCCACGAAAGCGAATAAAGTAAGAGATTAAATGTTTTGGGGGACGCGGGACCCAATGTTTTTTCACTCTTAAAAAGAAACATGTCGTTCCTCCCTGTTCCCTGTTGACTCTTCCCTTCTTGTTAAACCAAAAAAGATCTGAAATGACCTCAAACAGGTATAATATTTGCGTTTAGATATCTATGACGCACATGTGACAGCTTCACTTTCTGGTGCAGCTTAATTTTTAATATCTCGTACGTAAATTTGCCCATAAAAAATTTTGAGAGTTCTGCTTTTCTGCAGCAAATACAATTACAGACTTCATAATCTCTATGACAACTTAACTTTTTTTATGTAGTTAGTTTGTGAGCAACATTAACGGAGGTAAAAGTAAAGAAGGGTGACTAACATTAGCAAAGGAATGTTGGCTAAAAAATATGCTGAAAATCTTGTCGAAGCTCTACTGAAACTTGCCTCAAATCAAAATAATTTTTATTACATAGAGAAAGAAATTGAAGTTGAATGGATTTGTAGTAACCAGTTGTATGTCACTGGATTTACTTTAGACAAAAAAGGTAATACATCAGAATCAGGTACAACATTAAAAGCCCTATTAGGTATTTTAAAAAGAAATAATCAGAAATTAATAACCGATACTGAAGCTAAGGTTGAAGGTAAAAGTGAAAAAGAAATTGAAAAATATATCATTGAACAAATAAGAAATTCTATTAGATATTTAGAAGAGTTAGAACTATTACAAGATCAACGTCCTAGAAATCATAATGGTAAAGTAGCAGGTAAAGCCTGCTGGAAATTCAAGCTGATTAACCTCAAAGATAAAAATGTAACTCTAGAAGTAAATCTGAATAAGGTAAGAGAAAAACTAGGACTTCCACCACAAAACAAGACTATTCTACCCAAAGCTCAAATTTCGACTCTTCAAGTACCTTCGGTTTCAAATCCCTTAGCTCAACAGATGATGGGTTGGTTTAAAACCTTGGGTTATCAGTTCGAGGGATATGAAGTTTGGCAAGATAGTTATTTTGAGTGGATTATCAATATCCCAATAAGACGTAACCGATATGACCGAATTTTGGTGCGTGGGATAATAGGAGAAATAGGACTTAAAGATGTAAGGCTTTTAAGTTCAAAAGTAAAAGAAAAACGTACTGATGAAGGTTGGTTGGTAACTGACAGGCGTATTAGTAAGATGGCACGCTGTGAAGTTCAAAAGAAAGAAAATTGCCATTTAGAATGCTATACCTTCGACCAACTTGTAGCGATCGACGCTGACTTTAGGGGTTATCTAAGTTGGTTAGAAGCAGAGGTAAAACGACGGGGTATTGACAAAAGGTATGTACCTTTGGCTTGTAGTAAAGAAGAACTAGGTCCAGTTAGCAAGCGTTGTATTGGAGTTAGTCACTATACAGAAGAAGATGGTTGGATTGATGGTTATATTAACCGTTGGTTAGATGACCCAGCAAAAGAACATATTTCAATATTAGGTGAGTTTGGTACGGGTAAAACTTGGTTTGCCTTACATTATGCTTGGGTCGCATTGCAGCGATATCGGGATGCACAGCAAAGTGGTGTTCAACTTCCCCGGTTACCTTTGGTTATTTCTCTACGAGATTATGCGAAAGCAGTAAGTGTGGAATCGCTATTTTCCGAGTTTTTTTTTCGTCAGCATGAAATCCCTATACCCGGTTATTCGGCTTTCGAGCAACTCAACCGTATGGGAAAACTGTTACTGATATTTGATGGTTTTGATGAAATGGCGGCGCGGATAAACCGTCAGGAAATGATTAATAATTTTTGGGAATTAGCTAAGGTTGTTGTTCCTGGAGCCAAAGTAATCTTAACTTGTCGTACGGAACATTTCCCAGAAGCAAAGGAAGGACGTGCTTTATTAAATGCAGAACTGCAAGCTTCCGTTGCCAATTTAACTGGAGAAACACCCCAATTTGAAATATTGGAACTGGAGAAGTTCAACAACGCGCAAATTCGCCAAGTATTATCCCATCAAGCCCAAGATACAACAGTAGAGCTTGTGATGGGGAGCCCCCAATTATTAGATTTATCGCGTCGTCCGGTAATGAGCGAATTAATTTTAGAAGCATTACCAGATATCGAAGCTGGAAAACCTATAGATATATCACGGGTATATTTGTACGCAGTCAGGCGAAAAATGGAAAGGGACATCAAAGCAGAACGTACTTTTACTTCCCTTGCAGATAAACTGTATTTCCTGTGTGAATTATCCTGGGAAATGCTCTCAAATGACAAAATGAGCCTAAATTATCGCCAATTTCCCACTCGGATTCGGAGGTTGTTTGGTGCAATAGTTGAAGAAGAAAAGGATTTAGACCATTGGCATTACGATATGATGGGACAAACCATGTTGATTCGCAATGCTCATGGGGATTATACTCCAGCTCACCGCTCATTGTTAGAGTTTTTTGTAGCGTATAAGTTTGCATCTGAGTTGGGGGTATTGGCTGATGATTTTACTGGATTAGCTCAGACACAAGAATATTTAAATAATCATCAGCCTAATGATTATACTTGGTCATCCTATTTTCGCCGCAATGTTGATGCAACAGGGAATATTGTTTCTGTTACACCCTTACGGGGATTTGTCAGTGAGTGTTTGGAGAAATTGCTGGAAACATTTGGGAAAAGACCATTAACAAAAGCAGTGATGGATTTGTTAGTGCCAATGGTAGGGGACAATCAGGGTTTAATTGAGATAATAAAAGCAACAAGAGGTAAAATCTCCGATGAAGTGGGTTATCTCGGAGGAAATGCGGCAACTTTAGCAGTTAAGGTTAATAAAGAGGCTTTGCAGGGCAGAGATTTGAGCGGTGTGGTGATTAAGGGAGCAAATTTTAGTAACGCAAATTTGCGAAATGTTAATTTTGAAAGCGCAGAAATTAAAAATTCTTTCTTTAGTAAAGCTTTAAGTACCGTATTATCAGTGGCATTTAGTCCTGACGGCAAAGTTTTTGCGACGGGTGATAGTGATTGTGTAGTTAACTTGTGGGAAACTGCCAGTGGTAAAGAAATTTTGACCTGCAAAGGACACACCAATTGTGTAGATTCTGTCGCTTTTAGTCCAAATGGGACAATTCTTGCCAGTGGCAGTTCAGATCAAACGGTGCGATTATGGGATATTAGCAGTGGTAAATGTCTCTACACCCTGCAAGGTCACACTGGTTGGGTACGTTCAGTCGCCTTTAGTCCAGATGGGATGACCCTCGTTAGCAGTAGTTCAGACCAAACAGTACGGCTATGGGATATTAGCAGTAGTCAATGCCTGCAAATCTTTAGCGGACACACTGGTTGGGTACGTTCAGTCGCCTTTAGTCCAGATGGGATGACCCTCGCTAGCGGTAGTTCAGACCAAACAGTAAGACTGTGGGATATTAGCAGTGGTAAATGTCTCTACACCCTGCAAGGTCACACTGGTTGGGTACGTTCCGTCGCCTTTAGTCCAGATGGAACCATCCTTGTTAGTGCTAGTGGAGATAAAACTTTGCGGCTGTGGGATATCAGTAGTGGCGAATGCATCCACATTTTGCAGGGGCATACCAATTTGGTACGTTCAGTCGCTTTTAGTCCAGATGGGATGACTCTCACCAGTGGCAGTTCAGACCAAACAGTACGACTGTGGGATATTAGCACTGGTAAATGTCTCTACACCTTGCAAGGTCATACCGGTTGGGTGCGTTCCGTTGCTTTTAGCCCAGATGGCACGACCCTTGTTAGTGCTAGTGGAGATAAAACTTTGCGGCTGTGGGATATCAGTAGTGGCGAATGCCTTTACACCTTGAGGGGGCAAAATAATTTGTTACGTTCCGTCGCTTTTAGTCCAAATGGCATGACCCTTGCCAGTGGTAGTTCAGATCAAACAGTGCGACTGTGGGATCTCAAGAGTGGCGAATATCTCAAAAATTTGCAGGGGCATACCGGTTGGGTACGTTCCGTCGCTTTTAGTCCAGATGGAATGACCCTTGCCAGTGGCAGTTCAGACCAAACAGTAAGACTGTGGGATATTAACAGTGACGAATGTCTGTACACCTTTGAGGGGCATACTGGTTGGCTACGTTCCGTTACTTTTAGCCCAGATGGAATGATACTTGCCAGTGGCAGTGAAGACCGAACGGTGAGGCTGTGGAATACCAGCACTGGTGAATTTATCCACAATTTTGAGGGGCACACCGGTTGGGTGCGTTCCGTCGCTTTTAGTCCAGATGGAATGACCCTTGCAAGCGGTAGTGGAGACAAAACAGTACGGTTATGGGATATTAGCAGTGGCAAATGCCTTTACACTTTGCAGGGACACACCGATTTTGTAAATTCTGTTACTTTTAGCCCAGATAAGATGACTCTTGCCAGTGCTAGTGCAGACCAAACAGTACGGCTGTGGAATATCAGCGCTGGTGAATGCTTCTACACTCTAAAAGAGCACAACGATTGGGTACGTTCCATTGCCTTTAGTCCAGATGGGAGGATACTTGCTAGTGGCAGTTCAGACCAAACAGTAAGACTGTGGGATATGAGCAGAGGTGAATGTCTCCACACTTTGCAAGATCACACCAATTGGGTAGGTTCTATTGCCTTCAGTTTAGATGGGAAAATCCTTGCCAGTGCTAGTGATGATGAGACTATAAAGCTTTGGGATGTCAAAACAGGTGAGTGTCTCAAAACTCTGAAAAGTGAACAACCTTATGAAGGTATGAATATTACAGATGTTCAAGGTTTAACATCAGCAGAAATTACCACGCTCAAAGCATTAGGTGCAATCGAGAAAAAGTAAACTTCTGAGAAACTTATTACCCCAACTGTGAACGCTAAAACTAGCAAATATCCTTGAAAATTATCGATGATATGCAACGCGCCCACAAATTACCAATTACCAGTTACCAATTACCAATTACCAGTTATAAATCATCAACTAACAGACAACATACTTGCAGACAAAAATCATCTTACTTATCTATTAATTTTTAACAATTATTTCCCAGAAAAATAGGCTTTCACCCACACTTATGTGCTATGGCCAAAAGCCTAAGACTAGTATCAATAGAAAACGAGATATCAGTTTATAACAGTTTATATATATAAATCACGAACATGAAAATAAGATAAACTTCAAATGAACTCAACATAAAAAATAAATAAATTTATTTAAATACAATTATAAAAATAAAATCAATTTTTTCTCACAATTTACAACAAATTGCTGCTTGTGCTATTTACAAACCAATCGAGCTATATTAAATTTCAACCAATGACACAAGTCGTTTAGAAAAATCATTTAAGCTTTTTCAGTCATTACAGTGAAGACAATTGTTTGTAAGTGCTTGCTCGTTAACAATTAGCCATAAAAACTGGAGATGAAGGTCGTGTTCAAGCAAATCGCAACTCAAAAACTAGTTTCTGGGTGCAAGCAGGTACTAAAATTTGGTTTATTCAGTTTTTACGCAGCACTTTCTTTGAGTGCTGGTAGAAGTTTAGCTGAACCGATCGCAAGATTAGAAAATTGGAGATTTTATCCGGAAGCTCAACAATTAGAAGTTATGCTTTCAGGGTCTTCTCAACCACGTTATTTCTATCTTCCCCAACCTCCCCGTATTGTGGTGGATTTACCGGATACAAAGTTAGGTTATGTTCCCACCCAACGGACATTTTATGGGAATATCCGAGGTATCCGGGTTTCCCAGTTTGACGAAAACGTAACTCGCATTGTGATGGATTTAGCTCCGGGAACTTTTTTCGATTCTAGTCAAATGCGATTACAGCCGATATCTCGCCGAAATTCTCTTGGTTGGGTATTTAGTCCTTCGATTGCAAGCAACTATAATTCTATTGGACGAGGTCAAGGTCGCTATCCGTTACCCTTACCCAATAGTTATTACAACCGTCGTCAATCTCCTCCTTTACCTTATACTAGAGAATCACAACCTCGCCGCAATTTCTCTTCAGATATAACTGATCGGTTACCACAACAAAATTATCAGAATATTCTCCTACCTCCTTTAGATTCTTTACCAGGAGGACCAGTTAACAGTAGGTCTTACAATAACGATAATTACAACCGACAACAGCTACCACCAATCAACCTACCTAGTGGTGATAATCTTCCTGGAGCAAATTTTCCTAGTGGTCTCCCACCTATCAATCCAAGTATTCCTCAACCTGGCTTACGAAGCCTACCACGAGTCAATGGTCAGTTTGACAATAACAGGAATTATAATCAGCAACAGTCCCCCATATCTGTTCCAACGACTTCTCCCAATAGTCCATTTTCTCCGAAATTTCCCAACGACTCTGTTTTACCACCACCAAGATTTCAAACTCAGCCAGCAAGAAGAAATCTTAATAATCAACCAAATGTGGCAGTACCAAATATGACAGTGCCAAATGTCACGGTACCAGATTTTCCAACTCCGACCATACTTAATAATTCAAATAATTCCAATAACTCAAACAACTTCAATAATTCAAATAATTTCAATAATTCAAACAACTTCAATAATTCAAATAATTTAAATAACTCAAATAATTTAAATAACTCAAATACTTCCAATACTTCCAATAATCCAGAGATTATTGAATTTGGTCAGCCTTTTCCAAATACTCTGCCTTAGAAAATCTTATCAATGGTGCGTTACGCTGTCGTTAACACACCCCACGTATTTTGTAATGATAATCACACGTAAATAATAATTGTCAGTATTATTTGATTATTGAGTTAACTCTGACTAATAATTACATTTCTAACTCCTGATTTCTGTACAGACGTAGCAATAGGAAATATTTAGGATGCTACGTCTTACGATTCATATTTAGCGGGACATTTGCCAGACATAGCATCAGGATAGACAATGTTAAAATCTAAAATCTTTCTGTTTCGACTGGTGGTGCAACTGCTCCTGGTTCGTTCAAAAAGAAGTTTTGTGCGCCACTGTTTTGATAAACACAACTAATATTTACATCTTTACTACCCAATTCACCTGTAAATGCAAAGGTATTCAGACGATTCTTACAATCTCTTACTTGTTGGGATGTTATGAGTCCTTTTTGTTCTAAAACTTGCCAGTTATTAGTTCGTAATACACAACCCGGACGCATACTAGACTGGGATACATAAACACTGAATGGGTTGAGGGTTAAAAATAGCTTAGCATCCATCACCATGGCACTAGCTCCATATTGGACACAAATTTCAGGGTTCGGCGCTTTAATATCAATAAATTCGCGGGTAGCTACATTGGAAGGTGTCAGTGTCGCTGTTGAGCTAAAAGCAATACCTATACCTATACCTAAAATAAGTACCCCTCCTAAAATAGCGATCGAGGTTAAGTTAAAGGTAGAAGTACCAAGAGCAGGAGACTTAGTAGCTGTTCTAGTGGGCGATTTTCTTCTCATTGTTGCTTAATTAAATGTAAAACATAGATAGCACAGTTTGTGCAGTACGTTTGTTATTAGTGTAATTAATTTGCTTTACAGTTGTCTTTAAGTGTTACAGCACTACGTAACAAGTTTAGGATATTGGTAAATCTGGCAAAACGTATGATTTATGAGCTTTTGTTAGCGGATCCGCGTAGGTCATAATTTTGACTTTTTACTTTTAACTTTTTACTTGCGCATAGCGCTATATTTGTGTTGTACCTATAGGCTAACAAATCAGAGGCTACTCGTAGTGAGATTAGTCAAATTAAGATCCATCCCAAACCAATGATTAGTATATTTATAGAGAGAAAAATCTTCCATTAAATCCAGTAAAAAAAGCTTTACAACATATAAAAATTTCCCTACAATACCCCCATCCCCAGAATCGCAGAATTTTACATGGACTGGACTACGGTACTGCGATCGCTACAGTCTGATTTCATCAAAAGATTAAAATCTGGTTGTCTGTTGCATTGTCAAAAAGAAGGCGAATATAGCGAACTAACAATAATCTCTGGAGAGAGGTTAAGAATATTACGAGATTTTTGTTGGGAAATGGCGGAAAAGTACAAGCGCGCTGGTACTGTCCGTGATGTTTTTATCAGTAATTTAAAGGGAAAGTTAGGTGAAGAAGTTGTCAAAGAACGTTTAGCGGATTTAATTACGGAAATTGATTATGCTAAGCGTTTTGGAGGGGATGGTAATGTTGATTTTACCTTGCTTTCTGACCCTACTATTGGCATTGAAGTAAAATCTCGCTCTGGTACTTTTGATAAGGTTAGATGGTCGCTGAGTGTAGAAGAAGTAAGAAAAAATGCTGTTGTAGTTTGCGTTCTAATTCAAGAACAGGTGAATGAGGCACAGTCAAAGTTTAACTTGATTTTGGCGGGTTTTCTCCCAACTAAGATGATTAAGTTAAAAACGGGTAAAATTTCTTTTGGAATCGATCAATTATTCCATGGTAGTGGATTGCGGTGTTATCTGGAAGAGATCCAATCGGCGAGAATTGAGACTGTATCGGAAACAAGAAGCCAAGAAGTTAAAAGTCAAGAACCTAGAAGTCAAGAACTTAGAAATCAAGAACCTAGAAATCAAGAACCTAGAAATCAAGAACTTAGAAATCAAGAACTTAAAAATAAGGAGCTTGAACATCAAGAATTAAAATATCAAGAGCTTAGAAATAAAGCTATAAACCATCGGATTTACGGCGATCACATTGGTCAACGGAAATTAGTATCCAGTCATTCTGGTGGTTTATCGATTGAGTCTCGATTAAGGTCTGGGACGGAATTATATAGTTTTTATGTCAAGTTGGGCGATCGCTTTTTGGAAAAGACTGAGTACGAGCGAGCGATGGAAAATTATACTCAAGCTCTGCAAATCAAGCCCAATGAAACCGAAATTTATTATAAACGTGGTTTTGCAAAGTATCAGTTGGGTAATTACCAAGGTGCAATTGAAGATTGTACTTGGGTAATTACAAATCATCCCAATTACGTTAAAGCTTACAATTATTTGGGTGATGCTCGCTATCAATTAGGCGATTATGAAGGTGCGATCGCTGATTACAGTGAGGTAATTAGACTTAATCCTTTCGATGCTAATGCTTATATAAATCGAGCTGATGCTCGTTACAATTTAGGAGATAAGCAAGGTGCAATTGAAGATTATGTGCATGCGATCGATATTAATCCTGATCGCAATTATAGTTACGAAAATTTAACTCAAGTTCCTAATAATCCGGAAAATCACCTGGAAATTTCCCAAGCAAAAGAAATAATTCAAGGAATTAATCCTGAAGATGTAGATGCTTACAAAAATCGTGGGAACAATCGTTACGATCTAGGAGATTACAGGGGAGCGATTTTAGACTACACCCGCATTATTGAACTCGATCCCGACCCTGAAATTTATGTGAAACGTGGCGATGCGTATTACGATTTCGGGGACAAGAAAGCTGCAATCGCAGACTATACCGAAGCAATTCAAATTAATCCCGATAACGCTGCTACTTATAACAAACGCGGCGATATTTTTTATGAGTTAGAAGATAAGGAAGCTGCAATTACAGACTTTCAAAAAGCAGCAGAAATATACCAACAACAAGGAAAATTAACAGAACACAAACAAGCGCGGGAAAAAATTCTCGATTTAGAAATAGAAGAATCTTTAGATATTTTAAATTTTTAGGATTTGTTTGTAGTCGCGCTATATCCCTGTATACACGCGCTAAGGTATGCTACAGAGCAAAAATGGAGCTAAAGCCTTACTAATAACCAAAAGCAAAGACGTAGCAATGCTACGTCTCTACATAATCGGGAATTATTACTAACAAGCCTTAAACTTAATATTTATTGAGGCATATCAACGAATATCAACAACTAATATCCACCTTCTTCTTCATATTCTGGTTGTTTTTCTTTAACTTTTTTCGGAATATTAATTGGTTTTGGCGGTTCGTCATCACCCCAAGCATCACTATTTACATCGTCATCGTAAGTAGCGTACTCGCTAGCATAATCAGGAGTTCTGCTGGGTTTGGGTTTACGGGGAGGAGGTGTTTGTTGATACCTATCTTTGCCAGTGGCTTCGCTCCAGTTATCTTCCTCTTCTTCGTATTCTACTGTTTGTGCTTCGTAGGGTTCTGATTCGTAAGGTTCGGGTTCCAATGGTCGAGCTTGCATTTCCCTACGTCTGGGAACTTCTTCGTAATCGTCTTCATCCCAAACTTCTTCTGCTACAGGTTCAGGACGACGAATTTTTTGTCTGGGTGGTTCTAAAGGTACCCCAGAAGGAAGCTGATTGGATGGTGCAACTGTTTTTGGCTGAGCGTTCCAAGCTTCGTCTTCTTTTTCCCAGGGAGCTTTACCGATCCCCATACGCTCTAACAAACCGACCGTGAGCTGAGTTAAACGTTCTTCTGCACTTTCGAATACGATCAGCCTATTGGGTCCTACACTGACAACTTCTTCCATTGGTAGCTCATAAGTGCTAAGAAGTTGTTCGGGAATTTGTGGTAATCCTAAGTTAGCAATGACAATAGTATGAATTTGACCTGTTTCGCCGTTGAATTTAAAACCCCTTACCCTACCGAGAACTTCACCTGTTTCTGTGATGACCTCCCAGTTAATTAGGTTGCTGTAAATGTCAACTTCGACATCTTCAATTACATCTTCATTTTCAACTAGGATAACGTCGCCGATCTGATCGATACTACTTAAATACATATAGCGGGGGATGCTAGAAACGGAAATCAGGCTATCTCGCAAGCCGAGAGCCACAACTTCCCTGCGATCTATATCCACCCAAAGTTGATTAACAATTCCCAATCGCTTACCGTTATCACCAGTAATTACCTGGGTGTTTAAAATATCGGAGCGCCTAATAACTTTTTCAGAGGTCATTATATACCGAGTCCCGATCTCGAATCCGGTTTATCTATACACTATTATTAACTAAAACTCAAGCAGTTGTGCTGGAGGATTGTAACTTAATACCCAAAACTTGAGTATAAGCCCCCCGTGCTTGTGTCACGCCGATTGTGCGTTCGGCTGATTCTATCATCGGACGACGCAAACTCACAACTATAAATTGTGCTTGTTGCGCTTGTTGCTTAATCATTTTAGCTAATCGTTCAACATTTGCTCCATCTAGAAACATATCTACTTCATCAAAAGCATAAAACGGTGAGGGGCGATACCTTTGCAGGGCAAAAATAAAACTTAACGCTGTTAGTGATTTTTCTCCTCCGGACATGGAAGCAAGACGTTGGACTGGTTTACCTTTGGGATGGGCTACTAGGTTTAATCCGCTACCAAATGGATCTTCGGGATTATCGAGTTGGAGGTAACCGTCACCGTCGGAAAGTTCGGCGAAGATTGATTGAAAATTTTCGTTCACCGCATCAAATGCTTCTTTAAAGGCGCGTTGACGTAATGTAGTAAAGTTTTCAATCCGCAAGAGTAGTTCTGTGCGTTCTCCTTCTAGTGTTTCCAGTTTTTCGGTTAATTCTTGCAAGCGTTTTTGAGTGCGTTCGTATTCTTCTAATGCCAGCATATTTACTGGTTCCATTGCTTGCATCCGCCGGGAAAGTGATTTTAATTCTTTCTTCAAAGCTTCCAAGTCAACCTTATCGGGAACTTCTGGAAGGGGAGAAGGTAATTCAGCACTAACTACTTCTAATTGAGCTTTTACTTGTTCTAAAGTTTCTCGCCGGGAATGTTGAGATTCTTGAAGTTTTTGCAGTTCCCATTCTACTTGTTGTTGGCGTAACAACAGGGAGCGTACTTCTTGTTCGACACTATCGCGTTTTTGTTTTTCTTCTCCCAGGTTTTTTTCTAATTCGCTTAATATAGCTCTGGTTTGAGCGATCGCATTGGTCAATTCTGTGTCTTGAACTCGAAGTTTTTCTAAGTTTTCTTTTTTATTTACTTCTTCCCGTTCGTATTGTTTGAGACGTTGTTGTGCTTCTTGGGTTTTTTCTTGCAAACGTTGTTGTTGATTTTCTAAGTTTTTTAAGGTTTCTTCTACTTTTCGTAAGTTTGTTTCTTTTTGTTGTAGTTCTTGCTCTTTACTTTTGATTGTAGCTTGGATTTGTTGCCATTCGTTGGGGGTTTGGGAAGATTCTAACTCAGCTAAGGCTTGGCGCAGCTGTTGTAATTCTTCCTCTTGGCTGGGTAATTCCCGATCTAATATTTCCAGACGAGATTGGGCTGTTGATAAGCGTTCAGTATTTTGAGTAAGTTGCGATCGCGCTTCTTCTAAACGGGATGCTAAATTTTTAACTTCTTTTTGTAACTGTTCTAAACGTAGTTTTTGTTCTCTTTTTCCTTGACGTGCTTCTGTTAATTCTAGGGAAAGTTCCTTGGTTCTTTGGGAAAGAGTTGCGATCGCTTCGGTACAACGTCCCAAAACCCGTTCAATTTCTTCTAGTCGATCTCGTAGAGACGTTGCATGCAACGTCTCTACATTGTCGGTTCCATCTGCAGTTCCAAACTTTAAGGTAGAACGTTGACTGACACTACCACCGGTCATTGCTCCACTGGTTTCTAGTAGTTCGCCGCTGAGAGTAACTATGCGAAATTGTCCTAAGTAATTACGTGCTTGATTTAAAGTAGAAAATACTACAGTGTTACCAAAAACATAAGCAAACACATCATCGTAACGGCGATCGCATTCGATTAAATTTACTGCATAATCAATAAAACCATTGGCATAATTCAGTTTATCTGACTGGGAAATTCGCGGCGCTCTAATTTTATTTAATGGTAAAAAGGTCGCTCGACCAGCCCGTTTTTGTTTTAATAATTCAATTCCTGTAGAAGCAACAATATCATCTTCCACCACAATATGTCCCAACCTCGCCCCTGCACAAATTTCTAGGGCTAGCTGATACTGGGGATCGACCCTTCCTAATTGGGCTACTAAGCCACAAACACCACTCAATCCCGACTTAAGAATTAGTTTACTCGCATGGGTTCCCTGGGCTTCCTGCTGTGCTTGAGCTTGGGCTTCTAATTTATCCAATTGGCGTTGCTTTTCCCGTTGTTCCTGTAACAGACGTTTTTGGGTTTGCTGTTGAATATCTAACTCTTGTTCCGTCGCTGCCAAGTTTTGTGCTAAATCTTGGATCGGTTCATTAGAAGTATTAAATTCTGTTTCTAGTTGAACAAGCTGTTCTTGTTTCTCTGTTAATTGTGGTTCGAGAGTTGCAACTAATTGAGTTTGTTCTTGAATTTGTTGCTGTAGTTGGTTGTTACGTTCCCTTAATTGTGCTTGTTCGGTACGTTGGGGTTCTAAACTTTGCAACAAAGTCTCAATTTGACGATTGTAGTTAGTTTGTTGTTGCACCCATGCTTCCGAAGCTGAAGCAATTTCCGTTGCAGCTTCCCGAGAATCTTCTAATTCCTGTCGCGCTGTATCCCTTTGCTCATGTAGAGACGTCGCGTGCAACGTCTCCACCTGGTATTGTTGGGCTAATTCTTCTAAGGTATGTTGTTGTTCTTGAATGTCCTGCTGGGTACGTTTAATACGGTTTGCAGTGTTTTCAATGGCAGATTGTAACTCCGTTTGCTGACGTTGAACCTGTTTGCGTTCGGCTTCCTGATTTGCCAAAGTAGACTGTGCATTTAAAAGCTGTTCGCCTCCCAATGCATTTAAATGTGCGGTTAACTGTTCTAATTCCTTATTTTTGTCATCAATCTCGGTATTTACCCTCTCAAGTTGCTGGGTAAGTTCCGTATTACTCTTATCACCCTCTTGAATTTTAGTGATTAAATTTTCCTGTTGTGCTTGCAGCGATCGCCAGGATAAAACCCCTTCCCACTTTTGCTTTTCGAGAAATTCCGCTCGCAGTTTTTGATATTTTTCAGCTTTGGCTTTATCTTGAGCTAAACGTTCGCACTGTGCCGTTAATTCAGTTTCAATAATTCTACAACTATCTTCTTTTTCCTTAACTTCCTCTAAAGTATCCTTCGCCTTATTAATTTTGCGATCAAACGTCGCTACACCAGCTAATTCATCAATAATTTCTCGCCGCTCTCGGGCTTTCATGGAAATAATACTGGTGACATCCCCCTGAAGTACAACATTATATCCTTCAGGATAAATTCGCAGTCGATCCAACTCCTCATGTAACTCGGTAAGATTTGAGGAAATACCATTAATCAAATAACTTGAAGAATAAGTACCTTGAGGTGTTACCCTTAGTCTCCGGGTGACACTCCACTCCCCACCGGATATTGCACGGATTTTTTCCTTGCGATGTTTTTCTTCTTCGGTTTGTTCTTGCTTTTTTTTGAGTTCTAATAACTCTTCTGGATCTAACTCAGCTTCATTTTCTTCCTCTGAGGGGTCTTCTTCAACTACAACCTGAGATTCAATTGGTGCGTCATCATCTTCATCTTGAGTGTAGTCAGAAAGATCTAACGTTACCGTAACGTTAGTTTCGATTGTAGAACGGTTTCCTTTTTTAATTTGGTTGGTGTTTACTAGATCTGGAAGCCTGTCTGCTCGCATCCCCTTGGAACTAGCAAGTCCCAAACAAAATAGCAACGCATCCAGAATATTTGATTTACCAGAACCGTTAGGTCCAGAAATCACAGTAAATCCCCCCAACAATGGCACTTGAGTGCTGCCACCGAAGGATTTAAAATTGGTAAGTTCCACGCGCTTCACGTGAACCATAGGCGCTGGTCAATAGGGGTACTGAAGTAAATAGTGTACCAATTAAAGTCGAATTGTTAATAGTTAAAGTTGCACAAAGAGGAAAATTGGGAAAGTAATGGGTAATTGGTAATTGGTAATGGGTAATTGGTAATGGGTAATTGGTAATTGGTAATTGGTAATGAGTTAAAAGGGTTTAGATTGAGGGTTGGTGAGTTTTAAATTACAAGTATCCGCCTTGGATTAAAATCCCAGGCTCATAGCAAAAGTCTGATAAATCAGACTGGGTAAGGTTTGTAGTGCGTTTGAACGTACTATGACTAACGCCACGCAATAACTATAGCTGCGCTACCTGCGGATCCGTTACGCTGCGCTAGGCGCTAAGAGCTATTAGGCTGGATTTATTTCCAGGTGGGAGTTTGGACAAAACGAGGCTTCGGTTAAATCTGGAATGTAACGAGCATCATTTGAAGTTTTAGGAGAGTGTTAGTACTCTGATAATTGGGATTTTCTCCAACACAACATGCTGACTAATCCTTTTGTGACACTGGTGTTGACTGTGTTATTAGCTGCTTTGGGCGGCTATTTAATTAATCAATTACCCCAAATTCCAGATTTTCGAGGTAATAAAGTTTTAACTTTATGGCTCACATTTGAAGTTACAATTTTAAGTTTAATTGTTACTGACTGGAAAGATTTTTTCAGTAAAAGTACTTTATCATTTCAAGTCGCTGCTAAAACTGTTGGTGTCATAGTTTCACTGTTATTTTTTTGGCATGTATCTCAACTGGGATGGAGAATTTACCAGGCAAGGAAACAAGGTAAGCTCACTAATCAAAATAGTACATCAAATAGTACAAAAATATTAAAAGCCCCGGAAGATTGGCGGCGAGAATTGTTAAAAACAATGAAGCATTATGTGGAAACTAGGTTAAATGACTCACTCCACAATCAAGAAATTATTCGGGTGGGAAGGGAGGAACAACCAGAAGCAATAGGAAGACAACCTTTAACAACAAATAGCAGCAGTAATACATCTGATTCACGATGGTTACAAGCAAGGCGATTTTTACAAGTTTTTAATGGTGGAAGAAGTGAGTTAGATGCAGGTAAACCAATTATCGAAGCTTTTGATAAGTCAGATATTGCAGGTCGGTTACTGATTTTAGGTGAACCTGGTGCTGGTAAAACTACTTTATTACTGGAATTAGCCAGAGACTTACTTAAACGCGCTCAACAAAATCCAGATTATCCAATTCCAGTATTATTTGAACTTACCAACTGGAGGGATGACAAACAAGGAATCGGGCAATGGTTGATTGCTGATTTGAAATTTCGCTACAACGTCTCAGCAGAAATCAGTAGTCAGTGGTTATCTGAAAATAAATTATTACCTTTGCTGGATGGTTTGGATGAGTTGGGTTTAACCAGACAAAAGCAATGTATTGATAAGATTAATTATTTTTTGCAAAGTCAATCCAGTTTATTACCTCTAGTTATTTGCTGTCGTAGAGAAGAATATGAGCAAGGTGGGGCGATTTTAAATAATTTGCAGGGTGCAGTTTATTTACAAGCTTTAAATAAAAAACAAATTAAAAAATATTTGCGACGGGTGGGTTTTCCTAAATTGTGGAAAAACATTCAAAACGATTCAGATGGTTTAGGTCAATTAGCGAAAATACCTTTATTTTTAAGTTTAATTCCTATTGCTTATCCAGATGGTTTAAATAATACAGTTAACTATTTTAATTCTGAAGATGAACGAAAAAAATATCAAAAAAATGTCCGCGAAAATTTGTTTGATGCTTATATAAAAAGAAAGCTAGAAGCACACCACGATGAGAAGGGATATAAAATTGAGGATACCAAGCAATGGTTAATATGGTTAGCACAGAAAATGGAGGAGCATAATCTCAAGGAATTTTATATCGAGAAAATGCAGCCGAGTTATTTAAGTAATGAAGTTAGAAAAATACAATATTCGCTGATTAATGGGCTGGTTTTTGGACTGATTTTTGGGCTGATTAATGGGCTGGATTTTGGACTGACTTTTGGGCTAATTACTCTATTTGAAAGAGAAATTAATGTTACTGAAACTTTAAAATTAAAACCTAATTTTAAAGTTGGACTGATTTTTGGACTGATTTTTGGGCTGATTAATGGGCTGATTAATGGGCTGGATTTTGGACTGACTTTTGGACTGATTAATGGGCTGATTTTTGGACTGATTTATGGATTTAAAGGGAAATATTTAAACTATAGAAAATACCTCAATCAAGGGATTAAAGAATCTGCAAAAAATACTGTAAAATTTACTTTTATAGTTTCACCTATTTTAATTTCATTTTTGTCAATTATAAGACTGATGGAAGGTGATAAATTAAGTTTAGAAACTGTTTTCACTCCAGGGTTTTTATTAGCACTTGCTATCGGCATATTTTTTGCCGGACTTCCTGTAATTAAACACTTTTCTCTTCGCCTCATCCTCTGGAAAAATCGCTCAATACCTTGGAATTACGCACACTTTCTCACCTACGCTAGCGATCGCAAATTAATCAACAAAGTCGGTGGACGCTTTACATTTATTCATGCTTTGCTCCAAGAACATTTTGCTCAGATGGAGTAGAAAAATAGGATTTGGTAAGGTCTGGAATTTACTGAGTATGATTTGAAGTTGTAGGGGAGCAATCATACTCTGATAAGGATTGGAATTTTCTCCAACACATCATGCTGAACCCTATTTTGAGACTAGTTGTAGCTGGTTTATTCGTTGCTTTAGGTGGCTACTTAATTAATCATTTACCTGCGATCCCATATTTTCGGGGTAGAAAATTTTTAACTTTATCACTGACATTTGAGATTACAACTTTAAGTTTACTTGTCAGTGGTTGGAAAGATTTATTCAGTAAAAGTTCTTCATTTCAAGTTACTGCTGGACCTTTCGGTGTCATAGTTTTATTATTGTTTTTTTGGCACATATCCCAATTGGGATGGAGAATTTACCAAGTATGGAAACTAAGTTATCTTACCCATCAAAATAAGATAAAAGTTCTCAAAACTCCGAAGGATTGGAGACGAGAATTATTAAAAGCAATGAAGCGTGATGTGGAATCAAGGTTAAACAACTCACTACAAAATCAAGAAATTATTCGGGTGGGAACCTATATACAACCACACCAAGTAGGAAGAAAACCATTAGTAAAAAATAATGGGGAAAGTCAGTTGGAGTCAGGTAAACCAATTATCGAAGCTTTTGATAAGTCAGATATTGCAGGTCGGTTACTGATTTTAGGTGAACCTGGTGCTGGTAAAACTACTTTATTACTGGAGTTAGCCAGAGACTTACTTGAACGCGCTCAACAAAATCCAGATTATCCAATCCCAGTATTATTTGAACTTACAAACTGGAGGGATGACAAACAATCGATCGAGGAATGGTTGATTGATGATTTAAAATTTCGCTACAACGTTTCAGAAAAAATCAGTGGTCAGTGGTTATCTGAAAATAAATTATTACCTTTGTTAGATGGTTTGGATGAATTGGGTTCAACCAGACAGGAAAAATGTATCGATAAAATTAATGATTTTTTGCAAAAAAACTCCAATTTATTACCCTTAGTAGTCTGCTGTCGTCGAGAAGAATATGAGCAAGGGGAAAAGATATTAAATTTGCAGGGTGCAGTTTATTTACAAGCTTTGAGTGAAGGACAGATTAAAGAATATTTGCGACTGGTTGGTGTTCCTAAATTATGGAAAAATCTTCAAAATGATCCACATGGTTTGGGTGAATTAGCAAAGATACCTTTGTTTTTAAGTTTAATTCCCACTGCTTATCCAGATGGTTTAGAAAATCAACTTAAACGTTTTAATTCTGAAAAGGAACGGAAAGAATATCAACTCAAGATTCGCAAAGAATTATTTGATAATTATATTGAAAGGAAGCTAGAAGAACACCACAATCGTAAGGGATATAAACCTGAAAATACTAAACGATGGTTGATATGGTTAGCGAAGAAAATGGAAAAGCATAATCTCCAGGAATTTTATCTGGAGAAAATTGAGCCTAGTTATTTAGACAATACTTTTGAAAAAATACAGTATTTGCTAATTATTTCACTGATTCCTGGGCTAATTTCTGGACTGGTTATTGCAATGAGTTTTTACCGGAATTCCGGTTTGATTGTTGGGTTGTTTTATGGAGTGGTTTTTGCTCTGATTTATGGTTTTATCTGTCTATATCCAGTCCCAAATGATGCAAAAGAAGCTTTTAAAATAAGTTTTGATTTGAAAAGTTGGTTGATTTTTTTACTGATTTCTGGACTGATTATTACACTAATTCCTGGACTGATTCCTATACTAACTTTTGGGCTAATTTTTGTGTTTAATAAAGGAACAGAATTGGAGGATAGAAAAAATCCAAATCAAGGTATTCAAGAATCTGCCAAAAATATTATAGTTTTGATTTTTATAGTTTTACCTATTGTAATTTCATTTTTGGCTATAGCAGCAGTACATATACATGGTCAAAACTTGTACGTAACAAGTATTATTATTCGAGAGTTTTTAGGAGTAATTATTTTTGTTGTAGCTCTTACTGGAATTACCGTTGTACAACATATTTCTCTCCGCATTATCCTCTGGACAAACCGCTCAATCCCCTGGAACTACGCATACTTTCTCACCTATGCTAGCGATCGCAAATTAATCAACAAAGTGGGGGGTCGATTTACGTTTATTCACACTTTACTCCAAAAACATTTTGCTCAGATGGAGTCATAAATAAAATAGATCAAATATTGGAGTTTTAGAAAAACTAAAAAATATTGCAGACTCACCAATAGAGCTAGGTAAACTAATATTCAAGTCAGAAGTTGCTTTAAAAATATACTTATACAACTACTTTTGAAGTGATTATGCTTAATTTAATAATCTTAGTTATAACGTATGAATCAATAAGAACCGAAGGTGATCGTGAGAGAAAATAAGAGGATGAAGTTAAACAACGCTTTGCAAGAATTACTGAAATACTTGTATCTACTTTTGTAGTAGTCTTCTTTTTGTCGTAATCAGTTCCTGTTTTTGTATCAATCCTACTCTTGTAGTAATGGTTTAGTCGGGATTGTTCTGTTTCAAGCCGAAGAATTTTATACAGGACAAAAGTAATAACAATTTTTAATACCTGTTTCAATTTGAAAATCATTGTTATCTAATTTACTTTAAATTAGTGATAGTAGCTAAAAAAGGATGCGGTCAAACAAGTGGAACCTTACAGCTGGCTAAGTAGAAGGCTTGAAAATCACTAACTAATCAATACCAGATTTTTATGCAATAAAAAAAGTATTATTTTTTCTTTCAACTTAAATTCAGTCTTTTGAAAGTCAAAATATAATCTTTTGGATCAATAAAATCTATACCTTTAGAAGGATTAGTAAAGCTATTAAGTAATACAAGTGCATATACTTGCTAGCCTAAAACAATATGTTAAATATGTAACCAGAAATAAATGATATATATCAAAAGGTAGGTAGCCACATCAAATAATGATGATAACTTTTTATCAATCTACTGAGCCATTTTCTATACTTTTATCGCCAGCGAAGCAGATTCCCTGTCTTGGTTTAGAGATAAATCATAATTGAGTCCGTTAGGTAGTATTTCTATTTCTTAATAGGTGTATTAGTATCATTGGAGCGGAAAACCAAGTTAAGCATTATTGTATGAATAGTAAAAATAACTTACGATACTCAAACCTTTACTTTATTATTAAACAGCTGACTAATAGCTAAAAAGTTCACCAATTGTAATCCTCAATACAATCTTCACACAATAAAACTTTTAAGCCTAACCCAGTAATAGGTTTAGATGATACTTATGCGCAATTTCATAATGTAACTTTTTAGTGTCTTAACGTCATTTATAACTAATCTTGTAAATCTATAAATTAATTATTGTAATAATTGTTTACAATGTTTAGCGGAGTTTTTGTATCTCTGCAGAGTCGCCTTAAAAGGAAACAGTAATTATTAAGTATGTTATCTACTATTTTTATTCCCCATGGACATTGTTATCTTTGGAAAAATGGATTGGTTTTGTTACATCTGAGTTCCGATCTCCTAATTGCAATTGCCTATTTTATAATACCAATCATGCTTGTATATTTAGTAGACAAGCGAGAAGATATCCCTTTTGACTGGATTTTTCTTTGTTTTGGAGCTTTCATTATTTTTTGTGGTATCACTCATCTGATGGAAGTTTGGACGCTTTGGTATCCCAACTACTGGATATCGGGATGTTTAAAAGCTTGTACTGCGGCTATATCTTTATCTACTGCTTTATTATTATTCTATTTGCTGCCTAAACTTCTGGCTATTCCTAATGTTCCTAAATTGGAAGCACTCAACACCGTTTTAGCGAAAGAAATTAGTGAACGCAAAAAAATAGAAGCGAAATTACAAATTCAAACCCAAGAACTGGAAGAAGCATTAGAAAAACTTCAATCTACCCAAGCCCAAATGATTCAAAATGAAAAAATGTCTAGTTTGGGACAGATGGTTGCAGGAGTGGCTCATGAAATCAATAATCCTGTTAGTTTTATTTATGGGAATATAACTTATGCGAATGAATATGCTCGAGATTTAATAGAATTAGTGGAAATGTATGGAAGACACTATTTTCAGCCACCTGAAGAAATTAAGAATAAAATTACAGCCATTGAACTAGATTTCCTCAAGCAAGACTTTATAAATTTGCTTGACTCTATGAAAATAGGAGCTAGTCGTATTTGTGATATTGTTTTGTCATTACGTAACTTTTCCCGTCTTGATGAAGCAGAGTTTAAACAAGTAGATATTCATGAAGGTCTTGATAGCACTCTAATAATTCTGGAAAATCGCTTAAAAGGTAGATCGGAGAAGTCTAAAATTCAAATAATTAAAGAATACGGTCAAATTCCCTTTGTAGAGTGCTATCCTGGATATTTAAATCAAGTATTTCTAAATATTTTAGTTAATGCCATTGATGCCTTTGATTCAGATAATTCACAGAACAATTCAAATGGAGTAAAAAATAAACCTAATCTTATTAAAATTTCGACTAAAAGAGTTTCAAATAATTTAGTTTTAATCCATATTACTGACAATGGACCTGGAATATCATCAGAAATTCGTCCTAAAATATTCGACCCTTTCTTTACAACAAAAAAAGTAGGTAAAGGTACAGGTTTGGGATTATCTCTTAGCTACCAAATTATAGTGGATAAACATGATGGAAAATTATTTTGTGAATCAACTGATAAACAAGGGACAGAATTTTTTATTGAGATTCCAATTTGCAGAACATTGTAAATAGAAAGTCTTGACGCTCTGCAGTACTTGCTAATTAATATTAGCATTTATTATCTAAACTGCTTTACATGCTATTCAAGACTTTATTATCACTTCATCCTCTGGAAAAATAGATCAATCAATAAATACCTTGGAAATACGATCGCTTTCTCAGCTATGCTAGCGGTCGCAAATTAATCAACGCAGTTAGGCTGCAAGAGGCGATTAAACGTGCTGGAGGGGTGAGTCGAGCCATTGATATTGTTGAACAGGTGGTATCTACAGGGAAGCCTGTAATTTCTTAAGTGGATAAAGTAGGTGGTCGGTTTGCTTTTCTTCATACTTTACTCCAAGAACATTTTGATCACATGGGGTAAATGTGTTCAAAGCTCGTTAAAATTTACACCTGTAAATACTTAAGGATTTGGTGGTCTGTCATGTTCGCGGGTAAAGAATTTTCGCCGTAGAATATCGATGAAAAAAATTACTACAAACGCCAAATATGAAAGCAAAATCCATTGATAAGTGTCCCAACTTATCAATAAACCACTGCAAGAAGAGCGTTGATTAAAAAATAAAAATCTCTGGAAAAAGTTTTGACCACAAGCAAACCCATAATAACCAGCATCACTAACATTGAAGATAATCGCAATAGTTTGGATTCCTAAGGTGATATAGGAAATAATTGCAGAGTAGATTACAGTTCTTGAAGCAATGCAAATCAATGTGAGTAAAATCCAAATACCAAGATAAAATGGACCAATGTATAACAGATATAATACCCACATATAACCACTTGTAGATAGCAAAAATGCTAAAAAACTAGTAATTATATAGACCGTAACATACTGCCAAAATTTTCCTGATAATACTGTTTTCGGTCGTATATTCATCTCCTCGCGATTCCTTTTCTGATCGATTGCTACAATAATTTCTCTTCCTTATTCTATGAATATTTATTATCCACCAGGAATATAGTTTTAACCTGAAACAGTAATACCGGCTAGTTTATAATTTACACCTGAACCATAAAATTTACTAACAAAGCGATCGCAGATTTCTTCTACTAAACTTAGATTGCAATCAGAAGGAATATTTAAACTCAGTTTGATACATCCAATATTTTGCAGTTCAATATTTTGAAGTATTTCTCTTTGGGTATGGGGTCTAACAAAAATACCTAACTGCTCCAACTGAATAACTAAACCGATAATGTGACTTTCTATCAGACTAAAACTATTTTCTAGATTTTCCCGATCGCGATCGCATATTTCTAATTTAATTAATGTATTGAATTCTAATACATCAGATTCTGAATGTTTGAATCCTGAATTAAAATCGGGTGAATCAAATAACAGATTCCAGTTTTCATTATGGATTAATGCTTGCTTGCTTAGATCTGCACCTCTAATAAATTCACTGCGTAATATATCTAGCGTCGATTTTGTCACATTACGTGCTGTATTTTGACAAGGTGAGATGGAGGTAATTATCGGCATCCAGTCTTGAGGTAATCTTACTTTATACTCAAGACGCGCATCTGTTAAAGAAATAGGCTTACTCCAATCATGTTGAGCAAGTAGGTTAAAAAAGTTAGAGAGTGATTTATCTAGGGAAATATCGTTATTCCCATAATTAGTGTGATAATTCTGACAACTCCAAGCAGTTAATAAAGCCCAAGAAAAACCACCCAAGAAGCCACAAGTATTGCTGTATATCCAACGAGATTTAGCCCAAGCTCTGACGGTTCTCAATAATAGACGGAAAGATGTAAGTGGTACATGTCTTATTACGGTTTGGATAATTGTATCTGCTTCCCAAGATCCAACTATTGCTTTAAAGCTGGGGGAATCTAGTTTTACTTCAAATTGTTTGGGATTGCTTTCTACTATTACAATGTTTGTGCTTTCATCTTCAAGTTTAGATTCAGAATCAGACCCAGAATGATTTTCTACAGATTTGACTTGAGCATACAGTAAATCTATGGATATCCCTTCCAATCTCAAACGCAATAAGGGAACTCTTGCTTCTGTTACTAATTGAGTTCGCTCGCATAAATCTTGTAAACGTTGCTCTAGGTTTTTGAGAAAAGTTTCTCCAGTTAAATAAGTAGGAATTTCACATACAGCATCTAAGTCACTTTTAAAAGTTGCGACTCCCAAGCGTTCCGATCCAAGTAAATGTAAATTTGCTTCAAAACCCAAGCATTCCGTACAAGCTTGCTCAACTATTTCAATAATGGTCTGACGCTGTACTTTTTGTGCTGATGTGATTTCTGGTTCCAGATGATTTACTAATTTAATCAGTTCGGAATCGGTGCGATACGCTCCGCGTCGGTGCTTGCGTCTATCGCTAGGAAAATTAGAATTTTGAGAAGCTTTTTGAATAGATTTGGTTCCTAAAGGAATAATCTGTCTGACTTCAAAAGGTTCATCATTCCGACGACTAATTAATGCGATGGACGATACCGTAAAGCTTATTGATTCCCATTCCGGTAATTTCGCAAACGCTTCCGCTGAATTAGAAAACTGTCCCACGCTCAGATGTGGGGTGAAACCAGTTTTTGATTTTTTGCTTTGTTCGTCACATTGGGGAAACAAAGTTTGCAATGCTGTCTGTAATTCCTGTAATGCTTCCTTGGGTCGAGTTTGGGGACGTAACCAAGCGGTACAACTTTTACGATGGGTAAATGTTTGGAAACTATCTAAAGTAACTGTAAAAGGTTCTAAATTAGCAACTATGGGAGCAATTATTTCTCCAGCATCTACAAAATATAACTCTGGTAAAAAACCGTAAATTAAGTTGATATGCGACATCCATCGTTTATATCTTGGATCATGAAAATATCTAACATTTTGAATTTCAGCTAGAACCTCCTCAGGTGGAATTATGACTATAGCGCTTCTGTAAGTCGGTGAAATAGACTTTAAAGAATTAGACTTTGGAGAAATAGATTTTAAATCTTGTTTCTTTTCATCTAGCAAGCAACTATTAATATCGATTTCTGCACGCATACCAAAGTGGTCGGAGGGATAAATATTAGTACCTGTGATAGGTTCGCAAGCAAATAAATTGATTGAATGTGCAGAAAATTTACGATCCACCGAGTGTAATAAAATCCGATCAAACCTTGCTGCTTCTCCTTCCAGACTCATCAACTCCGCTAAAGGGTTGTGTTGAGGGTCGAAAGTATATCCTAATTGTTCGGGATGTAATTCTTCCCATAGGTCGGTAAAATCATAGAGATCTAATATCTCCTGTAGTTGTTTACCTCTAGTGTTAAAATCACCAACAATTAAACTATCTCCCGGTTGATTTTGAAGATATTTCAGCAAGGTATTTAGCTGATATTTTCTTTTCTCCGCTGCATTTTGGGCGCGGTCACTAGTTAAATGTACCACTCCAACTTGTAATATTTCACCATTAATTTTGTAAGTACCGACCATCAACCTTTTATGGATGGAGAATCGATGTTCTACCAAGGTAAATGGTAGACGGGACATCAACAAGTTACCTGATGGTTTGACATTTTCCCCATCAATTGACTCAGAAACATAATAATCATTACGTACCCAAGTTTCCGATAAAAGTAACTTTAGAAAATTTGGTGTAGCTTCTTGAATCGCGATGATGTCTGCATCAGATTTCCTCAAATGCTGGAAAATTGCTGGTATTCGTTTCGCTGTTTGAATTTTCTCTGCTTCATACTGGTCGTGGAGAACATTGAAGCTAACAACGTTCAAACTTTTCAATCTTACTGACTCTGGATCTTGATTAACCTCTTCCCAAACCGACTGATTATATTTGTAAATGCTCTTATGAACGAACTTTACAATATCAGTTTCTAATGATTTTTGCGAGTTCAATGATTTTTTATAACTCATTGATTTCTGAGAATAGGAATTATCTTGATCGTTCCAAGCATTTTCCGGTAATTGCTTAGCAGCGAACAAATCTAAATGTCGATCTCTATCCCAAACAATTGTATCCTTACAACGTATATATCGAATACGATGCCAAGGTATATCTCCATTTGCAGACCACTGAAGTACGTGCATTTCTTGGATTCCGGTATCTGAGTTCCGTTCGTGGTAACCGATAATAAAATTCCTTTTATCGAGTCGCGCATCCCAAATGATGCGGTTATAGACTTCTTGAATAGGTAACATTTTGGTAATTGGTAATTGGTAATTGGTAATTGGTAATTGGTAATGGGTAATTGGTAATGGGTAATTGGTAATGGGTAATTGATAATTGATAAATTGCTCAGTCACTAGTCATGACTCCTGACTCCTGACTCCTTACTCCTTACTCCTTACTCCTTACTCCTTACTCCTGACTCCTGACTCCTGACTCCTGACTCCTGACTCCTGACTCCTTACTCCTGACTCCTTACTCCTGACTCCTTACTCCTGACTCCTGACTCCTGACTCCTGACTCCTGACTCCTGACTCCTGACTCCTGACTCCTGACTCCTGACTCCTGACTCCTTACTCCTGACTCCTGACTCCTGACTCCTGACTCCTGACTCCTTACTTGCGCGTAGCGCTAATAACCCACTCAACCTCGTGAGCTTCTGTTATTCTCGGTACATCTAAGCGATTTCTCATTTTGTAAAGTACTTTTTCTGGTACCTTATGAACGCGAGTTTTATTTCGTTGTAATAACTCTTCCCAAGCAGTTTCTAGATAAACAATACGTATCCTTGCTTGATAAGAAGTAAATAAACGAATTAATATATCCCTTAACTGTCGATTGATATTAGTTGCATTCCAGACAAAAGACTCCCCATTGCGCATATATTCTTTTGCGATCGCTTTGGCTCGATTTGCAACTATTCCTTGATTTTCAGTTGGTTCTACACCCATAGAACGTCGTAGTTCGTCGAGGGAAATCACTTTGAGGTCGGAACAATTTTCTTTAATCCAAGTATCTTTTCCCGAACCTGGTAAACCCGACATCATCGTTACTTGAAAATGAGTATCGTCATAAGCGTGATAATTGGGGTCAGCATTTTCTTTATGAAAGTAAACAAATCTACTGTGGGGAGATAAAAAACTTCTCGGTTGGTCGAAACAATCATTTTCTCGACAAAATTCGCGAAAAAAATCAATTCGTTCCAATAGAACATCGCGATCGCTACAACATCTTCCTTTAACATCAGCTTCAGCTAACATTGCGAGCATATCGCAACCGACAAACTGACTAACTTGAATTACAGCTTTCTCTGGATTCGGTTTATCCCAAAACCACAAAGGTAGACTACCGTACCTCACCAAATTGACAACTTCTTCCCGACAGTGAAAAGGAACTCCCAAATCCCAGAGGATCTGTTGTGTCATTCTTACACCCTGTAAAACATGTCCTTTCGATGAAATAGTTCCATCCTCTTCTATCTCGGTGGTGGAAGGTTTTCCAATATCGTGCAATAAAGCAGCAGCAAATAAAATACTTCTTTTTTGCTCTGGTAACATCTGCCATTCAGATAAATTTACCAAAGCTTCGCAGACTAACCTTGTATGGGTTAAAACGTCACCTTCTGCGTGAAAACGCTTGTCTTGAGGACAATCAGCAAGTTGTGCTAAGCAGTCAAATTCCCTTTCCAAAACAGACCAATCAATCGATAAACTATCCCCAGTCGGACAATGGGGAAATATCCAAGTCATTTTCTTATTCCTTATTTATGTAGTTTTAATTAATGTTGACTGGTGGTAGAGACGTACCAGAGCCTTCGGCGTCGGCGTAGCCTCTGGTACGTCTCTACAGGGTTTTGCTGGAAAACAAATCCACATCAGAGCGCAGAACATTGGGAATAATCGGACGATTCAACCAATGACCGTCGGAATTTTGAATTGTAGTCAAGAAACTAGAACGCACATATTTATATCGAGCTTCTACTACATCGTCCGACTCAACCTTGATATACAAACCTTCCATCAAGGAACTTTGGTCAGTTTGTTTTAGCGATCGCTCAACATCAAGTCCTTGTGCTAGACAAATCTCTTGAAAACGCTCTAAATGCTTTGAGGTCTGATAATTGGACTTACCCAAAAAATTTAATAGTTGCTGATATGATTTCAACTCACCAGTAAATAACACTGGTACGGAAACTAAATTCAAACCATTTAATAAATTTTTTCTTTCCCTCGTACTGAGAAATACTAGTTTTTCTAAATCCCAGACATCATATTCCAGGAAATAATGGGGTAGAGCATCATAAAAGACCGTATGTTTTGCATACATCCATTCTCCAAACAAAATATAACGACTACCCAAAACTTCCCAAAGAGCAGTAACGTGGGTATTAGCCCATTGTTTGAATAAATTAAAGTGTCTTTCCCTTGCTCCTCCGGTTAGATAGTGACCCCTACTTTGCAGAAGCAACTTCCCATCAGCACTAAAGCTAATAGCTGCATTTGCTCCATCAACCTTTTCTTCAACAACTACATATTTGTGTTGAATTTCCCCAAACGGAATATTATTTAAGTTCCCATCCCCAGGTTGAATTCTCGAACCCTGAATATGACGGGTACGGGGATACTTATATATTTGTCTCATTACTTTTAATCCTTAGCAATTTCAATCGACAGATTGAACCCACAAATTTAAATCCATGGAAAATTAAGGATTTTTCAAAGCTATGTTTCACTACGCTGAAGTAAAACATTAACAGTTTTGTAGAGAATTACTATGTTACATCTCTACACAATAGCTGCTAAAGAATCAGCCTACTTAAACTTTGAAATACCGTTATTGATTTAAACCATAGATTTAATTTACAAATTCAAATCATCAGATTTATTCGCGAACTTTCTACTATCAAGTAACTAAGTGAATTACAGTTACTTAAATTCACGTGTTTACAAACCCGATTGAAATTGAGTACTACATTGCTCTATCCCTTATTTTTCGCGCTGAATTGGAGTACTTATCAAGGATGATAATACATCATAACATGTACTTCAGGATAGAGGATTTGTTTTCCAGATTTTTATGCAAATTTTACTGAATTCACTCAAATCGCTCACTACTAATGTCTGGGAATCTCTTGAAGGATAATACTGTGAGAATGAAGGGGTCAGGAGAAACAAAGGAGAAGTAAAATACTCTTTAAAGCAGGTTTTTAGCTTTTTAGGTTGACTTTACTTACTGATTTGTAGTTAGTTGTAATAGCTTTTTTTGATAAATGGCGTATAACAATTATCTTTAAAAAGCAATATTTCCCAGAATATTTTAATAAACTTATGGCTAATGTCATATTTAGCCAACTGTTATACAGCACTACGTAACAAGATTGGGATATTAGTAAGTGCTGAAGGCTATGAATTGTAAGCTTTTGGTCGCCCGTAAGGACGCGGTCTGTTTTTACTTACGCCTAACGCTATAAATAGAGAATTTATTCCTTAGGGTAATCATTTATAAATAAGAGTAAATAAAGTGACATTATATTTTAAAATGTTAAAGATTATCTAATGATAATAAATGCATATCTTGAGATAAATCGACATAATTAATATTAAGACAAGCTCCTGCCAAACAAAATCAAATGATACCAGCGGTGTTAAATAATCGTTATCGCATCATTAGAACGTTGGGGAAAGGTGGTTTTGGCAAAACTTTTCTAGCGGAAGATACCCATCTTCCTTCCCAACCTATTTGTGTCATCAAACAATTAAAACCTGTAGTAGAGAAGCCGCATGTCTATCAGCTTATGCAGGAAAGGTTTGCACGGGAAGCTGCAATTTTAGAAGAATTGGGTAAAGAGAATAATCAAATACCAAAACTATATGCCTATTTTGTCGAAAACGAACAGTTTTATTTAGTTCAAGAACTCATTGACGGTTTAACATTAAGTCAAAAGTTACGACAAGAAGGATTTTTTAGCGAGGATTTAGTTCAAAATATTTTAATAGATATTTTACCTGTTTTAGATTATATTCATTCCAAAGGAATTATCCATAGAGATATTAAACCGGGAAATATTATTTATCGGGAAAAAGATTCTAAGCCAGTTTTAATTGATTTTGGAATTGCGAAAGAAATTGTTGACCCTACTATAGAACTAGGGGGTGAAATTACTAACACAATAGTAACTGGTACTCCTGGTTTTATGCCACCAGAACAAGCCGTAGGTAAACCAATCTTTGCTAGCGATATTTACAGTTTGGGAATGACAGCAATTTCTTTATTAACTGGAGTATCTCCGGAATATTTACAGAATCATCCTCAAACTGGCGAGACAATTTGGGAATCGAGAAGCGATATTAGTAGTTTTCTAAAAAATATTTTAAATCGGGCGACAAAAATCAATTCCGGCGATCGCTTTCCAAATGCAAAAGCGATGTTAGCAGCTTTGCAACCACAAGATCAATTTTTCTCAGATCGGGCTTTATCACAACAAGATTTATCCGTTCAGTCCCCAGAAACTCAAATTTCGAAATTTCAAAGTCTAAATAATCGAGATTCTCAAAATAGATATTCTCAAGATAAAGCTTTACCCGAAGAGAGAGAAAATTGGAAGCGACTCGAACCTGAGAATATTAAGCAAAATAATATTAGTCAAGATAATATTAACCAGGTTCCAACTCAACCACCCGGTTTGTCTGAAGTCAATTTAAATACACCATTTGGTACCCAATATAGTCAGCAAAGTTACCGCAACCGCCAAATATTAATCAACAAGGTAAAAAACTATTGGGTAAAAGGTGTTTTAGAAACTTCTTTACATGGAGTAGCTTTAATTGAATTAGGTTTAGAAAATCGCCTAGATGTTTTAGCTCATCCTTGGGGAATGCTATGGGAAACTAGCGAACAAACGCGACAGGAAATAAGTCAAAATAGCAAAGCTATCGATCTATTTTTACAAATGGGAACTGGTCGTTCCTTGTTGATATTAGGCGAACCGGGTTCAGGTAAAACTACAACATTACTAGAAATAACTCGCGATTTAATCAGAATTGCTCAGCAAAATATCAACCAACCAATTCCAGTAGTATTAAATCTTTCCACTTGGACTAATTCCAAAATAAGTATCGAACAATGGCTAGTTAAAGAACTTAATACTAGTTATCAAGTCTCGAAAGAAATTGCTCAAAAATGGATAGATAATCAACAATTATTATTACTTTTAGACGGGTTAGATGAAGTAAATTCTAGTTTGAGAGATGCTTGTGTCGCAGCAATTAATCAATTTTGCCAAAATTATGGGGAAACAGAAATTATAGTTTGTAGTCGAATCAAAGATTACCAAAATTTATCTCATCGGCTCCATTTTCAAACTGCAATCTATATTCAACCCTTAACTTTAGAACAGGTATATCAATATCTTCAAAATCTGGGTACAGAACTTTATGCTCTCAAACAAGCGCTTCAAACCAATAAAACATTACAGGAATTAGCAAAATCGCCCTTAATGCTAAATATTATGACCTTAGCCTATCAGGGTATATCGATTACAGAATTACCAGGAATGACTTTGGAGGAACATCGTCAACATTTATTTAATAAGTACGTCCAAAGAATGTTTGAGAGACGGGTTGCTAAACACAGCTACTCTAAAAATCAATCTATTTACTGGTTGAGTTGGTTAGCACGAAAACTAAAAGAGCGATCGCAAACAGTATTTTTAATTGAAAGAATGCAGCCAGATCTTTTACCTAAAAATTTATACCGACTTTACATACTGTGTTCTTTGCTTACATTTACTGGTATTGGATGGTTAGTTGCGATACATGTAATTAAAACAATACCTCCAGAGAAAGCAATAATATCCCTTTCACTCACCATTGTATTTTTCTGGCTATATTTTGGCTTAAATCGAATTAATCCTGTAGAAACGCTGCAATGGTCGTGGAAAAATGCAAGAAAAAATCTAGTTAAAGGAATGATTTATGGATTAGCTTTAGGTATACTACTTAAACTAAATGTTACCGAACTAGAATTAGACAAAGTATTTCTAGGTATTATCAGCTTTGATTTTTCTGTATGGATGCGGGCGTTGAGGGGAATTATTTTTGGCTTGAGTATGGGATTATTTTTTGTCATAATTCGTGGTTTTACGGGACCGAAAATTCAAAAGATTACTAATCCAGGTCAAGGAATTAGAAAATCAGCCAAAAATTCATTATTATTCGGAATCATTGGAGCCTCAATACTTCGTTTTACAGCAACTATGTTAGGTTGGAGCGTCAATGGATGGACAATTTTTGGGTTCAGTTTCGGTATAGTTGCTGGTGGTGTTGATACCTGCGTAAAACATCTTATTATACGCATACTTCTATTCCAGAGAGGTTCTATTCCTTGGAATTATGCTGCTTTTTTGGACTACGCTACAGAACGAATTTTCTTACAAAAAGTTGGTGGTGGTTATATTTTTATTCACAGATTACTTTTAGAATATTTTGCTCGAATGTAACTATAAATACAGAAAACAGAAATTTGATTTATTTTTATACAAGAAATTATATATTACATAGTTTTGTCGGTATATAGAGACTTATCATAGGATGGGGTGTTAAGATTTTACATAATCAAATATACTCCCAATCGATGTTTCCATGTCCACATCTCCCGAAACCAGAAGTACTATTGTTGAAATTCAACTTAGCGAAGAAGAAAAGCAAACATTGCAAACAGCTGCTGCTAACAGGTCTTTAAGTTTAAGTGAATATCTGCGGGAAATTGCTTTAATTGCAGCGAAGGAAGAAACTATACAACCACAATCTACTTTACTTTCTGAAGGGGAATGGGAAATTTTTCTTTCCTTATTAGAAGGTCCAACAGAAATCAATGAAAATAATTTTTAATTAAAATTACATCTTTTTTTATGGTCTAAAAGGCTACAGTATTTAATTAATTAAAATGTATTTAATTGGATAAATAAAATAATAAGTATTATTGGAACTGCTAAGTAAATATTTTCGGATAAAAATTTTAATATAATGTAAATTATACAATTTAATATTTTGGCTATTGGTAGTTTAACAAAATAAATATTCCCATTCTACGCTTTGTAAAATACATATTTTTGAGATCGAATTAAATGTTAAATGTCTATGACTTAGATCACTAAAATCTGTATAAAATATTTTATATGTATGTACTTGTTTAATAAAAATTAAATAAGAGTTAAATTTAAGTACGATAAATGCCTAATTTGGATCAACTTTGTTTGAATTTCTGCCAGTTGTGAAATAAGTAATAAGAATCAAACATTACAGTTTTATTAGCTTTATCGATATCTTTATAAATATGTAAAAAATTGATTATTTCTATCGTTTTATGAAATTATTTTAGGAGATACGGGTTAGAATACCTAAGTATTAAGTGCAGGATTTTCGTGATATTTATAACCTGTGCGAGATTACTTGAAATTTATCTTCTTTAATCCCACTTATGTTTTTAATTTCCTCAGGTGTTAGTCTAAATACTTTTTTGGGTTGGTTATCCCACGAAGTATTAACAACTTTTAAGTTTCAGCGAAATCAGACCTACGATTACACTGGTTTAGTTGCTGGGCGCGATTATGTATTTGAAGTCCTTGATAATGACTGCACTCGAGGTTGTATGAGTGCTAGATGGAAAAATATTAAATGTGGCGACTGTATAATTTTAGCTAATGCTTCGGGGACTCAGAAGTATGAAGTTGAAGAAATCGATTATTATTCTGAACCTGCGGATATGTGGATGGCTTTGCTCAAGCAAGTTAATGAATAAATTTTTTATATAAGTTTTGATGGGTGCTAATCTATTGTTTTTCAGTTATCAGTTATCAGTTATCAGTTAACAGTTGTCAGTTACTAATCCCCCAGTCGCAAATCCCTAATCCCCAGTCGCAAGTCCCCAATCTCCAATCCTCAGTCGCAAATCCCCAAAACATCATAAAATTTCCTGACGAATATGGTGGTAATAGAATCCAAGCGCCACAATAGATACATAGGTTTTCTCAGGAAAACTTGATATTTTATAAGGAGTCTACCACCAGTGGTTGTACGAGCAAATCAAGAGATCTACGAAGCTAAAACCCAGGAAATAGCTAGACAACTTTTAATTGCACAAAGAGAAGGCGGTTCAATATTTTCTTCTTTGCGCGATCGCATGCGTTGGGACGATAAAATCCTTGCATGGGCTATGAGTAATCCCGGATTGCGGGTACAGTTATTTCGTTTTATTGATACCCTTCCAGCTCTACAAAGTAAACCGGAAATTGCAAGACATATACAAGAGTATCTGAGTGATGAGTCTGTGGAGTTACCCTCAGCACTTAAAGGAATGCTCAATTTTGCTAGCCCCGAATCACCTCCAGGACAAATTACAGCTACAACTGTTTCTAAAGCGGTAGAAACTTTGGCTCAAAAATATATTTCTGGAGAAAATATTAAACAAGCTCTCAAAACAATTGAAAGATTACGCAAGGATAAAATGGCTTTTACCGTGGATTTACTCGGTGAAGCGGTCATTACTGAAATCGAAGCTCAAGCTTATTTAGATAGCTATTTGAAGTTAATGGAACAGTTAGCAGAAGCTGCTAAGAGTTGGAAAACTGTACCATTAATTGATGAAGCTAATGGAGAACAATTACCAAAAGTTCAAGTTTCAGTTAAATTAACAGCTTTTTATTCCCAGTTCGATCCCCTCGATGAAAAAGGAAGCGAAGAAAAGGTTACCTCACGCATTCGCACTTTACTAAATCGTGCTCAAGAATTAGGAGTTGCAGTCCATTTTGATATGGAACAGTATATCTACAAAGATATTACTTTCAAGATTTTGAAAAAACTATTAATGGAGGATGAGTTTAGACAACGTACCGATATTGGGATGACCGTGCAAGCCTATTTGCATGACAGTAAAGAGGATGCTCGAGACTTAATTAATTGGGCTAAAGAACGGGGTTATCCAATTACTATTCGTTTGGTTAAAGGTGCGTATTGGGATCAAGAAACTATCAAAGCAACACAAAAACATTGGGATATACCTGTTTATAACGATAAGGCTGCAACAGATCTTAATTTTGAATTTATAACTCAATTATTGTTAGAAAATCATCAATATGTTTATGCTGCAATTGGTAGTCATAATATTAGATCCCTTTCCCGAGCGATCGCAATTGCTGAAAGTTTAAATGTTCCCCCTCGCTCGTTTGAAATGCAAGTTCTCTATGGTATGGGGGATAAAATTGCTGCGACTCTAGCTGATAAGGGTTATCGGACAAGGGTTTACTGTCCTTACGGTAAATTGTTACCGGGAATGGCGTATTTAATTCGTCGTCTATTAGAAAATACTGCTAATAGTTCCTTCTTGCGGCAAAATATGGAGGATCGTCCCCCTGAGGAGTTATTAGCTCCACCGGTTCCCAAACAGGAGGGAGAAATCAGGGAAAGTAACGGAAAAGCAAATGAGAATGGTAATTCTAGTGTTGCTGCTCCCATTACAGGAGGTTTCCCCGGTGCTGCTGATACAGATTATGCTGGAGAACACGCAAGAAATCTTGCTGAAAATACAATTGCAAGTATTCATCAACAACTTGGTAAAACATATTTACCTTTGATTAATGGTGAATATGTTAATACTGAGAATTTTGTAAATTCCCTGAACCCTTCAAATTATACTGAGGTGGTAGGTAAAATCGGACTTATTAGTGTCGAACAAGCCGAAACCGCCATTCAAGCTGCAAAAACAGCCTTTCCTGCTTGGCGGAAAACCCCTGTCAAAGAACGTGCGGGAATTTTACGCAAAGCTGCAGATTTAATGGAACAACGTCGCGCCGAATTGGCTGCTTGGGTAGTTTTTGAAGTAGGAAAAGCCCTCAAGGAAGCAGATGCAGAAGTTAGCGAAGCGATCGACTTTTGTCGTTACTATGCTGACGAAATGGAGCGTTTAGATCGGGGTTATAACTATGATATTTCCGGTGAGACAAATCGTTGTGTTTACCAACCACGGGGAATTGCAGTTGTAATTTCACCTTGGAATTATCCAATTGCGATCGCGACAGGAATGACGGTTGCAGCTTTAGTTACTGGTAACTGTACCTTACTTAAACCTGCGGAAACATCTTCAGTTATTGCAGCCAAAATTGCAGAAGTTTTGGTAGAAGCAGGAATTCCTCAAGGTGTATTTCAATATGTACCCGGAAAAGGTTCGGTAGTTGGTTCCTATTTAGTGAATCATCCCGAAACCCATATTATTGCTTTTACAGGTTCCCAGGAAGTTGGTTGTCGAATTTATGCAAATGCGGCTATTTTGCGATCAGAACAAAAGCACTTAAAGCGGGTAATTGCGGAGATGGGTGGTAAAAATGCAGTCATAGTCGATGAAAGTGCCGATTTAGATCAAGCTGTCGCCGGAATTGTTATGTCAGCCTTTGGTTATAGCGGACAAAAATGTTCTGCATGTTCCCGAGTGGTAGTTTTAGAAAGTGTTTACGACAGTTTTTTGCAAAGGTTTGTTGAAGCAACAAAATCCTTAAATATTGGTAAATCGGATTTACCTTCAACTCAAGTTGTACCAGTAATTGATGCTACAGCCCAATCTCGAATCCGCGAATATATTGCTAAGGGTAAAGCCGAAGCACGAGTTGCTTTGGAAATGTCAGCACCGGAAGGTGGTTATTTTGTTGGTCCGGTAATCTTTGCAGATGTTACACCCGACGCGGTCATAGCTCAGGAAGAAATTTTTGGTCCGGTGGTAGCAGTAATTAAAGTTAAAGATTTTCAGCAAGGATTAGAAGTTGCAAATAATACTAATTATGCTTTAACTGGCGGGCTTTATTCTCGTACTCCTTCCCATATTGAGCAAGCGGAGGAAGATTTTGAAGTAGGTAATTTGTATATTAACCGTAATACTACTGGGGCGATAGTATCGCGACAACCCTTCGGTGGTTTTAAACTTTCTGGTGTCGGTTTTAAAGCTGGCGGTCCAGATTATTTGTTACAATTCCTCGAACCGCGTACGATTACGGAGAATATTCAGCGTCAAGGTTTTGCGCCTATTGAGGGAGCAGATTAGTTATTAGCCCCCTCAATCCCCCAATTTTGGGGGACTTTTCAATCCCTAATAGGGATTAATGTTAATTGCAATAACTACGCTGTCTTTCTCTTCTCGATAATTATTCCTGTTTCAATCCCTAATAGGGATTAATGTTAATTGCAATTTAAGAGATTAGCCAAAATATTTGATTGTGAAATGAAAGGTTTCAATCCCTAATAGGGATTAATGTTAATTGCAATTGGCTAACGATTTTGCAATATGGGTCAACGAAGGGTTTCAATCCCTAATAGGGATTAATGTTAATTGCAATTTTGGGTTGGTAGTGGCAACATAGACCAAGTGGGAAGCGTTTCAATCCCTAATAGGGATTAATGTTAATTGCAATTTCGCGATCGCATGCAATTAAATAAGAAATATTCTGTTTCAATCCCTAATAGGGATTAATGTTAATTGCAATTCGCTCAAAATAGAAGCCTTGCTATATGCAGTTTTCAAGGTACATTTGCGCCAATCAAATATAAAATACTGTTTCAGCCGATTGCTTGTCAAGTACGACCTCCAGAAAAATCGCTACAACCTTTACAAATAAAAGCTTTCGAGCGTTGCGCCAACCTCAAACCAAGCAAAAATAGCTCAAAGCCATACAGAGCAAGCGTTTCAGCCACTAAATTTAGCAACTCATTTTCAACACCCACAGGTTGGCGCAAAAATCGTAAATTTCAGATAACAAGATTATATTTTTTTCGGTGCGTTACGGCTAACGCCTAACACACCCTACTCTAGCAAATTGAATATTTAATTTTAGAAATTCTAATTTTGGAAATCCTAATTTTGGAAGTCCATAAAAATTTGTAACTGGAACTACTCGCTTGCTGACTGATAAACCTTCCTCAGTTCCTCTAGCGAATCTACAGTTTCTATCGCTTCTAAAACAGCAGATAACTTTTCAACGTCCTGAATTGACTCGATTTCCGGTAACAAACTTTGACCCGATTCTCCAAATTTAAGTTTTAATCCTAAAGCAATTCCTTTGATTAATCCTTTTTCAATCCCTTTCTCAATCCCTTTCTCAATTCCTTTTTCAATTCCTTTCTCAATTCCAAGTCGCTCAAAGCTGGTAACGTAACGCATTTTTCTTTCCACCTCTAACTGTTCCACTTCGTACTGAAATTCTCGTTCTAACTCAGATGGTAACGTCAACATCCAATCGATAAAAGCCAGTAAATTAATTACCTCTTCCCGTCGAAAACCCTGTTCGTACAACTTTCTGACCAAAGCTAACTTTTGCTCTTTGCGTTTCAAGCGGTCGCTACGAGTTTCTAAAGCAACTAGATGAGCCATGACTACTGTTGCGAAAGGGTTACGACTTACTTCCAAATCAGCTTGTCTGTGTTTATATTCTAACAATTTAACAATTGGAAACTGAAAATCAACTCGACAACCAAACAAATCATAGCCAAATTGCTTTGGTCGCCAGTTAATACCTTCATCTCCCAAAACAGCGATCGATGCTACCGGGCGATTATACCTATCAAATATGCGGTAGTTATAACTGTACATCCGTTTGGCAAAATCAGATTCTTCCTGTGCTTGGACTTCCAGATGTATCAATATCCAAGATTCTTCTCCACCAACGCGATAAATTTTTACCAACTTATCAACCAGTCGTTTTCCTAACTCCGCATCTCGAATAACTTGCTGTAGTTCTTGGTCTAAAAATTCTGGTTCTCGCGACCAATCAATTTCCCTATGTGCCTCAGGGAAGAAGAATAACATGAATTCTTCAAAATATAGTTGTAAAATTTCTTTCCAAGGCGAGTCAAATTCAGTTTGAGGATTGGTCATTCAAATCGATTTTTATAGTTTTTTCCAGTTGATTATCCCAGACAGATACAATGACTCAAATAGTTTCACATATATATTTTCAAAGTCACTTTTGTTGCTTGTCAGACTTAGTCACACTATTTTCTGATTTAGATAAGTTTTTTCTAATATTTCTTCTACATCTGTAAAATTGAAGTACATGGAACAAAGTGTGCTATTTTTCTTTTCTATAACGATTAATTCTTCTCTATTTCTTCTCGATTATCCAATAATTTAAAGATAGATTAGATTTTTTCCAGTTATTTAGGGTATCTAAGAAAGATAAAAGGGATTAACTTAACCCTTTTACTTTCTTCTTTTACTTTACTGTTGTTTTCAAAGTTAACTCCTATCAAAGTCAAACTATGAGCAAATCGCAGTAAGATTGGAACCAAATCTCTAGTAAACTAAAGCTTAAATAAAAAGACCGACCATTCTAAATAGTTAAAAAGCTTAATCTGCAAACTTTTTGTTGTGCTAACGCCCCACTGCGTTAACGTCCGTAAGGACGCGGTCTGTTATGTCCTACGGACACGCTATGCTAATGACTTTTTGACTTTTAACTTTTAACTTCCGCATAGCGGTAATCTTCCTTGATTTGAAAAGTAATATTTAGTTCAGAAACGGGCGATGTAACAATGCGAATTCTATTACTTGAAGATGACGAAGTTTTAGCGGATGTGTTGTTAAAGTCTTTAACTCACCATAAATATGTTGTAGACGCAGTTTATGATGGGCAAAGTGGTTTAGAGTATGCCCAAGCTGGAAACTACGAACTGATATTGATGGATGTGGGATTACCCTCACTTGATGGTATTACCCTATGTCAGCAGTTGCGATCTGAAAGTTGTTCCGTACCCATTCTTTTGATGACCGCAAAACATGCGATCGCAGATAGAATTCGTGGTTTGGATGCAGGTGCTGATGATTACTTAACCAAACCTTTCGAATTAAGCGAGCTTCACGCTAGAATCAGGGCTTTGTTAAGACGAGGAGAGGTCACACCCAGTTCGGTTTTAGAAATCGGAGAACTATGTTTAGATCCTAATAGTTGCCAAGTCACATATGCTGGTAAGCTTGTAAGATTAACACCCAAGGAATACAACTTATTAGAATTATTTTTACGCAATCCATCTCGGGTTTATAGCCGCTCCCAGATAGTAGAGCACCTTTGGACTTTTGACGACCCCCCTTTGGAAGATAGCGTAAAAGCACATATTAAAGGTTTGCGCCAAAAGTTAAAAAAATCAGGTGCTAAAAATTGGATTGAAAATATTTATGGTCTGGGATATAGACTTAACCCAGACATTGTTTCGTCACCTACTTCCCCAGAAATTAGCTCTCAAGAAATTAACTCTCAAGAAACTAGCTCTCAAAAAACTAGCCCCACAATAACTAACTCTCAAGTCAATACTTCCGAAGCAATAAATTCTCAGGTCAATAACTTCCAAATCGATACTTCCAAAACAACAAACTTTGAAAACTCTCAAACCGTTGCTTTTCCCCAACAGGATTCTCGATCTTTAGAAGACAAAACCTTAGAAGCAAAATATCAAGGGGCTGTAGAAAATATGTGGGAGCAATACCAAGGTTTAATGGTTAAGAGACTCTCAGTATTGCAAACAGCAGCAACAGCAATTGAAGAAGAAAACCTTTCAGAGGATTTACGACAATCAGCAAAACGAGAAGCTCATAAACTCGCAGGAGTTTTGGGTATGTTTGAGCGATTTGATGGAAGTAAGTTAGCTAAAGAAATTGAGCTACTTTTGCTCGAACAAAATTCCCCAACTCAACATACGCTACCATCCTTGATACGAGAATTAGGGGAAATTTTGGCTTTATCTGAATCAACAGCTACCAGTTCAGAACTTAAAAGCTCGAAAAATCATAGTTTCAGAGATAATAACTCAACAAATATTAGCTCAACAAATAATAGCTCAACCAATAAGAGTTCCAAGACTACAGATTCAAAGCTTTCTGAAACTAATTTATCTTTTACTTCTTCCGCAAGCGAGCAAGCACGTTTGCTTCTCATCGATCCAGATGTGCAACTCGGCTCTCAACTCATACAATTAGCTCATTCCACTGGTACAAGTTGTTACCATTTTAAAGATATTCAAGTTGCAAATGAATGGTTAAAAACTTATTCCCCAGAATTGGTTGTATTAACCATAGATACGGTAAATCAGTGGCGTGAAAGCTTAGCATTAATCGGAGCTTTAGCAAAGCGCACTCCCTCCGTATCGACAATAGTCATCAGTGCAATTGATAGCTTAGAAAACCGAGTGAGCGTTGCTCAAGCTGGCGGATGTGGTTTTTTAGTTAAACCAACAGAAGCAAATCAAATTTGGGAAGTTGCGTATCAATTATTATCTAGTAATCATTCTTCCACAATTAAAATTTTAGTTGTAGATGACGATCCTATATTTTTATCAACCGTAAAATCCCTCTTGGAACCTTGGGGAATGGAAATTGCAGGATTGGAAAATCCCCAAAACTTTTGGAACACCCTTGAGTATATATCTCCCGATTTACTGATTTTAGATGTAGAAATGCCAGAAGTTGGAGGTATAGAGCTTTGTCAAGCAGTACGCACAGATCCGCATTGGCAAGGATTACCTGTTTTATTTCTTACTTCTCATTCAGAGCCGGAAACAGTTCGTCAAGTATTTGCTGCAGGGGCTGATGATTTTATTAATAAGCCAGTTATAGGACCAGAACTCTTAACTAGAATTAATAATCGTTTAGAAAGAAGTCGGTTATTACAAACTCTTTCCACTAAAGATCCCCAAACAGGCATTAGTAATTATACTGAATCAACTCAAGAATTAAATCACTTATTTGCAAGATTTACCCACAATGGAAATAGCATGTGTCTGGCAATGTTGAGTATCGCCGAGCTAAATCGACTAAATTTTCAATACGGTCACCCTATTAGCAGTCAAGTATTACAAAAATGGGGACGCCTAATTAAATCAGTTTTTCGCAGCCGAGAAGTTTTAGGATACTGGGGTAATGGAGAATTTATAGTTGGGATGCCAGGGTTAAATAAAATACAAGCTACAGAAAGACTTGGCGAAATCCTTGCTGTGCTGCGACAACAGATATTTACATCACCAGATGGAAATAGATTTCAAGTTCCGTGTAATTGGTCGGTTGCGGAATATCCCAGAGATGGTCACACGATACACTCACTGTATCAAACTCTCAAGCGATCAATTTAAATTCAAGATATTTAGGTTCAAAATATTTAGGTTCAAGATACTTAAATTAACACCTTAAAACTTTAAGATTAATTTTATACATTTTATTAAGTATGAATGATGAACAAAAAAATCAGAATAATAAATGTGCTGCACTTCTGAAGCGTAATATTGCTTTACTAAAAGCACAACAAGAGGCTTCAATTGATGGAATTTTGGTTGTAGATGAAAACCGCCAAATAGTTTCCCATAATCGACGTTTTTGCGAACTATGGCAAATACCAGAAGAAATTGTTGATGAAGGTAATTCTCCCCATGTACTTACCTACGCAGTATCTCAAGTTTCCGAGCCAGAAAGGTTTTTGAGTAAAGTAAATTACCTGTATGAACACCCCAATGAAATCAGTCAGGATGAAATTTATTTAAAAGATGGCAGAATTTTCGACCGTTATTCCAGTCCAGTGAAGTCAGAGACAGGAGAATACTACGGAAGAATTTGGAATTTTCGAGATGTCACAGGACGCAAACAACGGGAAGAAGCATTACAGTTCATTGTTGAAGGAACGAGTACTCAAATCGGTAGCGAATTTTTCCGCTCCTGCGTTCGTTGTTTAGCCGAAGTACTCCAAGCTCGTTATGCTTTAATTGCTGAGTTTTCTCCAGATAGTAAAGATAAAGTACGTACCTTAGCTGTTTGGGGTGGAGAAGATTTTGCGGAAAACTTTGAATACGATATCCCTGGAACCCCCTGCGAAAGAGTTCTGAATGGTGAAACCCTCAGGTACCCCCACTCAGTACAAACTTACTGTCCAGATGTTCCTGTTTTACAAGCCTTAAATGCTGAAAGCTATATTGCTACACCTGTATTTGACCAGCAGGGAAAAATTATCGGTCACATTGGGGTAGTAGATATAAAACCATTATCAGAAAATAATAATACAGAAGAATTAATATTAAAAATTTTTGCTGCTAGAGCAGGAGCAGAGCTAGAACGCAAAAATGTAGAAACTGCTTTAGCAAAACAAGTTGAACGTTATGCTTTATTAAATGAAATTACTCAAAAAATTCGTAATAATTTAGACAGTCTGCAAATTTTTCAAACAACAGTCAATCAAGTTGGGAAAATTTTTAACGTTAGTCGCTGTCATATTCATACTTATATTAATTCTCCAGAACCAAAGGTACCTTTAGTTGCTGAATATCGTTTGGATGATTACTCATCCATGTTAGGAATAGAAATTCCCATTGATGGTAACCCCCACGTCCAAAAAGTTTTGGTGCAAGATACAGCGGTTTATACTGATGATGTTTACCAAGAACCGCTTTTACAACCAGTTGAAGATATTTGTCGCCAGTTACAACTAAAATCTCTTCTGGTTGTTCGTACATCTTATCAGGGGAAAGCTAACGGAGTTATTGTTTTACATCAGTGCGATCACATTCGTCATTGGACAGGAGAAGAAATCAAATTTTTAGAAGCAGTTGCAGCTCAAGTCGGTATAGCTTTAGGTCAAGCTGAACTTTTAGAGCAGGAAAAACAACAATTATCTCTATTACAAGCAGCAAAAAATAAAGCAGAAGCTGCAAATCTTGCTAAAAGCAGATTCTTAGCCAATATGAGCCATGAATTGCGCACACCTCTCAATGCAATTCTTGGTTTTTCCGAGTTGATGGGACAGGATCCAACTCTCAATACTCAGCAAAAAGAAGCTTTGGCGATCGTTAACCGTAGTGGCAAACGCCTATTAAAATCAGTTGAAGAAGTGTTGGAAATCTCTAAAATCGAAACCCAAGAAACTGTATTGCAGCCAATTCCTTTTGATTTTCATCAATTACTGAAAGATTTATGGGAATCCTTCCAAGCAAAAGCAAAAGTCAAACATTTGTCTCTTCAATTTGACTTAGCCTCTAACTTACCCCAACACATCATCGCCGATGAAACTAAACTTCGCCAAGTTTTAATTCATCTATTAGATAATGCGATCAAATTTACCCATTCCGGGATTGTTAAATTAAAGGTTAGTTGTCAATTCATGACAAGCACTTCACCTTCACAGTCACCAGCTAGTAAACAATTAACAGCTAATAGTTGTCAGTTACCGATTAATGGTGCTCGACTAACATCAGAAATATTTCCGATCTCCTCAGGGAATTCTACTCTCAAATCTACTTTATATTCTTCATTTCCCCATTTTCCCCATTATCTACATTTTGAAATTTCCGATACCGGTTTAGGAATTGCAAGGGAAGAAATGAATAAACTATTCCAACCCTTCGTTCAAACTAGTTGTGGTCTTAAAGCAGGAGGAGGTGCGGGTATGGGACTAGCAATTAGCAAACAATTCGTTCAATTAATGGGGGGAGACTTAGAGGTAAGTAGTACTCTAAATTCTGGTAGTATTTTTTGCTTTTTTATTGAATTTGATTCCCTCGATAATACTCCAAACAATCAGTCTACCGATCGGACGAACAGTCAACTATCAAAGGTTTATAAATCCCAATCTTTGACCAATAATAGCCTGAAAATTATGCCCCCAGAATGGATTGCAGCTCTATATCAAGCAGGGATTGAAGCTGATGCTGACTTAATTTCTCGCCTGATTAGACAAATTCCCCAAGAATATGTAGCCTTGGCTAAAGAGTTAACAAATTTGCTCCAAAACTATGACTTTGATGCAATTCTTGAACTGAGCGGGGGTCATGAAAATGTCTAACTCTCCAATTGCTACCCCCAAAGCGGATATTTTAGTAATTGATGATACTCCAGAAAATTTGGCGCTGCTGTCACAAATCCTTAAAGATAAAGGGTATAAAGTTCGTAGTGTAACCAAGCCTTCCACGGGTTTACGAGGTGCTCAAGCCGCACCCCCGGATTTAATTTTGCTAGACGTTAAAATGCCGGAAATGGACGGTTATGAAGTCTGTAAACGTCTCAAAGCCGACCAACGTACCCACGATATCCCGATTATTTTTATTAGCGCATTAGGAGAACTTCTAGACAAAGTTACAGCCTTTGAGGTTGGCGGCGTAGATTATATTACTAAACCATTTCAAGTAGAAGAGGTTTTAGCTCGTTTAGAAACACACCTAACTATTTGTAATCTCCAAAAACAACTCCAGGCTCAAAATAAGCAATTACAGCAAGAAATTGTAGAACGTACCGCCGCAGAGGAAAAATTTGGAATTATTTTTCGTTCTAGTCCCAATCCAATTGCGATCGCAACTCTCACAGAGGGTCGCTTTTTAGATATAAACCCCTGTTTTTCGAAGTTAACCGGTTATTCCCAAACCGAAGTTATTGGTAGAACGATCACCGAGTTAAATCCTTCTCTTACTCCAGAGATATACGATAGCGCAGTTCAATATTTACTCGAAAATGGTTCTTTACATAACAAAGAATATGAAATCTATACCAAGGAAGGTCAACCCAGAGTGGTTTTGGTTTCTACCGAATTAATTGAACTTGCTGGCGTTCAATGTACTTTAAGCATCATTAATGATATTACCGAGCGCAAACGGATGGAAGATGAATTTATCTCCCTCGTTAGTCATGAACTACGCACGCCGATGAATTCTATTATTGGTGCATTAGACCTGTTAGGAACCCAAAAATTGGGAACTTTAACTGAGCTAGGTCAGCAAACCATCAATATTGCGACCAATAATATGGAACGTTTGATTCGTTTAGTCAATGACATTCTCGATCTAGAGCGAATTAAATCGGGTAAAATAGCCATGCGCTATGTTGAATGTCAAGCAGATAAGTTGTTGATTGAGGCAACACAAGCAATGCAAGCAATGGCAGATTCTGCCCAAGTAAACCTTTCGGTGGAGCCTACCCCAGTTCAAATTCATGCAGATCCAGATCGGATATTGCAAACCCTAACAAACCTGTTAAGCAATGCAATTAAGTTTTCCGAACCAGGAGAAACTGTTTCGTTGCGTAGTAGTTTGAATTGTGAGTATCTACAAATTGAAGTTCAGGATCGAGGACGGGGAATTCCCCAAGACAAATTACAACTAATCTTTGAGCGTTTCCAACAGGTAGACGCTTCCGACTCTCGCGCTAAAGGAGGTACGGGTTTGGGACTTCCCATTTGTCGTACCATAGTCGAGCAACACAACGGACGTATCTGGGTTGAAAGTTCTCTAGGTGAAGGAAGTACTTTTTATGTTCGGTTACCGGTTGATGAGGGATTGGGGACTGGGGACTAGCGACTGGGTGATGAAGTTATCAGTTAACAGTTATCAGTTAACAGTTATCAGTTAACAGTTATCAGTTATCAGTTAACAGTTATCAGTCCCTAATCCCTAGTCCCCAATCCCTAGTCCCCAATCCCTAATCCCCAATCGTAAATCCCTAATCACCATGACAAAATCTATTTTAGTAGTTGATGATGAAGAAGATGTCCGGGCGCTAATTCAGTTAGGCTTGGAAATGAATGGAGGTTGGAATGTTATTAATGCAACCTCTGGAATAGAAGCTATTGATGTAGCTGAAAGTCAACAACCTGAGGTCATTTTATTAGATCTAATGATGCCAGATATGGATGGTAAAGCAACGCTACAAAAGTTAAAATCTAACCCCAAGACCGAAAATATTCCCGTAATTATGATGACTGCTAAGTCTAAATATTCTGTAGAAGAAAGTTTTGCAGGATTGGATGTCGCAGCAATTTTTACTAAACCCCTTCGACCCCTTAATCTTTCACAGCAAATTATCGATGTGATCGGGGAGTAATGAGTAATGAGTAATGTTAGCGGATCCGTAGGTAGCGCAGCTATAGCGGGGCGCGATAGCGCACAGTAATGAGTGAGGGGTGAATTAACGGTTATGAGTCAATACAGTTCGGTTAAGAATTTTTGAAACAAATAAGCATGTTCTGGAACCTGACTGAGCCTGCGGCGTTAGCATTAGCCTCTTTCGTCCATAACAAGAAATTTAGGCTCATGTAATATCCGAATCTAATTACGCAGTGCGACATTAAGAAGTTTAGCAACTTTAAAATAAATTTATTATCTGTGAGTATTAATAATCATTAACTGTTATCTATTGCTTATAACTATTAACTTATTAATTACTTATTACTTATTACTTATTACTTATTACTTATTACTCCTTACTTCTTCCATATTGCCTCTAAATAACCCAAAATCGAGAGACTTTGGAGTTTTTTGTCTCGCAATTTTGGGTTTAAAGATTAATCATACCGCCTTAAACAGTACACATTTTTTATCTCGGTACAGAAGACCTTTTAGCCAACAGCAACAGGAACTTCAGACTTTACCTCCAAGGGAGTAGAACGATGGAAAATATCTTCTCCGTCGTTACCTTGCATCACAAATATTGCTTTGTGAGCAATTAAGTCATATCTCATTTCTTGAGACATTCCTTGATTGTTACCAAATCTTGCATTTTCAACAGACGCACAATCAAGGCTTACCCCTGTCATATTAGCTCCGGTTAAGTCCGCACCTCTGAGATCTGCTCCCTTAAAATCTACCCGACTTAGGTTTGTATTCCTCAAATCGGCATACCTAAGATCCGCATTGTTGAGGTTGACATCTGTAAGAGTTGCGCCTCTAAGCTTTGCTTCTTGGAGATTGGTTTTTGCAAGATTTGCACCATTGAGGAACGCTCCTCTCAGATCGGCGCAGTAAAGATAAGCGCCAGCAAGATTAGCTTCTATCAGGTTTTCACCATCTAGACCTCTTCCATAAGCTTTAGTATTGACGATTTGCCATACTAGACGCCATTTACTATCGATTTTTGTTGCAAAATCAATTCTGACGCCGTTGAAGTTCACGCCCCAAAGGTTCGCGTGGATTAAGTTTGCACCCCTTAGGTTCGCACCGCTCAAGTCAGCACCACCAAGGTCCGCACTACTAAGATCTGCACCACTAAGTTCGGCTCCGCTCAAGTCAACACCGCTTAATTTCCTACCTTCAGTTGGTCGCTTGAGAATCTCTTTTACTAATTGAAACTTTGTTTCTAAATCAATATCTTTTTTATACGAAATTTTACTTAAAATGCGGTTCATTTTATTACTCCTGAATTTTATTTGCTAATTGAACTAGGCGGCAGATGTCAATACAATACAAGTATATAACACTGTTAATATTTTGCAGACATCTAACTATAGGCAACACATTGAATTAGATGCCGAAATAATAGTTCGTAATAGAACAACAGTATAACAAGCCTTTCTGATGGTTGCAATGGTTATTCTAAGTTTTATTGTGTTGTTTTTTTAGTAGTTGTCTAGGACAAATGTTCGCCACAGGTTTCTCTGAATGAGTAAACAACTACGTGTGTCTTTAATTACTGAGTAAATCAGATACAATCAAACAAAACTAGTGATTATCCAGCTTTGAAATAATCTCACCACTTTACAGTTCAAAGAATTGTGCTTTCCACTCATTATAGTATTGAGTTTGGGTATTTAAGTAGGGGGACAAAAATATTTATTTCGTTACAAATGCTAGCGTGATTACTAACTATTAATATGAACTTATTACTACTATAAAGTGTCATACTGTCAGGCTTTTACGCAGTCTCTGTGATGTTACAAGCAGAGAGTATAGATGGGTTATATTTTACTCCACATGGTAGGAATAACCGCTTTATCCTAAGCCCCATGCACTCTTTATAAGCACTAACGCTAGTTCAATCGCAACAAATATATATTTAGCTTTGTCTAAGTACTTATTAAAGTCTAACTGAGAAATGTGGTTAATACACAAAAAAATTCCTAAATATTTCTTTAAATATTCTAGAGTATTAATCGCAAATTAAATTAAGTATTACGAAAATAGTATTACTTTTAATGAATTAAAATTACGTTTAGTTCAAATATCTGAAAAAATTAATTCCTGGAAAAACAACCTGATTCCTGGAAAAATCTGATTCCTGGAAATTACAGACTGGAAAAGATCCAAGTTTAATTTTGGCTGGACATAACAGTTATAAATTATTGAGCAATAAAAATTATAGTCATAAGCAGAAAACTATTTCTTTATATTTTCTTAATTAATAGTATTGCTTATGACTCTAAGGAAATGGTGATGAGTAAGTGAAAGTTAGCTGAGAGATTTAGGATAATCTATTTATTTTTAATTCATTATTTATTCACTTTTTGCAGAGTGTTGATGACCTCTTGTGGTTCCAAGCGCTGAGTATAATCAGCATTAACAAAAGAGAGTACTATTGTACCATCAGACGCAATAACGTAAGTAGCTGGGATAGGTAATTCAAAGGTTTTATCGCCATTGTGTGCGGGAAGATCGATTCCAAATGTTTCGTAAATTGGGCGTAAATCTTCTGGAAGAGTAAATATTAAACCAAATTGTCTAGCGATGTGATTTCCTACATCGCTTAAAACTTCAAAGGTTAACTCATTTTTTTCAACAGTAGATAGAGAATTATCGGGAGTTTGGGGTGAAATTGCGATGAGAGAAGCCCCTAAAGCCTGAATCTCTGGTAAACGTTTCTGGAAAGCCCGTAGTTCTAAGTTGCAATAGGGACACCATTGACCTCGGTAGAAAGAGATTACGACTGGACCTAATTGAAGTTGTTTTTGTAAATTAACTCTCTTACCCGTTGCGTTAGGTAGGGAAAAATCAGGAACTTTGTCTCCAACTTTTAAACTACCATCTGAGATTCCCGAACTTGCTAAGTTTTGAGTTGCTTGACTCATCGTGGCTTGGACTTCTTCAGAAACTTTGGTTAAAAATTGGTTGCGATAGTTTTGTAGCTCTTCTGTTAAATTCATAAAATATTTCCTGTGTATTCACTAGATAACCGATCTGTAAAATTATTGAACGATAATTCCAAAAAAACTCAAAAAAATAATTGAGTCACTTCAGCACACAAAGAGTTACCATTGTCACATCCAACAAGACTTATTTGTTTGGATGATCTTATAAATGACGTGCAAACCTTGTAAATTAGAGCTTAAGTGTGGACTAATGCACGAATATTTTTATTTTGGCTGGCTTCTCCTTTGTTTTTAGCTCTGAGCAATACTTCACATCATAAATTTTCAGTATTTTGTAATTCAGTCGCTAAGTACACTGATATTTGGAATTAATGTTCAAATATTTATTTAAAGATTTTATCGCAGAATATGAGAGATAGGAGTCAGGAGTCAGGAGTCAGGAGTCAGGAGTCAGGAGTCAGAAGTCAGGAGTCAGAAGTCAGAAGTCAGAAGTCAGGAGTAAGGAGTAGGAGTCAGGAGTCAGGAGTAAGGAGTAGGAGTCAGGAGTCAGGAGTCAGGAGTAGGAGTCAGGAGTCAGGAGTCAGGAGTCAGAAGTAAGGAGTAGGAGTCAGGAGTGTAATAATCTCACACTTAGTTTTTGATTTTTTAGGTCTACTTTACTTAAGGAATGTGAATGAAATAAAGTACAAAAGTTAGGGTGTTGTTAGCATCACGTAACGCACCATTCCAAATTTCAGAATTACAGGTTATTAAATTCTCGTTCCTTACTTTTATTTAGCGTCGTTTTGCGGGATTGTATGATAATTTTGCTCTTGATTTTAGTTGGTAAATAGAGGCTAATTAACAGTTACCTTTAAAATTCACCCATAAACTTCTAGATCGAACCAAAACGTCGTCCCTACACCGACTTCACTAACTAAATTCATTTTACTGTGGTGCTTTTCAATGATATTTCTCACAATTGATAGACCCAAACCAGTACCTTCAAGGGTGTGAACGCGATTTTCTACCCGGAAGAATCGGTCAAAAATGGCTTGTTGGTCTTCTAGTGCAATACCAATACCAGTATCAGAAATTTCAATCCGAACTTGCAATGGGGCGGTTTGAGGATTAGAACTTGATGTTACTGGATAAGCACGGAGAACAACCTTACCACCTGTTTGAGTGAACTTCAAGGAATTACCTACCAAATTGGCTAGCACTTGCAGTAATAAATCATAGTGACCTTTAACTAGTGGTAGATGTGCAGCGACATCCTGAATAATTTCTATTCCTTTATCTTTGGCGTTAAGTTGATAAGTCCGCAAGGTTTGCTCGATCGCTTGTCCCAATTCAACAGCATCTAAACTATAGGTACGACCGGATTCTAGTTTCGATAAATCCAATACATCATTAACTAAGCGGGTGAGTCGATCGGTTTCGTGGTTGACAGTTTCCAGAAATTCTTGACGTTGTTGGGCTCCTAATTCTTCACCATATTCATGCAAGGTTTCGATGAAAGATTTAATGTTAAATAAAGGAGTCCGCAATTCGTGGGATACGTTACTAATAAATTGACTTTTCGCTTCGTTGAGTTCCACCTCACGGGTAATATCTTGCACGGTAATGGCTATACCTTTAATACTTTCCCGTGGTTGGTTGAGAACCGTGGTGAGAAGAATGCGAATAGTACGTTTGCTCGGTTCGTTGAGGAGGATGCGAAATTCAGCACTCTCACATTCTCCTGCAGCCATTTGGTAAAGATGGCGGGTAATTTGGGTTTGTAGCGCTGTCGGAAGGTGATGCAAAACATTATTGCCAATAACTTCAATGTCATCCCAGTTAAAAATATGTTTTGCTGTGGGATTGACCAAAACCACCTGCATATCATTATCAATTAATACTGCACCATCTGCAATAGTTGAAACTAAAGTTTCTAATTTAGCTTTTTCGGCGGTAAGTTCTTCAATGTTTTGCTCTTCATAACTTTCCAAACGCTCAGCCATTTCATTAAAACTGGAAATTAATTCCCCCAGTTCGCCCCCATGGGGTAGATCGATACGTTGTTTAAAATATCCTGCTGCAATTTGCCTTACACCTACAAGTAATTCCTTAATCGGCTTAGTAATAGTTAGAGCATTCATTACCCCCGCTAAAATTACCATTACCCAAATAGTAATAAATACGGCAATGGTGACATCCCGAGTAAAATTAGTAGAAATAACTGCTGTAGGATTGGGATTGATCCCAACTGCTAAAACACCCAAATATTTACCATCGGCGCGCAGAGGAATAAATACATCAGTAACTTCTCCATCCGGTGACTGATGTTGGCGTACTAAAGGCTTGCGCGTATTGGATGCATAATCTTCAGGTAGCTGGATGCTGCGCTGGATGGTAAGGGAATTTTCTACCTCTGGTTCCCAAAATGGAATACCAAAATAAATTTTTCCGGCTTCATCAGCATAGAGCATGTAGCGAATACTAGAAGTACTACTGTAGAAACGCTGAGAAAATTTTGCTACCTCTGTAAGATTAGTATCGGCAATAAAAGGTTCGACATTGGCTGCTAGTAATAATGCCAAATCGCGACCGAAACGAGTATCATTGAGCCGTGCATCCTGTTGGATTGTATTAACAGCCCAAAAGGTTAGACCGCTCATGACTAATGACACAATTAAAGTTGCGGCAGCTAATAATTTTGTCTGGAGGGTGAATTCCGACCACCAATTGGCGATCGCTTCTCGGATTGTCTTAAAAATATAAAGCATTTCAAGTGAGCTGTTAGCAGTTTTGCGATCAACCCCAACAACTTAAAAATTAACAGTTATTATCGCAAATCGGAAATCGGTTGTGCAGTCAATTGTCATGGTTAATTATTTTTTTGGGCCAATATTTTTGATATTTGTTCCGTTTAATCGCTTGTAACAGGTGTATTCTTATTATCCAAGCACGCCTTTCCACGAAGCAACTTGAGAAGTTGTAATTTACACGATTATTCAGAAATATGCCTGTAAAGCCCAATTAATCTTTTTTTAATTGGTGGAACAAATAACCAAGATATCTGATAATAACGCCAGTGGAGTAACATCTTCTCATTAGCTGCTCTTATTTTGAGATGTGGCTGATGTAAAAGAAAGTATAGCCGTGCGTATTACAACAAGTGTGAGGAAAAATGAATAAAAGAAAAATATTTTTGAAATTGCTTTTGGCTAGTCCCCTGGCTTTTGGGGCGTTATCAGTTGGTGGAAAAGCTGCTCTTGCGCAAACGGATGCAATGGCTTCCCCAACTCCACAGAAGAAAATGGCGCAGGTAACCTCAGTTTCTCAATTATCTGACGTACAAACAACTAGTTGGGCATTTCAAGCATTACAATCTTTAGTGGAACGCTACGGCTGTATTGCCGGATATCCTAACGGCACCTATCGTGGAAATCGAGCATTGACCCGCTATGAGTTTGCAGCTGGTTTAAATGCTTGTTTGGATAGAGTTAACGAATTAATTGCAACCGCAACATCAGACTTAGTAACTAAGGACGATCTAGCGACTTTACAAAAGCTGCAGGAAGAATTTTCTGCGGAATTGGCGACCCTACGCGGTCGTACAGATGCTTTAGAGGCTAGAACTGCAGAATTAGAAGCAAATCAATTTTCTACTACCACCAAACTAGAAGGGGAAGTTGTTGCTGGATTAACTAGCGTGTTAGAAAGCGATCAAGTTAATGGTGAAGATGTTGAAGATACTAATGCAGCCCTTGGAGCCAGAGTTCGCTTAGATTTAGTTACCAGTTTTACCGGGAAAGATTCTTTAGTTACCAGATTGGAAGCAAATAACGCTGTCAATCCTGAGATTGGTACTCTTGAAGGGGGTTTATCATTTGCGACAGAGGACGATCCTAGTGCAGATGTAGAAATTGGCACATTATTTTACGAGTTTCCTCTTGGGAAGAGCACAGATGTATATGCTTTCGCAACTGGAGCTGAGCCTGATGAATTCGTTGATACAGTAAATATTTTGGATGGTGATGGTGGAAGTGGTTCCATCTCAGCATTCGGTACTCGTAACCCTATCTATTACCAAGTAGAAGAAGGTGCTGGCTTAGCAGTTAAGCACGAGTTTGGTGAAAAGTTAGAAGTAAGTTTGGGATACATCGGAACCACAGCCAGCGATCCTGGTGAAGATGGTGGTTTATTCAATGGGGATTATGGTGCGATCGCACAAGTTACCTTTAAACCAAGCGATCGTTTCAAGGTTGGTTTGACTTATGTGAATGCTTACAATCAGTTTTTGACTACTGGTAGTAATTCAGCGAACTTCCGTGCCGAATTACCTGGGGTTGGTTTCCAGGATATAGATACACCAGTATCTAGTAATTCCTACGGTCTCCAAGCATCCGTCGGTGTGACCAAGAATATTGTTTTAGGTGGTTGGGTTGGCTATACAAATGCTCGCAACCTCTCTACTTCAGCTGCTTTCCCTGATCGCGGCGATGTTGATATTTGGAACTGGGCTGTTACAGCAGGTTTCCCTGATTTGGGTAAAAAAGGTAACTTAGGTGGTATCGTTGTCGGTATGGAGCCAAAAGTTACTGATTCTAGTATCGATGGTTTAGATGAAGATAATGATACTTCACTTCACCTAGAGGCGTTTTATCAGTATCGGCTTAACGATAACATCAGCATTACTCCTGGTGTAATTTGGTTAACTGCTCCCGATCACGATAGCGATAACGATGATATTGTGATTGGAACCCTGAGAACTACTTTGAGTTTTTAGGCGATTGGCGATTGGCGACTAGCGACTGGGGATTGGTGATAGACGATTGTTCTTGTTACCAGTCTCCGGCTGGTAACCAGTTGCCTGAGGCTCTGCCTCTTAGATACACTGGAGGCGGAGCCTCCGATACAGTATTCCTTGCCAGAGACAAGGAACAAATCATTTAACAGCAACGCCAAAAAACTCATCAGGGCGCACCAATGTGCGTCCCTACATGAAACAAATGGTGGTGTAAATTATTTCTTGGAAGTTCCTAATCGCCGATCCCTAATCCCTAGTCGCTTATCCCCCATAAGCACAGGAAATTGCGAGTTCGGCGTGTTGCAAAAGTGTGTTGCGATCGAGAATATGGGGTGAATATTGGGGTGCGATCGCTAGCAATTTATCAATTCTGGTTTTCGCTGCTGCAATTACAGTTTCACTTAAGCTACCATTTTCCAGAGAGGTAACAAAATCCTCAGCGATACCATAAATTTTTTCTGGGGATGATGCGGGAAGATTTCCAGATATTATTAATAGGTCGCAACCTGCGTTAAATGTTTGGGCGACTGTACTAATATTTGCATTATTTGCACTAATATTTTTATTTGCATACATATCTGAGACTGCTTTCATATCCAGGTCATCAGATACCACAACTCCTTCAAAGCCGAGTTCTTCTCGAAGTGTTTGACGTAAGATATTTTGAGATAAGGTTGCAGGTAGGTTTTTATCTATCTGGGGAAAGAGAATATGAGCGGTCATAATGGTGGGAATTCCTGCTTCAATTAAAGCTTGAAAAGGAATTAGTTCTCGGTTTCTCAGTTGTTCTAAACTTAGATCGAGCACTGGTAGCTCTAAATGAGAGTCGGTGCTGGTATCTCCATGTCCGGGAAAATGTTTTGCACAAGCGATGATTTCTGATTCTTTCAGTCCAATAAAATATTTACAAGCGGATTTTGCGGCTGTTTCGGGGGTAGTATTAAAGGCGCGGGGTCCAATTATTGGATTATTGGGATTGGAGAAGATATCTGCAACGGGAGCCCAAGATAGGTTTATACCTAAAGATTTTAGTTCGAGTGCTGTAGCTTTGGCGATTTTTGTTGCTGCTTTACTTTGCAAAAAGGCGTAGGGAAATCGAGTAATTGGTGAAGGTGTACGAACTACTCTTCCTCCTTCGTGATCGATGCTCATTAACATCGATTTGCGTTCGGTATATTCCCGGATTTGTTCTGTTAGTTGTTTGAAAGTGTCTAACCAGTCTTCGTAGTGGGTGTCTTGGCGGAAATTTTTGGCAAAGAAGATAATTCCCACTGGTTTTAATTTGCTCAGGATGCGTTTATCTTCGTCGTTTAGGACTGTTCCGGAAACGCCGATGATGACGTGGTTTCCGAAGCTATGAAATTTCTGTAATGGTGTCATAGTAATTTATTTACCTAATATCTACCTAATAAATTTTCGGCATTAATCATATAACAATAGCTGTAGAGACTTAGCATTGCTACGTTTCTACGGGGATTCTGACCACAAATAAATCCCATCGCTAACGCCACACTACGCGCTTTAAAATTAATGGGGCAGACTGATAGAATTAAAAAAACTACCGTAACAAAACTTTACACTTCGTAATGTTTTGTGCTTGAGATGCTTGTCCTAAGCGTTACAAGTATGATTATAAATACCTTGTGATAATCGCTTCAGAAATTAATCGCTTTTGTTCTCAAGCAAATAATTCTGTATTGGATCGATTTCGTTATCGACTTGTAGAAACGATTCTACTCCCTTCCCGTTTATCAGATTACCTATAAAAATTTCTCCTTTTCTTCCCACACTTCCCCCTCTAACTCGATTAGGTAATCTTCTACCGGGATAGGAGTAACCTTTCAAGGGTAGGTTTTTTGGTATTGCGGAAATAGTTGATAATTTTCTCAACTGCTTAAGGTGGTTTGGTCGTTTCAGGATTTAAACATCGCCTAAAACGTCCAAAAAATGACCAAATACGAAATACCTACCCATGAGAGATAGGAGTAACCCCCTCCTCACCTCCCACAAGTCTTAACCCCCTCCTAACCTCCCAAGGCTAACCCCCTCCTAACCTCCCCCAAGGCTAACCCCCTCCTAACCTCCCCCAAGGGAGGAATATACTTCAAGGTCTTCACTTGCACGAATAATTCTACTGCTTGGGAAATTTGCTTGGGCTAAATCCCAAGTTTTCAATACGAATATGTCAAGTCACGGAGACTTTGAATGATTATTACTCGTAGAAATTTTTCGCAAACAAGCAGATTCAGCAGACATGCACTTGTAGTAGAAGATAATGCAGCGTTTTGGGAGTCGCGATTTCCTAAGCTACTTCCCGACGCGGACTGGGTTATTACCTTTGCTACTACTATTGAGGAAGCAAAGCAAAAATTTTGGGATGATTGCAATTTCGATCTAATAATATCTGGTTATCAAATTGGTTCCAAAAGTGGACGGGAATTTCTAACTTTTGCCAGACAAATCGATCAAAACATTCCCATATTCCTATTGTTCGATCCAGCTTCTTCTAAAAATTTCGATTTTGGAGATACAGAAACTTACAGAGCGCTGGCTTTGATTAATAAAAGTAATTGTCTCACCAATCCTGACAAAGTAAGGGCAAAAATCAAAGCTGAATATGAACAATATATGGTAGAGATGTGTACTCCCCACATCCAAAGTGAGTATGGTCAGTTGCAGACAGTTTTGGTACATACCCCATCTGATGAAATAGATCGAATTGAACCAAACGACCCTTGGTATTTGATTGATTCTCGTCCCGCACTGCACCTAGCACAGCAGCAACACCGTGAATTCATTCGAGTAATCAAGGAAAATAGTTTGCGTCCCATCGTTTTGGATATTGCGCTTTTGTTATATGACGTAATTAAATCTCTCCAAGGCGATCAACTGCGACAAGTGGTAGAAAATATTCTGTTTGATCGGGAATTTCAGAGTCTGAAACACCGGTTTGGGAATCACAACCTTGAATTAAGTCCATTGCTTAAAGAAAAGGTCGATGAAATTTGCAGCAGCGACCTCAAGCAAATAACTTCCCAGTTAATGTGTGGTTTGAATATTGCTGACTTACTTGCTAAAGATGCAGGACACCCAATGTTCAAGCAACGAGATTCTCAAATTGTTCCACCGGTTCCCAATTTATATTTCATGCGCGATCCGGGTTTTGCTCTGGGAGAATCGCTGGTATTATCCAGAATGTATTGGGAAGTTCGACGTCGCGAACCTTCGATTATTCGCACGGTAATAAATTACCACCCATTTATGAAGAACGCTAAATCTCAAGCGATCGATTGGAATTTAGATTCCGGAGAACAATTCTTTATCGAGGGGGGAGATGTCATGGTCATAGCCCCAAATAATTTCGCCATTGCTTTGAGCGAACGAACTAGCCGTCAAGCGGTAAGAAAAGTGGCTCAAGAGTTAATTGGAAGAGGTGCAGAGCGGGTATTTCAACCGATGATTCCTGCAAAACGAGCCTTCATTCACTTGGATACTGTTTGCTCTGTAGTTGGTCCCAACCATATGGTGGTTCATCCCGAAGCTGTTAGCGCCTATGGGGATACTTTATGCTGGAGCGATAGAACTTTCCGGTCTGGAGGTGAACCGGAATCTCTGCAGAAAGATTTTATCACAGTTCTTCGCAGTCAGTTCGGTAAAAATATTATTGAGGTGACAGATCCTTGCGAACAGTTTGACGATGCTGTAAATGTTTTCATGATTAAGGCCGATACAGCAGTTGCTTATGACCGCAATCCTAAAGCTAATCAGGCTTTAAGGGAAAACGGGATTCGTGTAATGGAGTTTTCCGGTTCGGATCTGGTAGTCGGTCGTGGTGGAGCAAGGTGTATGACTATGCCGATTCGTAGAAATTAGGGATTAACTTATTCTTGTTACCAGTAAGAAGGCTAGTAATATTATGTCCGGTTAAATAACCGTCATTGCTTCGCTTTTGACGCGCCTACGGCGAACGCTCGCAACGACATACTATGGGTAATTTGGCGGACATGACATAACATATTGCTTGAGGCTCCCCCTCCTATCTAGACTGGAGGCGGAGCCTCCGATAATGTATTCCTTGCCGGAGACAAGGAACAAGTCACTACCTTCGTAGTCACGGTCTGTCTTCACTTTTGACTTTTGACTTTTTACTTATGTCCTACGGACACGCTTGCGCTAATGACTTCCGCGCAGCGGCTCTATTTCCACCACCGCGACACATATTGGATCGCACAAGCTGTATCTTTAATTGCTTCTGCACCACCTAAGGCAAATATAACGGGAGTTAATGCTTCTATATCAGAGAGTAAGTTTGGGCGAGTGCGACGAGATAAAATGTGAAAATTTTCTCGCCAGAGATCGAAAAGTTGAGGTTTTTGCATTTGTGATATTTTTTCTGCTAAAGAACTTAGGGCATAGGCGCGATAATAGTCATCCTGAATCTCCCTAGCGGCAGCCAGAGCTTCTGGTAACAATTCGGACGGCAGTTTGTCCGCTAAAGAACTTAGGGCATAGGCGCGATAATAGTCAGACTGAATCTCCCTAGCGGCAGCCAGAGCTTCGGAGAGTGCTAGTTTTTTTAAGGTCGCCGGCAAATGATTGGCTAGCCCTGTAAGCAAATGAGCTTTCTGTTTTGGATTTGAGCTTTGTAGTGCGTTACCTAGTGCTTGTTCGGGAGTCCATACTTTTTTGTGGAGCAACGCAATCAGCAATTCTACTGGTAGATTAGCTGCTAAACTATTAAGGGACGCAGTAATTAAAGCATAGCGACATTGCAAGCCAATAACTTGAGATCGGTTCGTCTTGACCTGTTTATCATCTTCTGCAAGTTCCCAAGCACGAGCAAGACCGGTGACAAAGTTTGCTGTTTGTCCTAAGCGATCACAAGCTTCATACCAACCATTTCCACCATTTTCTGATTCTTCAGCGAACAACTTGTGAATCTCTTCTATCTTTTCAGCTTTTTCCAAATGCCAAACTAAGCGTTGATGGATATAACCATCATCGGGTAAGGTATGCCAAAGGTTGTTACTGGTTAATTTTCTGTAATTCTCCAAAAATGTGGCGTGAGCTTGAGGAAGAGTTATTCCCAAACCTGCTAAATTACCTTTACGCTTAGGATTTTGTGGAGCAGTTAATAAATTACACGCGAGGTCATGAAATAAGTCATGTAAACGGTAGGTTGGTGTTTTATCCGGCAAAGGAACACCGGATAATAGCAGAGACTTGGAATGCAAGTAGCCCAACTCATCTGCTGCATCCCGCTCATCATCCATATCCCAAAGGGTTGCAGTCATCTTGGGAGTAATGCTTACATCTTCTGGTAATACCCCTAGCCAAATGAAATTTGATCGCGTTTCATCTGATAATTGTTGTACGCTCAAATTTAACGATGCTCTCAAGCTGAGTTTTTTTAAACTTGCTTCATCATTAACATCTCTGGCTGACTTGCAATCTAATGATTTTAACCGAGCCACCTCTTGCTGCATATCACGCAATAAAACCGTCCAAGAAGTACCACCAGCAACTTGAGCAGCAGCTAATTCTAATGCTAAAGGTAAGTAACCAAGGCTTTTCGCTAATTTTTTCGCATTTTTAGTTTCTGCGTCAGTGAGCTTACGTCCTAATTTTTTGGTCAGCAGTTCCATCGCTTCGGATGACTTCATTACATCCAAAGAATATTTACTAGCCCCTAATGCATCAGCGATCGCACCTTCGCGGGTTGTGATCGTAACTTGACAACGCGTTCCACCAACATTAAAAGCTTGTGCATCGGAAGTATTCCAAGCATCATCAACTACTAGCAGCGCAGCTTTATCATAAAGTAGCGTACGTAATTGATTGGAAGCAGCTTCCACACTAGTCGCTTTAAAGCTGTGGTCTCCCAATGCTTGTATCCAGCCACTAAGCAGGGATAATAGATTAGGTTTTTGACCTAAAGTCGCCCAAAGGATACCATCACAATATTTTTCTTGCACTTCTCGATCGTGTGCTAAAGCCGTTGCTAGAGTTGATTTACCAATAGAACCCAAGCCATGAATCGCAGTGACGACCAAAGTCCGTGGATCTGAAGAATTTGTGAGTAGACGTTTTTTAAGTTCTTGAGCGTATTCGGGACGATCTACATAGTAAGTTGGGAGGGGTGGGGCTTGGAAGATTTTAAGTTCTTGTACAGCAATAGGTAAGTGGGTTTGGGGTGAGGGAATTCCTAATTCTTTTTTAAAATATTCGAAATTACCTTGTAATTGAGCTTCTTTGCCTTTTAACTTGAGTTGGAATGTCCAGTTGGAACTGTTATTTCCTTGACCTTGATTTTGGCGTGTATCTGTTAAAACCCATCTTCCGCACTCTAACTGTCACAATCGGTAATTACTTAAATAAATCAATAATAAAAGAGTAAAAAAGTACTTTTTACCAC
>NZ_LMTZ01000112.1 GCF_001456025.1 Mastigocoleus testarum BC008
GTGGTTTTTGAGTTGTCGTTGTGAGAGACAATAACTCTACTACATCAGCCCTATTTTTCATACTCTTTTTTTGGCGAAGGTATTGTAGTGTTAAATGATATTCCAACCTTAGTTTAATGTTTGACCATTACCTTCAATTTTTGTTTTCGGAAAGTGAAAATATAGATTAAACAAACATACACCGGTATACTGCTTAGTGTTTCCTCGCTAAGCTTTTTTCATTTTGTGTTGGGAAACAACCATACCTGCAACAGTTAATAAACCTAACATGACAGAGGGTTCTGGTACTGCTGTTGGTTTTACACCGTTGAGTGTCACTTCGTAATTACCATTGTGGGATACACCATCACCTTTTTCAAATAACCCAGATTTAGTAGCCTCAAAACTGTAGAGAAACTTAGTGGCACCATTATAAGTGACTTTTACAACTTCACTCGCTTGGATTGGTCCAGAACCATTACGGAATGAATTTACTAATCCCCCAAAAGGAGTAGAATTCAAGCTACTCATTAACATATCGGTTGCATCGAAGTGACCTGCTAATCCAATGCTAATTAAACCAGTACTACTATCTTGATTGACGTAAGAAATATTTGGATCGCTAAAGCGTTGCAAGCCTCCTTCATTCATAAACATGGAAAGTCCTGTCCTGTAAGCAATGAATTTATTAAAGGAATCTATTTGAAGCAAACTTCCAAATCCATTTGCGATCAAAGCTTCATCAAACCAACGTTGAGCAAAGCTCATACCACTAGCATCTTTACTCATCCAGTCATCATACGTTAGGCTGCTCAAAGTAATATCTTGACCGCCAATTTGACCCATTAAAGTAGTATTCTTGGAAAAATCAAATCCAACTTTCTCGCTGTCTGCTGCTAACTCTACGTTACCTCCAGGATTTTTTGTATTACCCCCTAAAGCTTTTTGAACATTTTTTAGAGTTTTATCGTCATTATTAGATGTATTGGTACCATCAGAATCATATACATAATAATCTGTCGGTGCAGAGCCGCCTATCTCAGCACTTTTCAAGCTATCAGCAAGTGCTGGAGCACTAAACATTCCACCCATACCAGCAGCAATTGATGTAGCGAGCAACAATTTTTTAACAGCACTTTTCATCTTCCGGTCTCCTCAGAATTTGATTTTTTATACTTAAGTTTTTCTAAACTTAGAATTTTCTAAACTTAAAATTTTCTAAGATTTGGTTTGGTTACAAGTTTTTATTTTTACGAATACAACTGTTTTTGGTCGTATCTCATGTTTGTTATCCAAACACAGTTTAGAAAATTAGGAGACGATATTGGGTGAAGGATTGATGGTTTATTAATAAAACAAAGCTAAAAAAATAGCTAAAATATCCATTAAAAATTACGTTTATTCACTTATACATAGAATCAATCAAAACAAATTTTACATAGTAGTAGTACAGTTAGTTTGAAATAGAGTGTCGATTAAAAATCACTAAAACGCCTAAATTATAAGCTTTTTGACTTTTTAATTTTGACTTTTAACTTTTTACTTCCCCATAGCGGCGCTATCTCAGCAAATAAATACCACTTTCTAAAGCAGATTTAAACTCAGTAGAATTACGTGTCAAATTAATATTTTGTGGTTGTTCTGGATTACTAACCAGTGGTTGCAATGAAAGTTCGTACCATGCAACATCACGCCAAGCACCATTTTTGTACCCAACTCTGTGATAAGTTCCAATTGGTTTAAATCCCATTTTTTCATGAAGTCGAGCACTACCTGGATTGGGGAGAGTCATACCAGCATAGGCATTAAAATAACCCTGAAGCGTTAAAATTTGAAATAACGAAGTATATAAAGCTTGTCCAATACCAGAACGACGCTCTGTATCGCGAATATAAACGCTGACCTCAACAGACCACTGATAAGCCGCTCGTTGTCTGTGAAGTCCTGCATAAGCGTAACCTAATACTTGACCGTTTTGTTCACAAACTAGCCATGGTAACTGTTGTAAAACAGAGTTGATGCGAGACATCATTTCATCTTGACTAGGTGGTTCAACTTCAAAAGATACCACCGATGATGAATCGTTACAGAAAGGGGCGTAAATATCTAAAATTTGCACAGCATCACTTTCTGTAGCAAGTCTAATAATTGAAGACACCGCAAATGATCCTTGATATTAACTCGATAAGTAAAAATTAAGTAAACACGGTTAAAGTGTAACCACCAATTACCAATTACCAATTACCAATCACCAATTACCAATTACCAATTACCAATCACACCACCAGATTTTGTACCTAATTTCCATTTCCCCATTTTTCCACTGCTTTTCGCAATACCCCATCAGGTAAGTTTTCCAAATCAAAAGATTCACCTTTATTGAATCGCTCCAAAGCTGCAAAAAACGCCTTGACCCCAGATGCAGGACCATCGGGATGATCCATAATTCCAGTACCTGCATTCAGGATGACGTCTTGACCGTAATCACTTACGGCTTTGGGGACAATACCTGGATGGATACCTGCTGAAGGAACGGGAAAAACATTGCGATCGCGCAGAATATCTCTAATTCTGGCTTCTTCCAACTTATCAAAAGGTAAACTACCGTAATGTGCGGGATACAACACAGCATCAGCGCCACCATAAGCCATCAGGGTTCCAAGAACTACTGAATATGCCATACCATAATTAGGGGCTGCACACATCGCTCCTGCAAAAGCTGGATGTGTAAAAATAGGAACATTTATCTCTGCATCCGCAGCTAAGGCTTGTAACACTGAAAAGCCATAGGAAAGAACATTAACTAAAAGTGCGTTTGCACCTTCACGAACTAATAAACGTGCTTTATCTAGTAACTTGTCAGCACTACCAGTGACATTAACTGCATACAACACAGTACGTCCAGTTTTCTGCTTCACAGCATCAATAATTGGGCGACAAGCCTTTAGGCGCTCCAATGTTGGTGCAACATCCAAATCGCCGAGAATTTCATCATCTTTGATAATATCTAATCCTGCAAAAGCAACTTCCTTAAAAATCCCTCCATGGTCTTGAGCAGAAAGTCCCAATGCAGGTTTAAAAATCGCCATAATTAGAGGACGGTCAAACACGCCAAGTTTTTCTCGAATACCAGTAATCCCAAATTGGGGTTGTAAACCGTATTCTTTTGGAAGACGCACTGCAACAACTTTTGCTGCACCAGCCATGGAATACTTACCAAAAATCATCGTCACTAGGCTGGAAATATCATTTTCTACATTTTTTTCCGGAAAGCGAATAGTAGCGATACTTTGACCTGTTACTTCATCATTTTCAACAGAGATAACCTCTCCCAAATGGGATTTTAAAGTTGCTTCGCGATCAGTAAAACGGGCATTCCAAGTACCTGCAGTTTGCCCCACGGCGATAATCTTGGCTTGTTTTTGGGCATCTACACCCGCAGGGAAACGGTAATCAACTTCTATTGTCATTGCTAATGGGTAATTGGTAATTGGTAATTGGTAGTCGTGATTAGTTACAAGTTTATAAGTTACTAATCTCCAGTCGCTAATCCCCAGTCGCCAATCCCCAATCCCCAATCCCCAATCTAAAGACTTTCTAAAAAACTTAAAAGGTCAGCCATTTCTTGAGGATTAGGCTGAAACTTTGGCATTGGAGGGGTTTCACCACTGACAACTTGTTTAATTAACCCAAAACGAGATTTACGTCTTGATACTGCTTGTAAACTAGGACCAACGCTTCCATTTGCCTCTAAACCATGACAACCAGCACAATTAATTTGAAAAATAGCATGTCCTTGAACTGGATCGCCATCTAATGACAAAACTGTTTTGATATACGGATCGGAAGCCCGAGCCAAATTAACTGCAAAAACGACCAATAAGACTGCTAGCACAAGGGCTAGAGCCGTCAAAAAAATGCGCTGCATTAGAGCTTCGGGTTTAGCGATCTGATTATCCAACGGATTTGCTGCTATGGTCGAGGTTTGCCAGAAAATATTAATTTCATACACATAGCTTAAAAGTTCTTGATTTTGTCTGCAAGCGCGTGGAGGAATTTTATTCGTTTCTTTAAGAGCTGAAAATCTATCAATGAAGCCCTTACAACCCAATTTGGTAGAATCAGAATCGTGAATTAATTTGTTTACTAATCGCAACAAAGGAGTTGTCTGGTGGTTGAACCTTTACTCTGTGGAATTGTTCTAGGTTTGTGTTTCGTCACCCTCGGCGGACTATTTTATAAAGCATATGACCAGTACAAGCGTGGTAACCAACTAGGTTTGTAAGTCATATCAGGACTAACTGGGGCGCAATTGCTTGCGCCCTTGATATTTTTTACTTGAGGTTCTCCCTTCATATTTGTTTAAAAATTTACTCATTTAGAATCTGAATATGACCTGTTTTGGCAGCTATGATATCTGTCGAGGTGTTAATTGGTAATTGGTAATTGGTAATTGGTATACGTACGGCCGCACTGCTAACGCAGTGTTAGCAAGGCGTGACGCGTAAGCGTCATATGGTAATTGGTAATCCCCAGTCGCCAATCCCTAATCCCCATTCCTGTAGAAAGTTAATCCCGTACTACCATAAGTTTTTTCACGGCAAATACTCCAGCCAGAAATTATCGGTGATGTCCAATCCTTGGAACTATGTTCAACTGCAATTTCACCTTCCGGTTCTAAAATTTGGTTGACAGAGATTTTTTCCAAGACAGGTTGATATAAACCACTTGCATAGGGTGGGTCGAAATAAATCCTACTGAATTGCTGTCCTTTAAGTTTTTCTAACTGCGATAGTAGATCGCCCTGTAAAATCTTAAATTTTTGTTCGTCGTTAGCAAATTGTTGCCAGTTTTCTTTTATTACGCTGCAAGCACGGCGAGATTTTTCGATACCTACTACTAAACTCGCCCCTCGACATAAAGCTTCTGCACCCATCGAACCCGTTCCGGTACACAAGTCTAGCCAACTACATTCAGTAATTGTACCCTGCCAAATATTGAAAACTGCTTCTCTTACACGTGCAACCGTCGGTCTTGTTTCTTTTCCTGGTAGCGTTTTCAGCTGACGATTACCGTAAATTCTCAGACTCATACTTTATCTTTTTCGGACTCGGGATAATTTGCACCACAAACTTTGCCTCACTTCAACCCAATTACAGAAAAGTAAAGTTACCACAAACATGAAACTGTAATGATTTAAAGTGGGCGTAAATATCCCAACATTTTAATCTAAGTTGTCGAAAATAAATGTATTAAACCATAACTTTTTCTCTAACCTGAGACACAAAGTTTGACAAAATTTGTAATCCAATATTAGAAGATTTTTCCGGATGGAACTGTACCGCCATTAAATTGTCTTTAGCAATTGCAGCTGTTACAGTTTGATTCCCGTGAGTAATATTAGCTGCAGAAATTTTTGGATCTATGGGGTCGACGTAAAAAGAATGAACAAAATAAACCCATGGTCTAGAAGGTAAATGTTCCCATAAAGTTGATTTTTGTTGGGTTATTTCCAGCTGATTCCAACCCATATGAGGAATTGTAATTCCTGCTTCTGGCTGAAAACGTTTTACTTTTCCGGGAATAATTCCTAATCCCCTTTCAATACCTTCTTCACTAGATTCAAAGAGAATTTGCAGTCCTAAACAAATACCTAAGAATGGTTTACCTGATGCAATAACTGATTTTATTGGACCTTCTAAACCTCGATTTCGCAAGTTTCGCATTGCGGGGTCAAAAGCTCCAACACCTGGTAAAACGACGGCATCTGCTCTTTCTAAATCCTTAGAATAATCTGTAATTTTTGGAATAGCTCCTGCTTTTTCTAATCCTTTACAGACTGAGTGCAAATTACCCATCTCGTAATCTACGATTGCAATTACAGCCATTTGCCTGCTCCCGATAAATTTATTATGGAGGGTATTTCTATTGTAAATAAAATTTTTTATGAAGAGAAGAATACTATTAACTTCTTTTGATATTTGGCTTCCAGATCAAAAATCAAATTCTGCAAATGATTTGTTGATTGCTCTCGAAAAAATTCACCCAACAGATGATTATTTAACTTTTGTAAAACAGATACCAGTTGATGTTTCTTTGGCTAGCAATCGGGTAATTAAAAAAATCCGTCAAATCCAGCCAGGTGCAATAATCTGTTGTGGCATGGCAGAAAAAAGAACTCAATTGAGTGTGGAATCAAATGCTAGTAGTACAGCTATATCATCGGCTGAAAATCATCAAAGAGTTCTCTACACAACAGTTGATTTAGAACTGTTAGTCAAGGGTATAGAAACTGTTCAGATTAGCCATGACTGCGGTAAATTTGTCTGTGAAGGACTTTATTATTCAGTCTTAGATTATTTGCAACAAAATCAAATCAAAATTCCTTGCATATTTGTTCACGTTCCGATTTTGACTGAAGAAAATACTTCATCTATCCTTAATCATTTTCTATTAATTATTGATAGACTGGCACTTTCATAAACTTATGTGCGTCTTGATGGTGCAAAAAACGTCTGGATATATGTTGCCATTCTTACTAAATTTTTCAATTGCTTTTCCGATCGCTCAAGTTACTCCTTCTCCAACACCGGTAGAATTTGTTCGACCACAGGAAGTTCGACCTTTGTCAGGGAATCTTGATAATGTCCCTGTATTTAATAGCAATAGTCCAGAATTAGTTCTTAAAGAAGGAATTTTACTTTCTACTTTTCCCCAAAAAGATAAAAAATCGCCAGAAGCACACTTGAATTTTCCCTTCCGGGGTCGATTTGATGTATTTGCACATCATGTTGCGAAAGCTCCCACACCAGAAGATTTACGGACACTATATATAGGTGTAATTCTGCATAATCCCAGCAAAGAAGCTGTAAAGGTTGATGTATTGCATGCAGCCAGTTATCTCAGTCAACCCGATGCGCCATTTGTTGACCTACCAGCCCAAGAGAATAATCTTTTTGGTAAAGTGCACGCTGGTCCGGGTAGTCGCGCTACCCATGACGTTCTCCGCAGTAAGCGACAGTCTATCTTACCTCCGCAAATTACCATTCCACCTGGTGAAAGTAAAATGTTACTAAATTCACCAATCCCGGTAAAAGAATTCGACCCACCCATCAACGGTAGGTCAACTTTAATGCGATTGCGGAGCAATGGAACGGTATATGCAGCTAGTTTGGCAATGTTTGCACCGAATGATGCAAATGGTCAAGAACGCGCTCCAACCCTAGCAGAATGGCAAAATTTACTTAATAATGGCAAGTTAGCCGGACCGCGAGATAAAAAACCAACTCCTCCAGATAAAACTAATAAATCAATAATTTATGGTCGCGTTGCTGGAGTAGCTAAAGGTTCTTTGTGGAGAACTTTACTGCGAGATAGTTCCGAAGCAACTTATTTAACAATTCCTGATCGCGATCGCGCCATTTCTTACGGTGTTAGTACTCTTGATCGCGGTACCCTTGGTACTGAACAGATTCAAAGCGCACCCATGCTAGTCCGCTATCCCGACACAGCATATCGCGCCCACGGTAACTATGGAATCCAATACAGTTTAAGTTTACCGCTTTACAATAATACAAATAACCAGAAAACTGTCAGTGTTTCCTTACAAACACCAATTAAAGAAGATAAGTTAAGTAAAAATGGATTGCGTTTTTTTGCAGAACCAACCAAAAGAGTATTTTTCCGGGGAACAGTATTAGTCCGCTACACCGATGATAAAGGAATACCGCAGACACGTTACGTACATTTGGTGCAAAACCGAGGCGAACAAGGTAAACCTTTAGTAACCCTAAATATCAAGCCAAATGACACAAGATTGGTGCGGGTAGACTTTCTTTATCCTCCAGATGCAACCCCACCTCAGGTGTTGACAGTAAGAACTTTTTGATTTGGGTAGGGTGTGTTACGGTGCGGTTTAATGATGGGGAAAAAGAAACATATCTTTGAACCGTAACACACCACCAGATACATCAGGTTAACTCACATCTTGCACCAATAAAATTTGATGTATTTCAATCACTCAGTATTAACGGCAAAACCTTAATTTAGCGATAAAAGCTAAGCAAAATAATGTAGCTTTATTGCGGTAATTTTGAGGTTTTAGTGTTTTACACCCAGAGGTGCAAGATCTGAGTTAAGGTTTCAATCACTCAAAAAAATGCTGGATAAACAAAAGCAAATGCTGTGGAACTTGGTATTTGCTTTCCATCGAGTTCTTCCACAATAACTGTTTCAAATTCCTTATCCCAACGAGCGCGGATTTGACGATCGTTAAAATCAACTAATTTGGTACCAACTTTTGCCATTTCTTGGTGACTAAACTGTAAACTTGCACCAGAAAAACGGTTATTAGGCTTTTGATTATCTGCTTCCCATACATAGGTGACAATTGCTTTGGGAGGAAGCTTGCGGGAATCTTGATTGCGGACGGGGAATATAATTTGATTATCTGTGTAATAGGTACCGTAGGGATATCTTTGGTAATCGCGGTTATGTCCGGTTTTGGTGGAAAGAATTTTACTGTTGGGATATTTTTTTAACCAAGCACCAAGGGTTGTTTTAACTGTGGGAACTTTTGCTAAAGAAAGATTAGTTCTAGGACCAACCACACCCAAAGCCCAAGGTTGAGCGTAAAGGGTATCATTGGCGCGATCGTACATTATTAAACAGCTTTGATAAAGTTTTCCTGAGACCCCAAAAGTTGAACCACCTCGTTGAAAAGCAACTATTGTGTCACATAAAGGACAATAGGAAACCGCTACATTAATACCCCCAACCGTATCATTAACTATTTCATGCCAATTCATAATCCCAAACGGATAAACTTTGACTTCTCCATTTACAACAACACCAATAACTGTTTCATCTGATTTGAAAGGTGTAGTTTTGGCTGTATCAAAGCTGGGATTATCAATACTGGGGATACCATCTTTACCTGGTCCTCCATCCAGCAAATCATCTAATTTAATTCGGGCGTTCTCCAGTGGGTTTTTATTTTGTTTGTGCAGGTCATCAAGTTCTTTATTTTGGTCATTAAAATATTTGGTCAGAAAAAAATAGCGGAGTTTAAAATTATCCCAACCACCAGCATGAGTCACTAATCCGCCAAATGCGATCGCGATCGTTAATATTGCAGCAATGGCTAACCGGGTTAGTATCTTCATCGCTCGTATCCTCAAACTCCTTCCTACTAATTACTAGTAGATTTGATGAAGTTTAATGCAGCTTGAGAATCAGATAATAATTTGATGAGAGGGGATTGGGGATTGGGGACTATAGGGATTGGGGATTGGGATTAATTTTGCACCGATGCGCTTCGTCTCATTGTGTTAACAGTGCTAGCTGTATTTGGGTGGCGTTAGCCACATAGAAATTAGATTTGAGAAACCGATGAATAAAATACTTTATCTATCTTCCCAATCGCCATATGACGCTATCGCGTCACGCTTTGCTAACGCCAATCCCGAATCCCGAATCAAATCTTCCTAATCCCTTGCTCCAAACCCCGACAAACTCCCGTAAGAAAATCCAAATCTAAAGTAGCAATAGTATCGCTAGGTTTATGATAATGGGGGTTGCGCATAAATGATGTATCCGTGACCATCATTGCTGGATAACCCACATCCCAAAATGGTGCATGGTCGCTCCGTCGAGTTGGAGGAACTAATTTACCCTTATTTGGTACTGTTAGCCATTCGCTAGGTGTCCCAGATTGGCGGATGTTACGGCATAGATGAATTAAATCTGGTATAGTTCGCAAATTACCAATTAAAGCAATAAAGTCCCCACAATCGGGATAAAAGCGTTCTAAAGGAGGAGGGTAAGATTGGGAATTAGGTCTAGAATCTTTATAACCCAGCATTTCCAGAGAAATCATCAAACGTAATTTTTGTTTCTCTTGCTGCAACATTGCTGCATATTCAGCAGAACCAATTAAGCCATATTCTTCCATATCAAAAGCTATTAGCCGCAGGGGATATTTAATAGGTTCTTTTGCAAACATTCTGGCTAATTCTAACAAAACAGCCACCCCCGTAGCATTATCATCAGCCCCCGGAGATCCCGGAACAGCATCATAATGAGCTGCAATTAAAATTGGTGGTAAATCTCTCTTTTTCTTTCTGGGTAAACCGGGTAAATTGAGGATGAGATTTTTGAATGTTTTACTTTTGAATGAAAAGGTGTGGATTTCCACACTTCCCCACTGACTAAATGAAGCGCGAATGTATTCCTGGACAAAAAAATGACCAGCCGACGCCATATATGGATCGCGCTCCCGTACTATTTCAGAGAGGTGAGTTGTTAGTTGCTCTTTTAAATTCACAAATTAATTGATAAAGAATACTCAATGACAGTGTATTTCTCAAGTGCAAGATACAATAAATCAAGCATTGGATCTAAAGAAATAAAATTTATAAGTAACATTAGGAGAAAAGTAACGCATGGGCAAAGTAGTCGGCATTGATTTGGGTACAACCAACTCAGTAGTTGCCGTCATGGAGGGAGGCAAGCCGGTGGTTATTGCCAATGCTGAAGGAATGCGAACCACACCCTCGGTGGTAGGCTTTAGTAAAGATGGCGAAAGAGTTGTGGGACAAATGGCGCGGCGACAAACCATCCTCAATCCCCAAAATACTTTTTTCGCAATTAAACGCTTTATGGGACGTAAGTATGGCGAACTTAGTCCGGAAACGAAGCGTGTACCTTATACCATCCGCAAAGATGAGTTTGGCAGTATCAAAATTAAATGTCCGCGTTTAAGTAAGGACTTTGCCCCAGAAGAAGTTTCCGCAATGATATTGAAGAAGTTAGCGGAAGATGCAAGTACTTATTTGGGAGAAACTGTAACCGGCGCGGTGATTACAGTTCCAGCATACTTTAATGATTCTCAACGCCAAGCTACCCGAGATGCAGGTAGAATTGCTGGTTTAGAAGTGTTACGAATTCTTAACGAACCTACTTCCGCATCTTTAGCCTACGGTTTAGATAAGGCTGAAAATGAAACTATCTTGGTATTTGACTTGGGTGGCGGTACTTTTGATGTTTCTATTTTGGATGTAGGCGATGGTGTATTTGAAGTCAAAGCAACTAGCGGTGATACCCAGTTGGGGGGTAATGACTTTGATACGCGGATTGTAAATTGGTTAGCAGAACAATTTTTAGAAACTGAAGGCGTAGATTTAAGACGCGATCGCCAAGCTTTACAGCGTTTAATGGAAGCGGCAGAAAAAGCCAAAATTGAACTTTCGGCGGTTGGGGTCACTGATATCAATTTACCGTTTATTACCGCTACAGAAGATGGTCCAAAGCATTTAGAAACTCGGTTGACTCGGGCTCAGTTTGAAGGAATGTGCGATGATCTGTTAGGAAGATTGCGCAACCCAGTCAAACGGGCGTTACGAGATGCGGGATTGTCGCCACGAAGTATTGATGAAGTAGTATTGGTAGGTGGTTCTACCCGGATGCCGATGGTTAGACAATTGGTTCGGGCAATGATTGGTTTGGAACCTAACCAAAATGTCAATCCTGATGAAGTTGTGGCGGTGGGTGCAGCGGTGCAAGCAGGCATTCTCGCCGGAGAACTCAAAGATATATTATTGCTGGACGTTACACCTCTATCCCTAGGATTAGAAACTATTGGCGGGGTGGCGAAAAAATTAATTCCTCGTAACACTACTATCCCAGTTCGCCGTTCCGATGTTTTCTCTACTTCGGAAAATAACCAAAATACCGTCGAAATTCATATTGTCCAAGGCGAACGGGAAATGGCTGCGGATAATAAATCCCTGGGACGATTTAAGTTATACGGTATTCCACCAGCACCGAGAGGTATCCCACAAATACAAGTATCTTTTGACATAGATGCAAATGGAATCTTACAGGTAACAGCTTTAGACCGGACTACCGGAAGAGAACAAAGTATTACAATTCAAGGCGCTTCCAATCTTAGTGAAGCTGAAATCCGCCAGATAATTCAAGAAGCTGAAAAATTTGCGGAAGTAGACAGACAGCGCAAAGAAAAAGTAGAAAAGCGCAATCGTGCTGAAGCATTAATATTGCAAGCCGAAAGACAATTACGGGAAGTAGCATTAGATTTAGGTATCAATTTTGCTCGCAATCGCCGCCAGCGCATAGATAATATTTGTCGAGAACTGCGGGAAAGTTTGGAAGCCCAAGACGAGCGGGGAATAGATCAGACCTATGCTGATTTGCAAGATGCTTTATATGAATTAAGTCGGGAAGTTCGGGAATTCTTCCAAGAAGATGAAGAAGATGACCTATTTGGTACAATTCGCGACATCTTTATTGGTGAGAAAGATGATGACGATCGCGATTTTTACAACGACAGAAGCTACAATCGAGATTATGATCGGGGCGGTTATAACCGGGGTGGTAGCTATGACCGAGGTGGTGGCTATGACCGTGGTGGTGGCTATGACCGTGGTGGTTACGAGCGGGGTGGTGGCTACGAGCGGGGTGGTGGCTATGACCGAGAACCTAACCCAAGTTATAACCAAGGGTATGAGAAAGATTACAACCGGGGTCGCAACAACAACCGAGATTGGGAACAAGACGACAGGCGAGGATATGATAGCGATCGCGATCTAGGAAGCTATGACCGAGAAAGAAGCAAAGACTATAACCAAGGATATGGTCGAGGTTATGATAGAGATCGAGATGTAGAAAGGGATAGCAAAGACAGCCGTTCTTATAAAGGAAAGCGAAGTTCTTCCCGCAACCCCCGCCCCAGCTACAGAGATAATTGGGATGACGATGATGATGATTGGTTCTAAGTTATACCAGCAATTACCTGTATACGGGACTTTCGGCTTTATCTGTAGTAAATATCTGCAAATTATTGAACTGTACGGATAGTTACTAAAGGCTGAGCTTAGTGGGTGTCATGTGCGGATTTTACCAACAGGAATTTGTAGTCATTCCTCGGTTACAAATCTCCTATCCGCAAGGACAGAGAATAACAAGAATTAAAAATATTAATAAACAAAGGAATATTTATTGTCCAATAAAAAAAATTAACATCTAAAATCTAACATCTGAAATCTAAAATCTAGAATCTCAACTTAAACAACTGGCTATGCAGAATTTGCAGAATTTCCGCGATTATTACGAAATTTTGGGAGTATCTAAAAATGCCTCTATTGAGGAGATTAAAAAGGTTTATCGTCGTTTGGCGAGACAGTACCACCCCGATTTAAATCCAGGTGATAAATCTGCTGAAGAAAAATTTAAAGCCATCGGTGAAGCCTACGGAGTACTTTCTGATCCCGCAAAAAGATCCCAGTACGACGAATTTAGTCGCTTCTGGAAGCAAAAGAATTTTGGTAAGCAAGGTAAACGAGGTGATAGTCGCTCCGCTTCTAGTAACGGAAGTGGAGGTTTCGATCCCAGTCAACATCAAACATTCGAAAGTTTTATTAATCAAGTTATTGGGAGGAATAAAAATTCGAGTACAACAACAGGTAACTCAAGCAAAACTAAGACTACCGATCCGTTTCGTTCTCCCCCCAGAACCAAGTATGAGTATACCGTTAACCCTCGTACCAATCGTCGAGATATTGAAGCTAGACTGACCATACCTTTAGAAAAAGCGTACAAGGGTGGTTTGGAAAGAATTCGTTTGGAAGATGGACGTTCTCTAGAAGTAAAAATGCCCCCAGCGATGGTGACAGGTCAAACTATCCGTCTGCGTAATCAAGGAATTGGTGGTGGTGACTTGTATTTAAAAATCACTGTAGAACCCCATCGAATGTTTAAAATGGAAGGCTTTAATATTTTTTGTCAGGTACCAGTTACTCCTTCAGAAGCTGTGCTTGGGGGACAAGTTGAAGCACCGACTCTTGATGGATTAGTAAAAATGAGTATTCCTCCAGGTGTCAGAACGGGTCAAAGATTGCGCCTCGCAAACAAAGGTTATCCTTACGAAAATGGTAAACGTGGCGACCAATTAGTAGAAATTCAAATAGTAACTCCCAAACAAATTAGCACCCGAGAACGAGAACTTTATGAGAAAATACGACAAATTGAAACTTTTAAGCCCCGTAATGAATTGGGCTAAGATATTTCAGTTCCACAAAAGAAAATTTACTTTTAAATAAATCCCAAACATATCTCAAACTAAATTTCTGTATAGTAGGGCATATTATTCCAAGGTAACAAGATAAATTGTTCAAAATAAATCGCTCAAAAATTTCTCACTCAAAAAATTGTTCAAAAATCTATTGAATTAGTAATTTTGTCAACTAAAAAGTTTATTAGTTTAGAAATTTATCTACTCGTAAATTCATAAACTTAAAAATTTACATATATACTTAGGTTGTTAACTTATGAGTACCCATACCAGGGGGAAAATATAGTTTTACAATATTAAGAGCAGAGAAATCGACACAATAAGTGGAACCAGCTGTGAATCAAAACGGGATATCACAACAGAGCAAACCCAATTATTATTCTCTACTGGGATTGCATCCTGGAGCTTCAGTGATTCAAATTCGTCGTGCTTATCGGGAATTAAGCAAACGCTATCACCCAGACACAACTGATTTACCCACTGCTGTTGCAACTAAAAAGTTTCAACAGATCAACGAAGCTTACGCAACTCTTAGCAACCCAGACCGACGATTTTCCTACGACTTAACAATAGGTTATTCCCGTTTTGGAGTAATTCAACCTCCCTCAGATTTAAATACTCCTGTTTCCCGTTCGTATGACTGGTCTAAATCCGCTTATTTAGATGCTTCAGATCGTCCCTTGTCTCCTGGCGAACTTTTTGCATTGTTTGTATTAGGAGTAACTTTTTTAGCATGTTTGTTATTAGCGATCGCAATTGGTTTAACTCGCGGCGATACTGCTCTAGAAACCCAAATTAGTCAAGCAATGTTTTCCCCCGAACAACCAATTACTTCGAATTTAGTTAGTTACCAATGGGAAACACTTGAAACTCTCAGCTTTGAAACAGAATTCGGGCTAAGTGAATCAGGAGCCAGCAGTAAAATCACATAGGGGTTGTCTTGGTTTTTAAACTTCTACTCGCTTCCAATATCAATGAGATACTGTAGTAGCAAAAATTGAACAAGAGATAAAACCATTAATATAAATCAATCCAAAAATTTTGATACTTTGTAATTCTGATACTTTTAGTTTTTCTGTTTAAATACTTTAGCCAAATATATACCCCCAAAATTCATTCATAAAAGTTGACCTTCAGCGTTCCCATTCACTTTACAATGTGAAATATAGGTTTAGCGTTGTTAAAAGTAATTAGCGCGATTTACAAATGTCCTGGCTGTTGGATATATCTTAAGTCGGCACAGAGTAATATTCTTAACTTCGACAGGTGAATTATTTAGAATTGCTTATGGATCTCCCCGTTCCAGAAACCCCTTTGTATAACCATACCTTGCCCCAAATAGAACAGTGGCTAACACATCAAGGTTGCGAGCAAGATAAAAAAGAGCTAGAGCATTGGCAATTAAAAAGACCAGCCTGGGAAGCGGAGCTTTGGCTGGATATTGAACAAATTATAGTTAAGTATATTCAAGCCGGAGAAAACGGACAAGATATACAACGTTCATTTAAATATTCCCTATCTCGCCGAGATATAGAAGAAGCAGTGTTTTCTGGACCGTAATCTGGGGATTAGGGACTAGGGACTGGTGACTAGGGATAGCATGCGTGCCGCCTTGCGGCATAGAGCCTACGGCGTCGGCAGATCCGCAGGTGACGGCTCCGTAGGTAGCGCAGCTATAGTCATAGCCTCTGGGGACTAGGGACTGGGGACTAGGGACTAGGAAGTAATATTTGAATTTTCATCCCAATTCCTAATCCAATGTGACGCTGTAGATACTAACATGTATGTGCTTACGCCCCGCCTTGCTAACGCCTCACGCTAACGTTAATCCCCAATACCCGAATCCCCAATCCCACTATCAAACTTTCCCAAACCGTCTTTCTCGCTGTTGGTAAGCAGATAAGGCACGGTGAAATTCGTTACGGTCAAAATCTGGCCACAAAGTTTCAGTAATATATATTTCTGAATAAGCAATTTGCCAGAGAAGGAAATTACTAATTCGCATTTCCCCGCTAGTACGAATTAATAAATCTGGGTCGCAACTACCAGCAGTGTAAAGATGGCGTTCAAAAATTGCTTCATCAATTTCATTCGGTTGTAGCAAACCTTTTTGAACTCGATCTGCAATGCTACGACAGGCTTGGAGAATTTCTAGCCTACCCCCGTAATTAGTGGCAACGTTAAACTGGATAGTTCGATTATTCCTGGTTGTTTCCATTGCGTGGGTTATTTCTTTTTGCAACCCCACTGGAAGTTCTTCTAAGTCCCCAACAAAACGAATTTGAACATCCTCCTCTATCATTTCTTCTAGTTCTTGGCGTAAAACTCGTCCAAATAAGGTCATCAAAAATTCGACTTCTTCTTCGGGTCTTTTCCAATTTTCTGTGGAAAAAGCATAAGCCGTCAAAGCTTTTATTCCCCAATCTTTACAGGTGCGGAGCAAATTTTTGAGTGCATCCACTCCTCGTTTGTGACCCATAATTCGGGGTAATCCCCTTTTTTTTGCCCATCGACCATTACCATCGCAAATAACTGCAACGTGTCTGGGTAGTAATTCTCGTTTTAAGTCGACTGGCAAATATTGCTGTTCTGTTTGTTGTGTTGTCATTTTTTATCTCGAGAAGCAGTCGATGATAATCCGGGTAAGTACGAAATCATTTTCAGTGCTTTGTTACGAATCCGACGCCCCAAACTGAATAAATCGGAAGCAACTGCTTCCCGATCAACACTGGGGGATAATCGAGTCTCTAACGACTCTTTCAGCTTCGTGATCGTAAGTGGTCTATTAAGAGTTCCCCTTTCTGCTAAAGAAATAGAACCTGTTTCTTCTGATACAACAACACAAATGCAATTTTCGACCCGCTCAGTAATACCCATCGCTGCCCGATGGCGTGTTCCCAACTGGCGCGAGGCTGTGCGTCCCGAAAGCGGTAAAATTATACCCGAAGCCACTATCCGAGAACCACGTAGCAATGTAGCACCATCGTGTAAAAGAGTTTTCGGCTGAAATATCGTCTGTATCAGTTCTTTAGAAACATTTGCATTTAGTTTTACACCGGGTACGGAAAAGTCCCGCTCGTCAATTTGTCCGGTAGTTTCGATAATCAACAAAGCACCAATACGATTTTTCGAGAGTTCTCTAACTGCATCGACAATTTCATCAATGACACTATCCGCTTTTGGGACTGCCAAATTAGAAGGTTGAAATAACTGGCGAAATTCGCCACGTCCTAGTTGTTCCAAAAATCGGCGGAACTCTGATTGCAGAGCAACCGCCATTGCCACAGCACAGCCAATGACTAACTTTTCCAGTACAAACTTTAACCTTGTGAACTCCGAATTATCAATCAGGGCTGAGACCAACATCAAGATGATAAATCCCCGCACCATCCAGAGTGTGCGACGCTCACTGATCAGAACTAATATCATGTAGGTGAGCGCCAGCACCAACAAAATATCCAGAGTGTCAAGCGGCAAAGACTTTGACCATTCTATATTTTTGAGCCATTGCGCCCACCAATCTCCCATGAAATCTGGATTTTACCTTCGGTCTTTTATCGTATAAGTAAATAGACACTAATCAATAGTCAAAATTCAAAATTCAAAGCACTTTTACTTTTAAATGTAAACTCAGCTTTGTTGCTCTATCTTAGTATGAATCTCGGAAATCCCAGATGTAGTAATAAAAAATTCTGGAACAAGATTTTCCGTTTGTGGAACGGAAAAAGATCGTGCAACAGAAAAATATGATTTAGTACAGGGTAGCATCCCAATATTTCCCTTGCTGGAACAATACCTATGTAATTAGTAAGATTCCGTGTTGGTAACATTCGGGATATGCTTTTGCCCTTATCCGGAAGATTTAAAGTAAGACTTTGGAAAATGTATTCAATTCAAGTAATACTACTCAGGGTGACAAAACACCCTGTATTCAAAGCCTAAAAATTTTGACTAAACACTGCTTGTTAACTAGGAAAGCTTTTCCGGTAAGCAATCTTGTCGAACTAAGTCTTGATAGGTCTCACGACGCAAAATTAGATTTGCTTCGCCCAATTCTACCAAAACTGCTGCGGAACGAGGCAGACGGTTGTAGTTGGATGCCATGCTGTAATTGTAAGCACCAGTACCCATAACTACGAGAATATCTCCTGGTTCTGTTGTTGGCAGTGTAGCATCTTTGATTAAAACATCCCCCGATTCGCAGTGTTTGCCAGCAATTGTTACTGTTTCTGTAATTGGAGCGGACATTTTATTAGCAATTACAGCCCGATATACGGACTGGTACGTAATCGGACGGGGATTGTCCGACATTCCACCATCTACTGCAATATAGGTTCTAATTCCGGGAATTTTTTTGGAGGAACCAACAGTATATGCTGTTACACAAGTTGTACCAATGAGCGAACGCCCAGGTTCGCACAGTAATTTTGGCAAAGGTAAATTTTGAGTGTTACAGGTTTCTTCAATTGCTTCACAGATTGGTTTTACCCATTCTTCAATACTGGGCGGATCATCTGATTCTATATATGTTATTCCTAAACCACCACCTAAGTTTAACTCAGTGATATTTAAACCTTTGGAATTGGCATTTTGTAACCACTTAACCATTAATTGAGCTAAATCTCGGTGAGGTTGGCGTTCAAAAATTTGGGAACCAATGTGGGCGTGCAAGCCAACGCAATTGAGAATAGATTTATGTTTGTTAATTTCCTCGAATAATTCGTCCAAGTGATTTGGGTCAAAACCAAATTTACTATCCAGTTGCCCAGTACGGATGTATTCATGGGTATGACAATCAATTCCAGGGGTCAGACGCAACATGATTCTAATCGGCACTGATGACTCAGAACTATTATTTTTTCCGAGTTCAACCAAAAGGCTTAATTCATACCAGTTGTCTACTACAATGGTGCAACCAGACTCACTAGCATAAATTAGTTCTTCCCTAGACTTATTATTACTGTGGAAATAAATTTTGTCGGGAGTGACGCCGGCTGTTAATGCGGTGTAAAGTTCGCCACCGGATGCGACATCTATTCCTAATCCTTCACTAGCTACGATCGCACAAACTGCTAAACAATTCCAAGCTTTGGAAGCATATAATACTTGAGATTCACCCTTGTAATAATTCTGGAAACTATCCCGATATTGGCGACAAGCAGTTCGTAAGCTTTCCTCATCCAAAATATATAGTGGGGAACCAAACTGCTGTACTAATGTGACCACATCACAGCCGCCAATTTCTAAATGTCCTGAATTATTGGTTCTAGCTGTTAATGGCAATAATTGCTGATTTGGAGAAAGATTTTTGTTATCAGTGTTTTTTGGAGGTAAATACTTGTTACCAGAATCTTGAACCCCCGTAGGGTGAGTCGATACCATAATTGTCAGGATTATCCTTGTTTAAAATGTGGACGCTTATTGTCCATTTCCCGATTCTCAGTTTACCTTTAATGTTGAAAGGAGACACTCGTTCGCTTTTCTTGAAAAGGGCGTTCTTATGGTGTCTCATTGATTTTCAAGGACATTTCAAGTTTTGCCAACAGTGTGAAATCATTCAAATTAGAGATCAAAATTCTTTCTGCAGAGCATTTAGATGCGCTTGTAGAACTAGATCGTATCTGTTTTAACGGTCTGTGGAGTCGAGAAGCTTATCTTAGGGAGCTAGAAAGTTCAACTAGCAATTTAATGGGCTTATTTTCTCCTATTCATCCCTTACAACTTTTGGGAGTAGGTTGTTTTTGGTCAATTTTAGAAGAAGCACATATTACAATCTTGGCTGTCCATCCCCAACATCAGAACCAAGGTTTAGGACAAATGTTACTTTGTTTTCTGCTTCAGAAAGCTTATAAGCAGGGTTTAGAGCGAGCGACATTAGAAGTACGGCCTTCCAACATAGCAGCAATTTCTTTATATCAGAAATTTGGTTTTAAAACCGCAGGACGACGACGACGATATTACATTGATAACGGGGAAGACGCTTTAATTCTTTGGTTAGGGGATTTGAAACATACCCAATTCCAAAAAACTCTGGATACCTGGCAAGAATTATTTAGCGATCGCCTCAAAAATTCTAACTGGGAAATATTTCTTGAGAAGTAGTTTCATCTATAAGCAACAGAATTTTTACTTATAGGTTTTTTGTCTTCAACAAACTTTATCAAAGCTGTCATCTACCTGAGAAACAAGCTTAACGTTATTTTTTCTTATTAATATCGAATATAGTATAAATAATTAAAATTAAGTATTTCTGGTCATAGACGAAATTAAAATAAAATGATATGGAAAATATGGTAGATTTGACATATTAATTGCAACTAAATCTTAAAATTACTGGTTTATAGCTAGCAGTTAACCAAAAACGTAACGTTCGGGTTGATTTTAGTCACATACTGAGTACAAAATAATCACAAAAACATAGTGATTACACAGAGAAGAAAAGTAGAGGATAATGTGACCTCTTTATCTTTCTACAGACATTGAAAATATTAGCCTGTGCTAAAATCAGCGTACCGGCACGACGCAGGTAATGGGACAATGTTTGAACGCTTCACAGAAAAAGCCATTAAGGTCATAATGCTCGCCCAAGAGGAAGCAAGACGTTTGGGGCACAACTTTGTTGGAACCGAACAAATTCTCCTGGGTCTGATTGGTGAGGGTACGGGAGTGGCTGCAAAAGTACTGAAATCCATGGGGGTCAATCTTAAAGACGCCCGGATTGAGGTAGAAAAAATCATAGGCCGGGGTTCGGGTTTTGTCGCGGTGGAAATACCATTTACACCAAGGGCAAAACGAGTTTTAGAACTGTCCTTGGAAGAGGCACGCCAACTGGGGCACAATTACATTGGCACAGAGCATCTGTTGTTAGGCTTAATCCGAGAAGGAGAAGGTGTAGCAGCTAGAGTGCTAGAAAACCTGGGCGTGGATTTATCTAAGGTCCGAACTCAAGTTATCCGAATGTTGGGAGAAACCGCTGAGGTGGCTGCTACTGGTCAATCAGGACGGACGAAGACCCCAACCTTGGATGAATTCGGTTCAAACCTGACTCAAATGGCAGGGGATGGTAAGTTAGATCCAGTTGTAGGACGCGCTAAAGAAATCGAGCGTGTCATTCAAATTTTGGGTCGACGTACAAAAAACAACCCTGTCTTAATTGGGGAACCAGGTGTAGGTAAAACTGCAATAGCTGAAGGTTTAGCGCAGCGAATCGCCAATAAAGATGTTCCTGACATCTTAGAAGAAAAACGTGTAGTAACTCTGGATATTGGTTTGCTGGTAGCAGGAACCAAATATCGGGGTGAATTTGAAGAACGCCTGAAGAAAATTATGGACGAAATTCGTCAGGCGGGAAATGTAATTTTAGTAATAGACGAAGTACACACCCTCATTGGTGCGGGTGCGGCTGAGGGCGCAATTGATGCAGCCAATATCCTTAAGCCAGCTTTGGCGCGGGGAGAATTGCAGTGTATTGGTGCAACGACCTTAGACGAGTATCGCAAGCACATCGAACGAGATGCTGCTTTGGAACGTCGTTTCCAACCAGTCATGGTGGGTGAACCATCTGTAGAAGAAACCATAGAAATTCTTTATGGTCTGCGCGACCGTTACGAACAACATCATAAGTTAAAGATTTCTGACGATTCCTTAGTTGCGGCGGCAAAATTATCCGACCGTTACATTAGTGATCGTTATTTACCAGATAAAGCTATTGACTTAATTGATGAAGCCGGTTCTCGCGTCCGCTTAATTAATTCTCAGTTACCACCAGCAGCGAAGGAATTAGATAAAGAGCTACGACAAATCTTGAAGGAAAAGGACGATGCTGTCCGCTCCCAAGATTTTGACCGAGCTGGCGAATTGCGCGATCGAGAAATGGAAATTAAATCCGAAATTCGCGCCATTGCTCAGAGCAAATCTAATTCTGGTCGTGCAGAAGGTGAAGAACCTGTAGTCACAGAAGAAGACATTGCTCATATTGTCGCATCTTGGACTGGGGTTCCTGTGAACAAGCTAACGGAATCGGAATCCGAAAAGCTGTTACACATGGAAGACACCTTGCACCAGCGCCTGATCGGTCAAGAAGATGCTGTGAAAGCAGTATCTCGGGCTATTCGTCGCGCTCGCGTAGGTTTGAAAAATCCCAATCGACCCATTGCTAGCTTTATTTTTTCTGGTCCAACTGGTGTTGGTAAAACAGAATTAGCGAAGTCTTTGGCTTCCTACTTCTTTGGTTCTGAAGAAGCAATGATTCGCTTGGATATGTCCGAGTTCATGGAGCGTCATACTGTCAGCAAATTGATTGGTTCGCCTCCTGGTTATGTCGGATACAACGAAGGTGGTCAGCTAACAGAAGCTGTACGTCGCCGTCCTTATACAGTAGTACTATTCGATGAAATCGAAAAAGCACATCCCGATGTGTTTAATATGCTACTGCAAATCTTGGAAGATGGTAGATTAACGGATGCAAAAGGTAGAACAGTAGATTTTAAAAATACTTTACTAATTTTGACATCCAATATCGGTTCCAAGGTCATTGAAAAAGGTGGTGGCGGTATTGGTTTCGAGTTTGCGGATGATGCAAGCGAGTCCCAGTACAATAGAATTAAGTCTTTGGTTAATGAAGAACTTAAGCAATATTTCCGTCCAGAGTTCCTCAACCGACTTGATGAAATTATTGTCTTCCGTCAACTGAGCAAAGACGAGGTCAAAGAAATTGCCGAAATCATGCTCAAAGAGGTATTTGGTCGTCTGGGCGAAAAAGGTATCAACTTAGAAGTTACTGATCGCTTCAAAGATCGTTTGATCGAAGAAGGTTATAGTCCCAGCTACGGTGCAAGACCATTACGTCGGGCTATTATGCGCTTGTTAGAGGATAGTCTTGCGGAAGAAATTCTCTCTGGTCGCATTAAGGACGGTGATACAGCAGTAGTTGACGTGGATGAGGGCGGTAACATTAAAGTTACTGGTCGAGAAAATCAGGACTCTTTACCACAAGCTGTTTCTTAATTACCTGATGAGAATATGAGATTTAAAGTTTACTTTTGAATCTCTGATTCTTGAATTTTTAATAAATAAATAAAAAACGGTAGGGATACTAATATCTCTACCGTTTTTTGTCGCAATTTATAGCACTATCTTTTCTGGTTAGATTTCCTGTTTCCACGTTCCCTGTCTTGGTCAGCATTCCGGCTGCGCCGGATTGCGCCTATCGGCGGCGCTGTTCCCTTTTAAGTAAAACATGATGTTCTAACTTATCTTCTTACTGCTATAAAAACCATAAATATTGTGCAAACAACAATACTCTCGATTCTGAAATGGGAAAAATAATCTCAGAATGATTGTGAAATACCCATATTTGTACTTGGAAAAATAAACGAGAGAATTTATGTTCAAAGTAGCAGTCGGTCATAGCAACGACCCAGATTCCGATTGTGCGATTGCTGAAGTTCTGGAACAGTGTCAAAAATCTTTAGCAGGAAAAATACCAAATGCGGGAATCTTATTTGCTGCGATTGATTTTGACCACAATCTGATTTTGCAAGAAATCGATCAAGTATTTCCAGGAATTGAGTTAATCGGAGGAACAACGGATGGAGAAATTTCCTCTGTATTAGGTTTTGAACAAGATTCGCTAACTTTAACGGTATTTTGTACGGATAATACAAATCTGAAAATATTAGCTGGTATTGGAGAAAATGTTTCTCTAAATCCGGTTGCTGCAACTTCTAGAGCGGTCGAACAAGCACTCAGCAAAAGCAGCAATCTAGCAGCCACAATATGTTTAACCATTCCCGAGACTCTGGGTAGTAGCGGAGTATCGATTTTGAATGGATTAAAGTTAGCTTTGGGACAACAAGTACCAATTTTTGGTGGTTTAGCAGCGGACCAAAATCGATTTCAACAAACTTATCAATTCTTTAAAACTAAAGTTTTCAGTGATTCCGTACCAGTTTTGTTATTCTGTGGAGAATTACTTTTTTCCCATGGAGTCGCAAGTGGTTGGAATCCCATAGGTAAAAAAAGTCTAGTAACTTCAGCCGATAAACATATCGTTTATGAAATTGATGGTGAACCAGCTTTACATTTTTACCACCGATATTTGGGTTCCTTAACACCTGCTGCTGAATATCCTCTGGCTATTTATGGGGATGTTACAGAGCAATTTTACATGAGAGCTCCTAAAACTCACGATTCTTCTAACGGTAGTATTACTTTTTTTGCTGATGTTCCCAATCAAGCATTAGTACAAATTACACAAGCAAGTTGTGATGATATTCTCACAGCTTCAAAAATATCAATGACAAATGCATTAGAAAATTATCCCGGTGTAGAACCCAAAGTAGTTTTGTTTTTTTCCTGCGCCTCAAGAAGACAAATTCTCGGTACTCGTGCTCGAGAAGAATATCAAATTGCTAAAAGTTGTTTGAAAATAGAACTACCTTGTTGTGGTTTCTATGCAAATGGTGAAATTTCTCCCAATTCGGGTTCTAATTGGACTTATTTCCATAATGAAACATTTGTGACTTTAATGTTAGGAGAAAAATAAACGAAATGACCATCGCAACGAATTTAGAACAAAAAATAAAAGATTTAGAAAAAGCTAATCGTATTCTTCAAAAAAAGCTCCAACGTTCTGAAGCTGATAGAATAAATTTAGAAGAGAATAATCACAAAAAAGAATCTTTGCTCAAACAGGTTATTAAAGAGTTTAAAACAACTCAATTACAACTAGTTCACAATGAGAAAATGTCTTCCTTAGGTCAATTAGTTGCAGGAGTTGCTCATGAAATTAATAATCCTGTTAACTTTATTCATGGTAATATTTTTCATGCCCGTGAATACATATTAGACCTACTTAGATTAGTCAAAACTTACGAGCAAACATATTCAGATATTTCACCAGAAATTAAAGATTTAGGCGAAGAGATAGATTTAGAATTCATTCATCAAGATTTGCCAAAACTAATAAATTCTATGCAAATAGGGGCTGAGAGAATTCGTGAAATTGTTAATTCTCTCCGTACCTTTTCTCGTTTAGATGAAGCAGAAGTCAAAGCTGTCGATATTCATGAGGGGATAGACAGCACACTTATGATTTTACAAAACCGTTTAAAAGCTAAAAATGAACAAACTCAGAACATTGAAGTTAGAAAATATTACGGCGAACTGCCAAAAATTCAATGTTATGCTGGACAACTCAATCAGGTATTCATGAATATCATTGCTAATGCGATCGATGCTTTGCAAGAAATGGAAAATAATAAAAATAAGCAGGAAAATCAGTTACTGACAATATCCATTCACACCTCAGTGCTCGCAAATCATCGAGTAGCAATAAAAATAATAGATAATGGGTCGGGAATTCCCGAAGAAATTCAAAAAAATATTTTTAATCCCTTTTTCACTACAAAACCTGTAGGTCAGGGAACCGGTTTAGGGATGTCAATTAGCCATCAAATTATTACAGAAATGCACGATGGTTCTCTAACCTGTAGTTCAGAGATAGGAAAAGGAACTTGTTTTACCATTGAAATTCCGGTTAAACATGGTTGTTATTCCAGTTAATTCAAGTTGTTGACTTGGAAATAAAAATATATTTATTAAATTTCTTCTGACACCATTTTTTCTACATATTTCTGGACTAAAGGAACTTGGAAGCTTACTGGTGGAATTTCATCTTGATTTTTGATTGTAATCTTGTCTACTTCCAAAATCTCTTTTCTTACTAACGAGTTTATTACTGATTTATCCGAAATTTTCAGAGGTTTCCCTTGAACTAAATTCTGAAGCGATCGCTGTTCTTTATCATTAAGACTTGTCCATGAATATCGGAAATATAAGTCTCCTCGTTCTAAAACTATGGGTATAACCTTTTCCACATCTTCTTGGTTAGCTTTGGAAATCTCTGCATCTCTGCCATTTTTTCTAATATCTTTATTAAGTAATTCTACTATTTCGTAGCAAACTAGCTGAACTAAATAAGGTTGACAGCGAGTTAAATGGAGAATCCGATTCACAGCATCTTCTTCATAGATGTCAGGAAAATCTGGTATGGGCTTAGTAATTAATTCTTTTGCTTCTAATTCTTTAAGGTAGGTAATCCGAATAGCATGAGCATTAATTAGGTAATTACTCCAATAAATAGGAAGTTCATCAAGTAAGTGGGACCCACAAAAGAGTAAAATCCAATTATTATAGTCTTGCAAAATGTGACGAATAAAATTGAGAGGTGCGTAACTGTTGGTAGATTTCACTAATTGATCCAAGCATTCATATTCGTCAAAACATAAGAGAAATCTTTTCTCAGGAAATTTGTTCTCTATTTTCCTAAACCATTTTTGTAATATAGGAAATGGATCTTGAGCTAACTTGTCCAAATTCAATTCTGGTAAATCAATACTTTGGCGTAAGCGTCGCGTTCCTTCAATAATTTCCTCTACTAAAAACTCTGCAAACCCGCTTAGGGTTGTTGCAGATGCTGCTCCTTGAATATCTACTCGTAATGGTAATAGGTTAGCACTAAGTTTTACTGGCAGATATTTGAGAGTTGAAGTTTTGCCACTGCGACGTCCACCATACAACAATAAAACTGGTGCTTGTTCTTGGGATGTTGACGCCTCTATTTCGTGAAATAAATCAACTCTTCCTTTGAAACGACTCTTTGCAATATTAGGATCTAAAGCGTTTCCAGGAATATAAACCTGTCGAATTTCCTGGGAAGCCTTAGCACTATCTTTCAATAGATCTTTTTTTGACTGTAGAATTTCTCTCCAACTTTGAGCGATTTTGCCAATATAGGTAGCTATTTGCGGCTCGCTAACTAAGGAAATATTATGGAATACTTCTTCTAACGAAATTACATTTTTTTCTAGTAATTTATATCTGAGGTAATCAGAGGGTATTTCGAAATATTGGTGGACGTCCTTCGCTATGTCTAGAAGTCGGCGTAGTGTCCATTCAATATGTTTAGAAGAATTCGAATGAATCCAAGCCACTTCCTCTTTATTCGCAGTATTTGCAATATCCTCTATAGTTTGACATTGATTGAGAGTATACAGAGCTATTTGCAAATTAGCTTTAAATGCTACTTTTTGTTGATTAGTGGAAGTCGTTAAATATTTAATAGTTGTATTTGCTATTTCAGTATTTTCTTTATAAGTATCCATAATCATTTCAACCATAAAAGGTAAGGGAAATATAATTTTTTCATCGAAGCGGGATGGTAAATATCCAATCCAGTATGATGCTTTTCCACCTCTAGAGAAGACAAATAAGGCGGACATACATAGTAATTCTGCAATCCATACAATGATTGGAACCAAGAGAAATACACCACCCCAGATCATAATTATTCTTTGGTCAGGAGCATCTGCTAGTGCCAAACAGGATACCAAACTTAATGCTGTACCAGCAGTTACACCTAATGCGACACCAGAAGCTACACCTGATACCACAATCCATGCTATGCACCATATTACAAGCCACGATGCAACAAAAATCCAGGTTGAACTCCATTCAACACCTAATAAAATAGCTAAGAATAATAAAATACCTAATACCCTTGCCCACTTCATACCCCATTCCCAACCCAAAGATACACCCCACGCTGTTCCTAAAAATACTCCCCATATAGCAGGGAACCATTGATTAGTAACAAGCAGAGTTATTAGAGAGTATGGTGTCAAACCCAAAAGTAATATAACGACTACAAAAATAAATAAAATACCAAAAGAGAACTCAAACCACTTTTCTAGTCTTTGATTATCACTACGCGCAAACCATAAGCCTAACAACCAACCCATCCAAAAAAAACAAGTATGAGTCCAATTAAAGCCATTTACTGGCAAAACTTCATACACTAAACCAAGTAATAGTGCAGCCAAAATTGGTATTAAAGCAGTTACACACCAAACTTGATTAGCGTAATTCTGCAAGCGGGGATTATTAGAAAAATCAGCTTTCAGTTTGAAAGGATTATCTGCAGGTTTTAACTCTGGATGAATCTCTAGTAACCAGTTAGCAAATGTATAGGGTTTTAAATAAGACCACCAAAGAATACGAACACACTGAATCAAATAAATCCAAAATTTAGTCAATGGTAATTCTTGAGTCATAACTAATTTCCAATCTCAAATAGTTCATTAAAAAATTTTTGTATTAAATCACTAACTTCCAACTTATCTAAGCAAATAAGAACTATAGAAATCAATAAAGCAATCCCGATAATTGCCTTGTGAAACTTATCAAAAAAATCACCAACATCGAAGGAAAACTTACCTAAGGAAGAGAATATACTCAATAATTTATCCCAATGATTTAATTTTAGGAAAGTAATCTTACTTTGTCTAACATTTATATTTTTTATAAACTTAATTCTTGCCCATTTTATATCCCTACCTTGTTGACGTGCTTCCCATAAATAAAAACAGGATAATTGTAATTTATAAGGATGTAATTCGCCCCATTCTATCGCTTTTTTTTGTTCGTTTAAATGTAGCTCTGCTGATATTTTGTTTTTACTAATAAGTGATGTAATCTTTATCGCTTCATCTTCTGTTAATTTTCCTAATTCTAAAGTATGACCAATATTGAAAAAAGGAGAACTTAATTCTTTCTCACGAGCATAATCTGCAAGACTTCTACGTGATGCTATTACTAGCATTAAAGCGCTATCATCCATTAAGTAGCGTAAATGGTCATAAAATCCCTTATCAAATTTTTGTGGGCGTTCCAATAATCGACCAAAATCATCCAAGCAAATAACTGGTAATATTTTCTTCTCTTGAAAACTCCTGATTATCCTAGAAAATTTTCTACGATTGATAGATTTATTTAGAAAAGTTTTTTTTAGATAAATGAGTGGTTGATTTGAACTTTCTACTAAATTATCTACTACTTCTTCATAAAAATCCCCTTCTGTTTGACAACGAGAGAGTGATAAATAAATTACGATATATTTTTCATCGTTTATAACTCTTTCTCTCCAAGTTTGATAAAAATGATAAAGAAGAGAGGATTTACCAATTTTTTTCTCACCGATAATATTGATACTTATCGGCTGTATTCCTGTCATTCTATTTACAATAGCTCTCATCTCATCTTCACGACCTACAAATAATCGGCGATCCTTAAGAATTCCATCTATTACAAAGGGATTGCGATAATTAATATTCATATTAAGAAAGTAATTTTGAATAGAATACTTTTGTATCTCAACTTTGCATTTACCCTTTCATTACAGGTTTAATGCATTCTTTTAACTCATATTTATGAATGTAAAATGCATCCTATATGACAAAATTAAAATTTTTATGGAAGCTTAGAGAATTATTAGTACACCAGAAAAAATACATTCATGCTATCTTTTACTCCGATATATAAAGACTTACATAAATACGACTATATAATCAAGTTAATAAAGTGATTTATCCTTTTAAATCCTCTTTTTTAAAAAGTATTTATTCACTCATATATATGCTGATTGAATATTCTTTTTATTTGTCTGAGGAATGTATAAAATTTGATTTTTATTCATTTATGATGTAATGAATCGTTTGCGTAGCGTTTACATTTAGGAAAAAGTAATAGTATTATCTAACTTTTTTTGATTATTTTATTCGCAATGATAACTTATTATTAAATCCTAAAAATTAGTATAATTCCGTTATTATCGTAGCTGATTTTTTATTTGGTCAGTAATATTTTCTCACTAGATTATTCAAAATAAAAATATGATATTCATTCGGGCACACTGATGTGTGCCCCTATAGTTTATAAATTATGAGAATAATTGCTTTTGAAGCATCCCTTATAATTCTCTAAGACATTTCCACATACTTCCGGAATAAAGGCACATTGAAACTTAATTTTCCAAATAAGTCAGTATTTATTCCAAACACAGCTTCTTGCTTTAAGACTTCTTTCCGTACTAGCGATCGCACTATTAATTTATCTTCACGTTTGGGTTTCTCACCGTCTGATAGGCGATAGAGGAAGTTTTTTTCTTCATCTGTAAAACGAGACCATTGTTCTCGAAAATATTGATCGCCCCGTTCTATAACTACAGGGATAACGGCTTTAACGTCTTCTAACGAAGCTCTTGTTATACCGCGAACTCTTTTTTCCTTTTTAATTATTTCATTTAGTCGCTCTATCAATTCAAAACATACTAATTGAACTAGATATGGCTGACAATGAGTAACCTTAATAATTTCATCTACAGCGTCATTTTCATAAATGGTATGGGAAAAATCCTTAACGGGACGCAAAATTAAATCTCGTGCTTCCGACTCTTCTAAAAAAGTCATTCGCAAAGCGCGGGTATTAATTAAGTAATCACTCCAATAAGGTGGTTGTTCTGATAACTCGTGGGAACCACTAAATAATAGAGTCCAAGCAGGCATATGCTGTAGAATATGGCGTAAAAAATTAAGTGGAGCTTTAGTACCTGTTGCTTCGATTATTTCACTTAATCTTTCATATTCATCTAAGCACAGAAGAAATCTTTTATTTGGAACAACACGTTCTATTTGTAATAACCAATCTTGAAGAGCTAAAAATGGCTCTTTTTCTAACTTTCTCTGATTTGGTTCTGGTAAATTTAAACGTCGGGGTAAGCGCTTTGCAGATTGAACAATTTGTTTTGCTATTTGTTCTGCTAAACCTGTAAGAGTCGTTGCAGCAGCTGCTCCTTGAATATCAATTAGTAAAGGTATAAGATTAGCTCCTACCCTACGCGGTAGGTATTTAAGAGCCGAAGTTTTTCCGGTACGACGTCCTCCGTAAAGTAGTAATGCAGGTGGTGGGTCTAAAAGGGCTATAGTTTCAATTTCCTGAAATATTTTGTGTCTCCCTTTAAAACGTTCTTGGGCTTTGTCAGGATCTAAAGCACTACCAGGGATATATACTTGTCGAATTTCCTCTGACTCAATTGTCTCTTTTCTCCATTCATCTTTTCGTGCTGTCATTAGTTCTAGCCACCGTTCAGCTATACTCCCGAACGTCGCAGCCAAACGAGAATTTCGTTCTCTAGCTAATTTATCGGTAACTTCTCGTAAGTTACAAATCGAATCTTGCAGGGTTTGATAACCACGATAGGTGGAACTAGCATGAATCGCAGAATTAACATTCTGGCTAACATCTAAAAAACTGGGTACTACCCAATTTTTATCTTGAGATATTGGTAAAGGAGTCCAATCGAGTTGATTTGCAACTTTTGCAATATCGTCAATAGTTTCACATTTTTTGAGGCTATGCAAAGCAATTGTAGCGATCGCATCTGCTGCTACCCTTTGTTGGCTTGTAGAATTAATTAAATAATCGATTGTTTCACGTGCAATCGCTTGGTTTTGAAGATAAGCATTCGCAATCATCTGCGCCATAAAAGGTAACGGTATGATGATACGTTGGTCGAAACGAACTGGTAAGTAAAGTAATAATGATGCGGCATCAGTACGTAGGGAAATTAAAAATAATACTGACATCCAAATAACTTCTACAAACCAAACAATAACGGGAACTAGAAGAAATAATATCCCCAAACATTCAACTAACTTCGGGTCAGAATCTACTCCCCAACCAACTCCGAATAATACTCCCAGTGCAAAGCCCAGTACTACACCTGAAGTTGCGCCAGAAGCAACTATCCAGCCTACGCGCCAAGCCAAACGCCATTTAATCAGACTCAATAAAAGGACAAATATAATCCCTAATATTAATACCAATGCAACCCCTAAAATCATTCCCCATCCGATACCCCAAGCAACTCCCCAAGCAATACCTAAAGCAGCACCCCAACCTATAACTTGAACCTCAGAAGGTACTAAAAACTGAGCAACGATTAGTATTGCAAGTACAAATACGAAAAGTCCTTTAAACCATGTCTCTAGTCTCTGATTCTCGCTCCGTGCTAAGCCTAAACCAATCCACCAACCTACAAAAAAAAGCAAGCTCAATACCCAGTTAAAATTACCAAGTGTTGTCTGTATTAATAATCCTATGGGTACAACAACTATAAGAGGAACTACAGCCGTTATCCACCAAACTTGCTCTGCGTATTTTTTTAAAGGAGGGTTATTTGCGAAATCAGCTTGATATTTAAAGGGATTATCTTTTGGTTTTAATTCTGGGTGTATTTCAGCGAGCCAATTTTGGAAGCTATAGGGCTGAAAGTATGAACTATAAAGAATACGTATGCATTCACTTAGATAGGTCTGAACATTTGATATGAATATACTCTGAGTCATAACTATCTCCCTATTAAATCTCGAAAGTATTTGACAAAAGTCTCCACAGGTAAAACTTTCACCACGACCAAAATCAACAAACTTAAAATAACTAATCCAATAATGCTTTTAGTAAAATTTTCTAAAGTCTCAACAAATCCCCCTATGATTATTGGTAGTTTTTTAAACCACCAAAAAATATTATTTTTCTCGGGTTTTTCTTTTTTCAAAAAGTAAGGTAGATGAGGCGATTTTCTTTTTTTCTCTTGCTCAAATAATTTTTTCTGTTGTTCAAATTGTTTTTTTGCCCATTTGATACCCTTATGGTTGTAACGAGATTCCCATAAATAAGAGGCGGCTAATTGCAATAAATAAGGATGACATTTTCCCCAAGAATATACACATTTCTGCTCCTCAGTATTTAAAAGTGGCTTTTTATCATTTGCAGTCATATCAGATAATTTTGTGAGTTCAATGGCTTCATCTGATGTAAATTCACTTAATTTGATAGTATGACCGACATTGAAAAAGCGAGACACAAAACGATACTTATCTGCATAAATATTCAGAGTTTCACAAGATGCTAAGATAAGCATCAGAACATTGTTATCCATTAAAGAACGTAAATTATCATAGAAACCATTGTCGAATTCCTTAGGATATTTCAAAAGATTTTCAAAATCATCTAGACAAAGAACTGGGAGCAAACCTTGATGTTCAAATTCTGCTATTGCTGTAGAAAATCCAATTCTATCGAGAGATTTTTTTTGCAAGAGCTCTTTTAAAATAGGTTTTGCTTGTACCCCAGAACAACTCAATAAATCTTGAGCGATAATTCCATAAAAATTTTCTTCTTTTTGGCAATATGCTTTTTTTAGGGATATATAAATAACTACATATTTATTCGGATTTCTCACCTTTGAGTGCCAAATCACAGAGAAGTAATACAGCAGAGAAGATTTACCAATTTGTGTTTCACCAACAATACTCACACTAGTTGGTTGCACGCCACTCATTCGAGAAAATATTGCTTGTAACTCTTCTTTTCGACCTACAAACAATTGTGGGTTTTGTAGCTTTGGACCGGCCACAAATGGGTTGGTTGGATGCATTTCGATAATTCGTAACTTTTGATACTGATTATAATTTTTATCTTTTCAAGTACATGTCTAGAGAGCAACAATCAAGCAAATAGCGAATTTTGAGTCATATAGAGCGTTAAGAGCTTTATAAGAATGAAATATTATATTTTTATTATTAATTCTTCTCAAGTAAACAGGTTAGGACAAAAATTCTTATTCTGTTGGTAATAAGCTATATTTGTTGAAATCGGGTCAGATTATTACTTGTAGTTGGTTATTTAAACAAGTGAAGTGATTTAGACAAGTAAAAATCAAACAAGTAAAAATCAAACAAGTAAAAATCAAACAAGTAACAACTGGCTTCATTGCATAAATTTTGAACTGAATAAAATCCAAGACAAAGCATTAATAACACTGATCGCAAGGTTGTTTGTCAATTGACCTGATCAGAAGAAGAATGTAAAACTGAAATTTGCTGAAAAGCTTAGTTTATAATTTCATAGGTCCAGTTAGGCTCAGAGAAAATATAGAAAATATTAAAAGTTATCTAAGTATTACTACTCACAAAAGAGACAAGGTGTAAAGTCGGCATGGCAAAGAAGCATACCTTTAGCTTCAAAATAATCAAGGTATCTGTTTAATTTTTGAATATGTATTATGAATTCTAAAGAAAGTGAATCAAAAAAAGTAGCCCTCAATCGATGGAACAGTCTGCGAGAAAACCTAATCGTAATTGGTATTGCTTTATTATTAGCGTTTTTAATTCGTACTTTTATCGCTGAACCTCGATTGATCCCTACAGGTTCAATGCTTCCAACTTTACATACTGGCGATCGCCTAATTATAGAAAAAATATCCTATCGTTTTCATCCACCAAAAATTGGTGACATTATAGTTTTTTTGCCACCAGAAAGATTACAGCGTCAAGGATTTGAGAAGGACCAAGCCTTTATTAAACGAATAATTGGCGAACCGGGAAAAACGGTTGCGATAAAAGATGGCACAGTATTTCTTAACAATGAACCCTTGGAAGAAAACTACATTGCCGAAGCTCCAGAACGTCCTTACCCGGACAGAGAAAATCCACAATTTTGTCAACAGCAGCTAGTTCCAACTAATGAATTTTTTGTTTTGGGGGACAATCGTAACGATAGTCGAGATTCCCGCTATTGGTGTTTCGTTCCCAAAGAAAATATCATTGGTCGCGCAGTATTTCGGTTTTGGCCTTTTGATCGCATTGGATCGACTTGATGCTTGGGGATAGCACTGCATGCCGCCGCTGAGAAGGTGCTGCGCGTTTGGACGCATCCTACGGATGAACGTGGCGCAATACCTACGGTACACTGCGTTAGCAGCCGCGCGTTCTTAGCGGCATATGGGGACTGGGTACTGGGGACTGGGGATTGGTGACTAGTAACTCCTCCCTACTCATTACTGTACGCTGTGTACACTTACGTGTCCCGCTAGACCGCGCGCCACGAGCGGCGAATGCTAACGCGCCCCCCTGTTCGCTGTAAGCGCATCCAAGATGCACCTGCGGTGAACGCTAACATTACTTGTTACTTATTACTTATTACTTATTACTTATTACTCATTACTCATTACCCATTACCTGATCGCTAAAATCTCAAAAAATACATCAGTTGGGCAATTACATCAGCGGGTAGCTTTAGGCGTCGCTTAAAATCTGCTAAATTTCGGTAAGGCCCTGCCGATAAACGGTTTTCTACTATACCTTGCGCCAAAGATAGATCGACAAAAGGTATTTTTGCCAAACTCTCTACGTCTGCTGTGTTGGGATTGATTAAGTGAACTGGGCTATCTAAAGATTCTTCATCGTAATAAGTAAAACTAAGAATCGGTTTGAGTACCTCTAATCTTTGTATTGGCATACTCAAAGCCGCTGCTATATCTTCTATACAGTAAAATTTTACCCCTCCAGCCGCTAATTCAACTAAAGAGCGAGCTTGGTGAATTGACAAACCGGGTAATCGCAACCAATCATCTACCGTTGCTTGATTAACATCGATACGGATACCAACTTGAGCCGCGATCGCAATTTCTTCAGCAGATTGTAGCCGATAATATGGATCGTTAAGTAATTTGGAACGCAATCTCTGTAGTCTGGGATTTAATGGCAACCAATTATTCACGATGCTCTTTGGATTCAAGATATTTCATCTAGCAGTTGGCGGCGTTTTTGCTCAAATTCATATTCAGATATTAATCCATCTTGGCGTAGAGAATCTAGTTCTCGCAAAGCCTCAGCTACAGATGATACCTGCTGACCGGTTTGTTTGAAACTTTTAACAGCGGATTTACCCAAATTAAAATTGCGATCAAAAGCTTCTTCATCTTGAGCTAAATACCAAACCCCTTCGATTGCACTGGCAACTTTGGGAATTGGGGTCCAAGATAGTAACACGTATAAAATACCCCACAGGGGTTGTCCTAAATAAAATTTATGCAATCCTGAAATTGTCAATGTTCCTGAAAAAGCTAGAATTGCAGCAATACTTCGACTTTTGCGCTGATTAAACATTTCCCTTTATAAATTTGTTTGTTGGTGGGGATTAGGGATTAGGGACTGGGGATTGGGGGGGATTGGTGAATGAATTTTTACGTCACATGCTTGACGTAGACGCTAAATCCATATGAGACTTGCAGCCTTATTGCGGAATTACCCTGACCCTATTACCCAGTCGCTAGTCGCCAATCCCCCATAAAACAGTCAAGTGTTGATATCTGGGTAAAAAACAGTACCCGAAAACGAACTTGTTCACCTTTATGAATTGCCTACACTAGAATAAAACTAGTGGGAAAATTAAAAGCTGCTGGGTATTGTCGCTCAGGTTATATAAAGCAAAATGGGATTCTTCGACTCTGATATAGTACAACAAGAAGCAAAACAACTTTTTGAAGACTACCAAGGACTAATCAAACTTGGTAATAGTTACGGCAAGTTCGATCGAGAAGGCAAAAAGCTGTTCATCGAACAAATGGAAGCAATGATGGAACGCTATCGAGTGTTCATGAAACGTTTTGAGTTGTCCGAAGATTTTATGGCGCAAATGACCATGGAACAACTCAAAACTCAACTGGGTCAGTTTGGGGTTACCCCCCAACAAATGTTCGATCAAATGAACTCGACATTGGAAAGAATGAAAGCTGAGTTAGATCGGCAAAATTAGTTTTAACAGTAGATAATAAAAATTAGGACGTCGTATTTTGCCTGAAAGGGAACAGGGAACAGCGCGACTACCAAGCAACAACGCAAGTTGCAATCCGGTGCAGCCACCCCGTAGGGTGGGCAAGAGTCGCAAGATAGAGAACAGAAAATCTCCTAGTCTTTAAGCAAAAGCCATCTCTGTAATTAGTTGGCTTAAATTGGGCTTACCTGGACTTTGGACGAGGAAATTTTGAAGGTGATTTAAAGTTTTCTTTGGGTTGATTTTTTAGTGCTTGCATCATAAAATCGCGCCACACTGGAGCTACCATTCCACCTCCTGTTGCACCTCTAGATAAAGTCCTATTGTCATCTCTACCTACCCAAACTGCAGTTGTTAGTTGAGGTACTGTACCTACAAACCAAATATCTTTTTCAGAAGAAGTAGTTCCAGTTTTCCCTGCTGCGGGACGACCAATTGCCGCATTGGGCGCTGTACCCCCTGGAGCAATAACCGAGCGCATAATATCAATTGTTGAGGCTGCAGCCCAAGGGTCAAGAACTAGCTGAGGTTTAGGTGTATTATCTAACAATACATTACCACTACTGTCAGTAACACGCAACATGACTGTTGTTGGAGATTGCCAACCATAGTTTGCTAAAGTCGCATATGCACCAGCCATTTCTAATGGGGTTACTCCAATTGCTCCCAAGGGTAAGGATGTAACTGGTGACATTGGACTCATAATTCCCAAAGTGCGACTAGTTTCAACAACTTTATTCATCCCTATAGCTTTGCCCACTTTGATTACAGGAACGTTTCGGGATAAAGCCAAAGCTCTACGAATTGGCATTGGTCCAGCAAAACTATTATCGTAATTTCTGGGATAATACCAACCCCTACCATCTCGATATCTTACTGGCGTATCGTAGACGGTTGTATTAGGAGTATATTTACCTGTAGCGAAAGCTGTGTAATAAACCAGTGGTTTAAATGAAGAACCTGGTTGTCGCAAAGCTTGAGTAGCGCGGTTAAATTCACTGGTTTTATAATTTACTCCGCCAACTAGTGCTTTCACAAAATGAGTTCGAGGATCTACTGCAGCAAGAGCAATTTGATTTTTATATAATCCACGCCGCAGAAGTCGATTATGCCACTTACTGACGGTCTTCTCCGCCATTTTTTGAAAATTAATATCTACAGTGGTTTGTACTCGCATACCTCCTTTAAGTAAAGCATCGCGCCCAAACTTCTTCGCTAATTCCTGAGATACAGCATTCGTTATGTAAGGCAAATTACTACTGCGGAAAGATTGTATTTTACCAAGTTTAATTTCTTGTTTGACAGCTTCTTCATATTCTTCTGGGGTGATCCAATTTAATTTCAGCATTCGCCCCAAAACAATTTCTTGTTGTTCTTTTGCCCCTTTCATATTTCCAAAGGGACTGTATCTTTCTGGTGCTTGAATTAAGCTTGCCATCATCGCCGCTTCAGCAAGCGTAAGTTTATCTGCAGTTTTATTAAAGTAACTACGTGCAGCAGTTTGAGCCCCATAATTATTATGTCCCCAATACACTTGATTGAGGTACATTTCTAAAATTTGATTTTTTTTAAATATTTGTTCTAAGCGAATAGCTAATACAGCTTCTGCAATTTTTCGCTCAAACTGTCGTCTGCGATTTAAAAACAGGTTTTTCACCAATTGCATGGTGATGGTGGAACCACCCTGGGAAACCTCACCTCCCCTTAAGTTTACGACCAAAGCACGTCCTACACCAGCAGGGTTAATACCGTGGTGTTGATAGAAGTGATCGTCTTCCATCGCCAGTACAGCACGTTTGAGGTGAGGAGAAATTTTTTCTAAAGGTACAACTTCACGGTTCGCTTCACCATGAATACTAGTCAAAAGTTTACCTTTTACGTCATACATGTGAGTAGTTTCTGTAGGCACAAAACTACGAAGCTGTCTCACATCCGGTAGGTTACGGAAACTGATTGCTAAACCAACCAAACCTCCGGCTACAATAGAGCTTGTCAGCATTGCGAGTGCAAGGAGAGTACCACCAGTTACCTGACCAACTCCCTTGACAAACTCGAAAACCGATAAATTTTGACGTTCGGGCTGATTTTGTTCAAAAGTCCTAGACGACACGGTGTTTTTACTTCCTCATTTGTATATATAGCGTGTAAATTAAGCAGGTAAAGCAAAGCGGTTTATTTTCTGCAATTATATTAGCTTGGCAGGTAAACTCCCAGGCGAATCAAGAGTGACTTAACAAACTTGTTATTTACTTAAATTATTGAAAAACTGTTAACTGTTCGCTGTTAACTGTTAACATTCAAGCCTTATGGCATGGCGATTAACCGATAACTGACAATGGATTTACTAGTATGGCGCAAGATTTTGCTTGGCTGCATCGTGGCACTGTAGAAATTTTTCCTCAACCTTTACCTCAATCTTCAAATGCTGAAAGTGAAAATGAAAGTCTCGAAAAGCTTTTAGAAACTACAGATCGTCCCTTACGAATTAAATTTGGCATTGACCCTACAGGTACCGATATCCACCTCGGACACAGCATACCAGTACGGAAATTGCGAGCATTTCAAGATGCAGGTCATACCGCAATTCTCCTGATTGGTGATTTTACAGCTCGTATTGGCGATCCGACGGGTAAATCCCAAACCAGACGGCAACTTACGGAAAAAGAGGTGAAGAAAAATGCCCAAACTTATATAGATCAAGTTCGACCGATTTTAGATTTTGATACACCCGGACGACTAGAAATCCGTTATAACTCAGAATGGCTTGGGAAGTTAGATTTAGGCAAGATATTGGAATTACTTTCTACCATGACTGTTGGACAAATGCTGGCAAAAGAAGGATTTGCCGAACGCTACAAAAAAGAAAATCCGATTTACTTGCATGAGTTTCTTTATCCTTTAATGCAGGGCTATGATTCTGTTGCTTTAGAAGCAGATGTAGAATTGGGCGGTACCGACCAAAAATTTAATCTTGCTGTAGGGCGAGATTTACAGCGCCATTTTGGACAAAAACCACAGTTTTGCTTGTTGTTACCTCTTTTAATTGGTACGGATGGCGAGCAAAAAATGTCTAAATCTTTGAATAATTATGTAGCTTTACCAGAACACCCTGCCTCTAAGTATCAAAAACTACAAGGTGTCCCAGATAGTTTGTTAAAGCAATACTTTGAATTGTTAACTGATTTACCTTTAGATAAATTACCAGAAAATCCTCGCGAACAGCAATATTTACTAGCTAGAGAAATTGTCAGACAGTATCACGGGGAGAAAGCTGTTCAAGAAGCTGAAGCCGCAGCAAAATCAGGTGGTAAACAAGGAGAAATTCCTGAATTTTCCCTTACTCAAGTAGAATTTCCGGCAAAATTATTTTATATCCTTAACGCTAGTGGCTTGTGTAAAAGTAGTGGCGAAGGTCGACGAAAAATTCAAGAAGGTGGCGTGCGTTTGAGTGGCGATCGCATTACCGATATTGATACTACATTTGAACAAGTTAGTGAATTGGAAGGACAAGTTTTGCAAGTTGGTAAGAAGAAATTTATCAAGCTTGTTGGGTAAGTTGGGGATTTACCAGTTATTAGTTAACAGTTAACAGTTTATGGCTAACGCCACGCCCTTACGGGCTACAGTTATCAGTTACCCATTACCCATTACCAATTACCCATTACCAATTACCCATTACCCCTTACTTTTTAACGGTGACAAATAACAAAATTATCGTTCCTTTAGATGTTCCCGATCTGCAAAGTGCGATCGTATTAGTAGAAAAATTAGACGAAGTTAGTTTTTGGAAAGTTGGTTTAGAACTTTTTACTGCTTCTGGACCACAAGTTTTGGAATATTTGAAGTGTAAAGAGAAAAAAATTTTTTTGGATTTGAAGTTCCACGATATTCCTAACACGGTTGCTGGTGCTTGTCGTAGCGCTGCTCGTTATGGAGTGGATTTATTGACAATTCACGCAGCAGCAGGGAAAGATGCTTTAAAAGCAGCGAAAGAAGCAGCAACAGAGGAAGCAAATAAGCTTAGTTTACAGCCACCGCGTTTAATTGCTATTAGCTTGCTTACAAGTATTTCTTCACGACAGTTAGCATTTGACTTGAAAATACCTTTAGAATTGCCTGAATATGTCTTGCAAATGGCATTAATGGCAAAAGAAGTTGGTTTGAATGGATCTGTATGTTCGCCCCAAGAAGCATTCCAATTACGCGAAGTGTGTGGCGATGATTTTCTATTGGTTTGTCCTGGGGTACGTCCCACTTGGGCGGACAAAGACGACCAAAAACGAACTTTTACTCCCGCGCAAGCAATAAAGGCTGGAGCAAATTATTTAGTTATTGGACGTCCTATTACTGCATCTACTGAGCCGATATTAGCTTGGGAAAAAATCTGTGCAGAGTTGATCACAACTACATGAAAATAATTTATTCTTTGCTTCTCCCTAAATTCAAATCTCTACAAATTGCTTCTTTATTCATCGCAAGCTTATTTTTCCAAGTCATAAATTTGGCTTTGATTGATTCAGTCTATGGATCTAGTAATTACGTATCAAAGTTTTCAGGAAGATTGAATCATTCTCAAAGTTCTAGAGAAATTTACCTTTCGAATTGGAGTAAGCAGCAAGATACAAGTAATAGTAATTATTTTCAAGAGAAACAAAGCATAAATTTTTCTCGCAAATTATCTGTTTGTATGGAGAAAGATGTAGAAGCATTAATGACCAAGTTATTACGCGATCTACCGGGTTACGCCAATCGTGTTAGCCAACGGTCTCGTCGTTTGAGCAGGACTACACAAACTTACAGTTATATGTTGATGGCGGGAAAACCTGAATTTTCGCCATTACCTACCAACATTCTTGAAGATACAGGAAATAGATCGAAAAAATCACAAGATAAAGACGTTAAGCAAGTTTTCTTTACTACTCTAGAAAGAAAATATATTCAAAAAAAACCCATTCAGTCGCAGCAATTTCATCGCTTGTTTTTAACTAAAACTAAAGATGGTTGGCATATGGTAATGATGTTTACTCAAACAGGTTCTTACCCTAAGAGTAAACCACCGACCCCTCCACGTGATAGTAGCAATGGTGTTGTTGGACAAGCAATTAAAACTTGGTTGCGAGATTGTCGAGTCGCTGAAAGCACAAGTCGAAGAAGCTGATAATTACTAGTTTGATAATTATTCGGATTGAGCAATTGAAACGGGATTTGCGATGCTTGCGCTTATGCGCTGAAGTTATCTATTATGTTAACTGATTGCTATATAAGTAGTGATTCGCCCTACCCCAGATCAAGTAATACTAATTCCGGGTTAATTACCCCTTTTTAGAATGAGAGAGGGAAGTGTGGGAGGTGTGGGAAGTGTGGGGGGAAATCCCAAAAAATATAAAGGGTTTTTAAAAATCGGATTTGGTATAAGGAGCAATTTCTTCTATTATATTTAATTCTAATAAGTAAAATTATTATCCGCGATCGCATTATCTAACTATTATTAGGTTTTCGATCCAAGCGAGTTGCTTCTTCTATAGCTGCTTTTTCCTTTGCTCTGCGAGCATAGGGTTCTAATTTGACCAAATCCCAATTAGTTATAATGCTAATATTTTCCAGGCTAACGCCTCGCATTAACATCTCGACACACCAAGTTTGTTGAGCTTGTGCTACGTCAGGTGGTTTTCCTTCTGGAGTTAATATTTCTTCAGTCCAAACTCTCCATTGGGACTCAATTTCTGATTCTGATATTGGTAAACCATCATCGTTGAGAAACATCGCACTTTCACTATCTTTACGAATTTTCAACCATTTAGTTAATGGATTTGCAGTATAAGAGCCATAACGTTTACCCATAATCCATTGATTTACAGGGACTTGGCGCATTTGTTCGCCACTTGTTGTTACTTGTAAAAGATGTTGGCGAGTGTCTGTAATTTGATGCGATCGCTCTAAGTTGCAAATTTCTGTAGGTGACAATCCAGATCCAAACAAAACATATCCTAAAGCATAATCTTGTAATCCTGCTTTTTTGGCTTGTCGCAAAATTTGATTAACTAAATTCGCCGGTAAATCAGCTACTGTCCTAATATTTCTATCGTTCTGAGGGACCAATAATCCAGATGAAGTGTCATTTGCAGATGATATTGCTCCATGCAAAAATAATTCCACCAAGTTGTCTAGAAAATCATCGCGGTCTTCCCAAAGTCCGTGGAACTCACTTGTGAACTCGATCGCCGTATAGCCTAATATAATTCCATTTAGTAAGCTGGCTAACTTTTCTGCTGTTAAATGAGTAGTTAAATGACCCTGTTGAATTACTGAAGCTAAATATTCTGCCACATGACCGTTAGCTTCAGTTAATACTTTTCCTAAAGCACGACGATTTTCTGTAGGATATTGGTCAGCCTCACCAACTACAGATCTGACAAATTCTGGATTCTTTTCTAATGCATGCAAGCAAACACTTGCATAATCCTTGAGTGCTTGGTAAACATTTTCTGGAGGATTCGCTTTCTGGATAAGAGATTCCCCCAAATTCCCAAATACTTCTGATTCTTGAATTACAGCCAATAATAATCCGTTTTTATTACCAAAATGTCGAAATAAAGTAACTTCATTGACTTGAGCTAACTCTGCTATTTGGCGAGTGGTCGTGCTACTGACACCTCGAGATATAAATAACTCCAAAGCTGCTTGGATCAGACGTTGTCGAGTTGAATTGGTTCGAGCGCACATAGGCGATAGCTTGCTCCTGGGTTGTTAAGTTAATTTTTTTGCTATAGGCGGAAGTACCGCACTGCTCACCATCTTTATCTCTGAGGTGAATGCTAAATCTATAACAATTACGGGTCCAACCACAAGAGTTATTATAAATAAGCAAGTAGCACTTGCATAACAATTCAAATATTGTTAGCATATTTAATGTAAGTGACACTTGCTTTCATGGTTTCAGTAATCTGTTGGTTTGACAGTTTGTTGTTTTGAAGTATTTGTTTTGAAGTATAGAGAGAAAACCTCTCCCTAGTTAAATCTTAAGTTTTCACCTATCTATTCATAGGATTTTTTATGAACACAAAATTGGCGATCGCCTCTAGTGGCAGTAATTATGCTGCAATTAATCGGGTAAACGTAGCATTTTTTGCTACATTTCACCTGCTAGCACTATTGGCTCCTTGGTTTTTTTCTTGGTCTGCATTAGGTCTAACTCTATTTCTCCACTGGCTATTAGGGAGTATTGGTATTTGCTTGGGTTATCACCGTTTGTTAAGTCATCGTAGTTTTCAAGTTCCCAAATGGCTAGAATATATAATTGCAACTTTGGGAGCACTGTCCCTCCAAGGAGGACCAATTTTCTGGGTTGGGGGACATCGTCAACATCACGCTCATACTGAAGATCTGGATAAAGATCCTTACTCTGCAAAAAGAGGATTTTGGTGGAGTCATATGCAATGGATTTTGTCCCCTCGTCCAGAGTTTTTTGACTACCAAATATATAAGAATTATGCTCCCGATCTAGCACGACAAGGATTCTATCGTTGGCTAAATCGCTACTTTTTATTTTTACAAATTCCTTTAGGACTCTTACTATATGTTTTAGGTGGTTGGTCTTTTGTTGTCTATGGAATTTTTGTTCGGTCAGTTTTACTTTGGCATTCCACCTGGTTAGTTAATTCTGCTACACATATGTGGGGCTATCGCACCTTTAATCATGATGATAACGCTCGTAACTGTTGGTGGGTATCTGTTGTTACCTATGGAGAAGGATGGCATAACAATCACCATACTTTTCCTCACTTAGCTAAATCTGGCTTGCGTTGGTGGGAAATTGACATGACTTGGTGGGCGATCGGGTTATTAAAGACTTTAGGTTTAGCTAAAAAAGTTGCACTACCCGATCCATCAAAAATGCCAAATATTTAAAAGATTGGTAGGTAGTAACAAGTTTATATTGTAGGTATCTCTCTCTTGTGTCACTTTCTAATTATCGAGGACCGTTAAATAATCAACTAGATCTATCAAATTAGGTAAAGCAATGGATGTAGAGCAATTTCAACCTTTTCAGCCTACATCCAGCATTAAACCATTCCTAAGGCAAATGCTAACACTGCGTTAGCAGTGCGGGCGTATACCAATTACCAAAAAACTGTTATTATTTCATCAAATCAAAATCATTTTCAAGTGTCTGATAAACATTCATTAGCAATAAGATTAGACAATATTTACCATCTGCTTGAACTTCAGCTTAAAAGTTTAATTGTTTTGAAATAATCGTACCCTCAGCTACAGTTAAATAACTCTGAAATCGGCAAAATTGTGAATACATATCCCATAGGCTCATTCTTATTCAAGATTGTCTATGACCTAGTACATAATCAATTTTTGACTTAAGAATAAACTCCTAAAACAGTAAGCTAATTTAACTAATAATATCGGGAGCCGCATCATTTCAAATCATAATTTACCTGTCAAAAATAGGGATTGCGATTATAACTGTAGGGATTTCACAAATGCGTCCGATCGATGTAAATCATGCAGCCGTTTCATGAAACCTAGAATTATTGTCTGTAGCTTAGGACGTACTGGATATAAAGTCTTTCGATTGCTTAGACAGCAAGGAGCATTAGTTGTCGGTATACATCACAAACCAATTGCAGGAGAATGTGCTGGAGATGTGATTATCGGCGATTTACATGCAGCTAGTACCCTAAAAGCTGCAGAAATCGAAAAGGCGAATACTTTAGTAATTGCTGGTGAAGACGATGCATTGAATTTATGGATTGTGATGCAAGCGCGAGTGCTTAATCCCCGCATCCGGATTATTAATCGCTTTTTTAATACTAGTTTGGGTTCGCGTTTGGATCAAACATTACCCAATCATTTGACCATGAGTGTTGCTGGTTTAGCTGCACCTGTATTTACTTTTGCAGCTTTGGGCAATCAATTAATTGGACAATTAAAATTATTTAATCAAACTTGGCCGATTCATGAAGAATATATTCATAGATATCATCCTTGGTTGGGCAAAAAATTAAATGAATTATGGGAAGACCGTTCCCGGATGCTAATTTATTATCTCCCCGTTCAAGGTGAGATAGATTTGGTTTCAGCGGTTACTTCCGGACAGCAATTAAATGAGGGCGATCGCCTAATTGTTGGTACCCAACCCCGTATTCGTCCAACCCGCAAATCATTAATTACCAAGTTACTTAAAGTATTGACTAATCTGCGGCAGTTTCAATACCATGCTCAATCGGTAGTTATAGCTGCGATCGTGTTAATGGTTATTATTACCATTGCTACTCTTACTTATGTTTCTGCCGAACTAAATATTTCTATAGTTGATGCTTTATATTTTTCTGTAGGTATGATTACCGGTGCTGGTGGTAGTGAAAAAGTTGTAGAACAAGCTCCCAATAGTATCAAAATATTTACTGTAATAATGATGTTGATTGGAGCAGCAGCCTTTGGTATTTGGTATGCTTTGCTCAATGAATTTATTTTAGGAACTCGATTCAAACAGTTTTGGGATGCGGCTAGAGTACCCCGTCAAAATCATTATATTGTTTGCGGTTTGGGTGGTATTGGGATCAAAATCGTTCAACAATTAAATGCTAGGGGACATGAAGTAGTAGTTATTGAACCAAACATCAATAATCGCTTTGTTAATACAGCCCGTAGGCTTGGTATTCCCATAATTCAGGCTGATGCTAGTTTTCCTGAAACTCTCAAGTCGAGTAATATCGAAGATGCTGCTGGACTACTTGCTGTTACGGGTAACGATGCAACTAATGTTGAAATTGCCTTGAAAGCTAAGGGTCTGTCACCTAGAATACCCGTAATCGTCCATTATGCCGATCCAGACTTTGCTCGGATGGCGCAGGAAGTGTTTGACTTTGAAGCTGTTCTTAGCCCAGCAGAACTAGCCGCTCCAGCTTTTGCAGCAGCTGCTCTTGGCGGACGAATTATTGGTAATGGAATTACTGCTGATAGCCTTTGGGTAGCATTTTCTACTTTAATTACACCCTCCCACCCTTTTTGTGGACAAAAAGTCAGAGATGCAGCAATGAGTGCTGATTTTGTTCCCTTGTATCTGGAAACTAACCATCAAACAATTCATGGTTGGGATCTATTAGAAACTTCCCTGAGTGGTGGAGATACATTATATTTAACAATGCCAGCAAACCGACTGTACGAACTATGGCGACGCGCACCATCCCAGGTCATGGTTAATTGAATTGTGGTTAATTAAAATATGCTTAATTGAAGTAGGCTCGGCTCGAATCCAATTTAACAATCAAATTATTGCCAATTATCTATTCCCATTACCCATTACCTATTACCCATTACCCATTACCTAATCTCCAATCCCCAAATCAAACCTGCTCTGAAATAATAAAAGATTTCAAAAAACCTCTAGCTTCAGGAAAATATATCTTGCCATATTTAGATACTACAAAAGCTTGATATAAAGTTCTTTTTCTCGGGTCGATTAATATCTTCGCCCTATAAGCAAATCCATTATTACCCCGCATAATTATTTCTTTTCCAGGGTATCCATTATCACTAATTCTCTTTTGTCTAATAATTTTAGAATTGGTACTTTTAGCAATAATACTAGTTGCCCTATTTAAGTATCGGTTAACATTAGATCTGGAGGAACTACCAGAATATTTAATACTTGAAGTGAAATATCCCCGACCTGTTGCTCTGTCTTCATAGGTTACCAAGACGTAATCTTGTCCTTTGTTATTAGAGCGACGTTGTTGCTTTGGACGTCGAGGAAATTTAACAGTATAGCTACCATCACCTGAAGTATAGGAATACCAGTTTCTAAGTTGAGAATTTCTAGTTTGAGATCTAGAACGAAAATTTCTCAGCCGAGAACTTCTTAGTCGAGAATTATATGCTTGTGAACTTCTTGAGGGAGGAATTGAGTTTTGGAAGTTTCTGGGAATATTATTTAATGCTGTGAGTCTGACAGGAGAGCGATTACCGCCATTGTCGCAATTAATAACGGTTAAAGAACCATCAAGTTCTGTTCTAATCAAAAAATTATCTGGGAAATAAGTAGCAAAGCGCGAGCCAGTTTTTGTATTAATTGGATTGGAACCAAGTAAAATTAATCCGTGTGAAGAAGTATACAATTGCATATTCTGCCGAACAGTATTACTACCTCCTCTACCATCGGGAAATTTAACTAACATGTTTCCCCTACGTCCTTGCATTTGTAGTGTCGCGACATAAAGAGCAGTACCACCGGTCCATTGCAGTCGCCAATTTCCATCTATATTGTTTCTCCCCGGATCGATCAATAGTTCCTGAGAACCACAGATATTAGCTTTACGACTGTTAGAAGCAAAAACACCGTTATTTGCTCTAATTGAATTACTTCTATTTTGCGGTTCTGAAGAAGTGCTTTGGGTGTTAACTCTATTTGTGCTACGACGATTAACATTAGAATTTGCTGTAAAACTCTTTTGTGGTATTTGCGATACAACTCTTCCTGCTGCGATCGCACCAACAAGTAATCCAACTAATGGTTTCCAAGGAATTTTAACGTTTTGGTCTTGACCTTTAACAACTAAACATCTTGCAATAATGTCATGAAGCGCTTGTTTTTCTGGAGTAAAAGCCGCCATTAAATAGCCAAAAAAGAAAACTCCTGCTCCAATTAAAAATAATAAGAGTGCTAAATATTGGTAAGGCGATTCTCCTCCCCCGATATTTTGAGCCATTAATGCTACTAAGCCAGCAGCAAGCCAAATTAGAATCGAAAAAGATTTACCAAAATACCTTGCAGTAGCTTTACCAAAAGAAATTTTATTACCTTGGGCATCAGTAACCATTATTCCTAAGATTTTTTTACCAAATGTAGCCTGCAAGGGAGAACTTTCCATAATTGCAAAGTACATCCAGCCAACTACAAGTGTAAAAATGTTATAAGCAATTACTTTTGGGTTATCCCAACCATTGTTAGAATTACCCCAGGTCGGCGGTACACCAAAAGCAACAATGAATTGCAATATTAGTAGAATAATACCATCAACTAAAACTGCGACAAATCTTTTCCAAAAGCCAGCATAATTATTTGTAATAGACATTTTACTATTTTCTAATAACTAAAGAATTAGAAATTTTATCGTGCAGGGTTTGTTTTTTATCTGTAACTCCTGCCATAAAAAAACCAAAGCAAGCAGTTAAATATGAAAGAGATTTACTGATATATCTTTTGGCAGCTTGTTCGAATGTAATTCGATTTCCATTGATATCAGTAACAGCAATCCCCAATAACATTTTCCCTAAGGTTCCTTGGGTGGGAGAACTTTCCATTACTAAAGAATATATAAAGCCCAAAATTATATATTCAGCTAAAAACCTCAGCCAAAATCCCTCATTATTGTCAATTCCACTGGTAATTAAGTCAAATATTAAAGCACTAACAATTAAAATTGTTTTGTCTATAATGTCGGCAACTACTCTTCTCGAAATACCCGCATACTTAATAGGAACAGGTAAATTATTAAATGAATTATTACATGAATTGCTTGACGAATTACTAAACGAGCTATTACTAGATGAACCAGTACTAGATGAACCAGTACTAGATGAAGTATTACTGGATAAATTTTGTGCGGGTTGCTGTTTTAAAGATGGTGTTGGGGTTGGTGTTGGTTGTCGTGATGGTACTGATTTTGCTTGTGATGATGAAGTTGGGGGTACAGTAGAGTTAACATTCGTAACATTTGGTACTTGAGGTGTTCCTGGATAAACTGTCTTTGTTAATTCTTGAACTGCTTGTAATGCAGCTGATGCTGAATTATATCGCTGATTCGGATGATAGCTAATCATGCGATCCAAAACATCCGCTAGATCGCTTCTTACTTGAACTAAATGACGCCAAACAACTTCTAATGTGTTGGTATCAATATCTAATTCCAAAGGATATGTACCTGTCAGTGCTTCAATACCAATCATTCCTACGGCATAAACATCACTGCACAACATTGGATGTCCCCGTAGTTGCTCGACTGGCATATATCCTTGAGTACCTACAACTGCTGTTGTAGATGTTATCATCCCTTGAGTATTAAAAACTTTTGTGCTTACTTGTTTAACAGCGCCAAAATCAATTATTACTACTTGGTTATTTTGATAAAATAATATGTTTTCTGGCTTTAAATCGCGATGGATAACTCCGTGTTGATGTACAAAAGCTAGTATTTCTAATATTTTCTGTAATAAAAAAATAACTTGATTCTCAGACCATTTCTGACCGCGAACTATTTTTTTTCGCAAGTCATCGGCGTCAACAAATTCTTGGACGAGAAAAAATTCTTGCTGTTCTTGAAAATAAGCTAAAAGTTCGGGGATTTGGGAATGTTTTCCTAGTATTTCTAAAGTTTTTGCTTCTTTCTCAAAGGCTTGTTGCACCCATTTAAAGGTTGATTGATTCTGGGGTTTTAGTCTTTTAACAACACAAGGTCGATTGAATCTTGAGGTATCTACAGCTAAATAGGTTTCCCCAAAACCACCTTCACCTAGTTTTTTTGTAACTTGGTAATGTCCTTGAAGTATTTCCCCTACCAGACTTGCTCCTAACATAAATATGCTTACGCAGTTTTCAGGATATGAATATTATTCTGTTTTTTTTTATACTTTATTTTAGGGAGTTTGTTGACTAGCTTGTTAATTAAATCTGAGCAATAATAGTACTCCTACTACCGTGTTTTTATGTAAGTATAAAATTACAGACAGACTCTGTCGAGCTGATGTCACGAAATTCTACAAACAATTCACAATCTCAATAATTTTTTAAACGAAATACTAAGCTGTTAATATATGTTTAATATTGAGTTTATATTGAATTGACATTTAATATATACAGTAAATGTTTAAAAATTTCTGATAATTGTGTGGAAAAATTATGATAATCAAACCAAATATAATCAAATAAATCTATCAATTTTATTTTTTATTTTTTTAGCGCGGTCTTCCTGTTTTAGTTTTACTTATTTTCATTCGTTCAGTATATTGCTATAATTGTTACCACATAGCATCAACGTTTATACGGTTATTGAATTTATGCGGTCCACATAATTTATATTTTTTCCAAAGAGATACTTTATAAGCTTTATACGGGGTTATAGTAAGAAATTAATTCCGTCACAATTAGTCTGTCTTCGTTATTAATGTGATGAAATAATAGATAATTTATAGATGATTGGAAGATATAGTAAATAGCTAGCATCTTTAAATTTGATATACCCCCATTTTTTCCCTTTCTACTGAAAGCGTTTGCCTCAAAATCAGTATTTCCCTGACTTGTGATTGAAGAAGTAGAGCGAGTATAAAAGATTTATTACAGAAGTAAAAATTTAGCTAGCTTTAAGTCTTCTATGAAAATAAGTTATTTCAAACATCAGACAATCAATTCAGCACCTGTCCCCTCCAATAGCTTGCTTGATCGTGTTGCAAAAGTTTTTATCATTGCTAATAAAGAACCCACCGAACAGCTAGAAGCAGCTTTGCAAAAAGAAGGTTTTGATTATCAAATTCTCAGACAAGAACCTTTGCCGAATTTAGAACAATATTCTCGTAGTTATCTGTGTTTGATGAATCATCGTCGAGCTTGGGAAGAGGCACAAAATCAGACCAAATTGACTTTGATTATTGAAGCAGATTTTGTTCCCGTCACATGTATGGGTCAACTACCCTTACCCTTTAATCCCGAGCATTCTGATGTGGGAGTTAGTTGGATTTATACCTGTGCTTCCCAAGTATACAGTATTGATTGTGAGGGTTATGCTCAAGGCTTTTCCGTTTCTACAGTTGCTTATATTGTTACTCCCCAAGCTGCAACTTATCTATTGGAACTAGCTACAGAAATTAAGCAAAAATATGGAACCGATCAATATTCGAGTTGGGATTCGACGATCGATAAATTCCTTCGTCAACGGAACCTAAAAAATTATATTCCTTGGCGCAACTATGGGGAACATGGTGGTATACCCAATCCCGAACACCGACAAAATAATCTCAGTTCTAGCCACCGTGCAGATGTTTTATATGGAAAATTAGCATTTATGCCAATATATGCCCTAGATAAGAATCAAGGTAAATTAGAATTAATGAAAGTTAGATTAAAAGCACGCCTCAAAGGTATTGCAAGATTACTGAGTGCACGCTTTCTCAGAATCAAAGTCATTCAAGGTTCTAATGTACCGGGTCGATTGATTCGTTTTGCAGTATTTCGCCAACTTTCTTGGTTACTGTGAAGTTAATATAACAATATTGGTGCTCGAAAGCGATTCTATTTACTAATTGTTTTGACTTTATGATCGCAATCTATTCTCAAAAGAATACTACATTAATTTTGTTTAAGAGAATGTTTATAAGTAAATTATAAAGTAGGGTATGTTACGGCAAAATAAGGATTTAATCGTGTAATAATTCAAAATTTGCTGCAGCGCACCGATATAACTGCAGCAATTTTATTTTTTGTTTATAAACAACTCCCAAGTACTTAATCCTCTTTTGTCACTTTCGGCAGATAATAATCTACAACCTTCGTGTTTCAAAGTTTTCGCAATAATAGGGTATAAATGGCATTAATCTTAGTACGAACGCCAAAACTATTGTTACATCTAGAACTCAAAATAAGCTCCATGTATTTATTTCCCCAGAATAACAGAAGAGAATTAACCTTATCTTGTTTAACCTAGTATCATTAGTTTATACCTAACACCTTAAGATATTTTTCAGCACTATATTCCAAAGTAAATTGATTTAGCCAATCAGAATCTATTTGCTTTGTATTTCCAGAAAGTACTTTTAAAATAGCCTCAGCCATAGCCTTAGGGTCGCCAACTGGGGTTAATTCTCCGTATTTACCTCCCGCTAAAATCTCTTTGGGACCGCTAGGACAATCTGTGGAAATTACCGGACAACCACAAGCCATAGCTTCAATTAATACGTTACCTAAACCTTCCCATAATGAAGAAAGTACAAATGCGTTAGCCTTACTCATGTAAGCATAAGGATTATCTACAAAACCCTCCATGTAAACATCTTTTTCTAAGCCTAATTCAGAAATTAAATTTTTTAGATTATATTTTTCCGATCCATCTCCCAAAATTACTAACCGACAACGACGCATTTTTCGTACTAGAGCAAATGCACGTAATAAAGTCGGATAATCTTTTTGGGGTTTTAACCTTCCGACAGCAAGAATAACTGGTGGTTCTCCCGGTTGAAACCATGGGTGATGAACCGCTTCTTTGGCTCTTATAAAAGTTTCAGAAGTTAAAACCGGATTATAAATTAAATCAATACGTTCCCGAGGTAAGTGGGTAACATTGGCTAAATCTTCAGCGACTCCTTCAGAAACAGCCACAATATTATCCGCAAAAGGGTAAAAAAGTCTTGCTGCGAAGGGTGTCAAACGTACTGATAGTCTGGGAATACGTTTTGCTTCTACAGAAATAGTATTACGTTCTGATACTATAATTCGCGTTGAAACCCTAGCAATATGCTTCGCTAGAATGGCTATTTCACAAGGATAGTGTAAAGCAGCTAATAAGCTTGCAGGCTTTTCAAATCGCAGATATTTAGCTAACTTTAAGGGAATGCTAAACTTAGATTGACCTTGTAAGTCTATAAGTCGAATATCTGGTGGTAATTGCTTTAAAAGAGGACCTTCTGCTCTTGCAAGGACCATATCAACTTTTAGATTTTGTTGTAAAAAAAACTGAGCTAAATTTAAGCATACTCGTTCGGCTCCACCACCGTTAAGGGTACGTAGAAAAATTGCAATGTCGGGAGAATTTTTCAAGATTGTGTTATTCATAATTGATTCTCCATAATCACAAAATAGCAATATATTATACTTTTCTTGTCCTAGTAATTTCTGAGGGTTAAGGTGGCAATTGCAAAAACTACTAATGCTGAAAATAACCACTATAACCGTTAATTGACCTTTGATGGTAATAATCTGATGGTAATACACCGGTTTCCTTTAATGTTGCTACACTTAGAACGCGGCAAGCCGAATGTTTATAGAAGGAAACAACGAACACGAGATCCCGCGCCGCCAACAGGCGTCATCCAACCTAGCCACCCCACAGGGTGGAAATGCTGACCAAGACAGGGAAGAGGAAACGGGGAACAGATTCAAAGAATTGATGTGTAGTGGTGTTTTTTGCAATTGCTAAATAGATTACTTTAAAGAAACGTTTTCTCGTCTTTGAAGCTTCTTAAGAAAACATTCCAGTTTGACTTTACTTCTCTTAGTCTCAGTGTAGGAATGTTAAATTATTCAATACAGTTAGAATTGATTCTTATAATAAAAAAGCTACATTAAGGATAGATATGAAGTTTGGTTATCTACTACCTGCAATGCTCTTCGCTGTGTTCAATGTAATGCAATCATATCGATTTGTAGTGGCATTAGAACCAACAGAAGTTAATGCGATCGCTCAAAAAATTACAGTTCGTATTAGCGGTCCTGAAGCTGGTAGTGGAATAATAGTTAACAAGGAAGGTAACACTTATACTGTCCTGACTAATTGGCATGTAGTAGATACCACAGGAATTTACAGGATCCAAACCCAAAATGGGGCATCTTACCGAATTAACTCTAGCGAAATCAAACGCTTACCAAATGTAGATTTAGCTTTTTTCCAATTTCAGAGCAACCGAAATCACCAACCTGCGAATATGGTCCCTGATTCTGGCAAGGTAACGGAAGGAACAACAGTTTATGCTGCTGGTTGGTTAGATCCCGATGCTATTTGTCCCCAACGTTGCTTCCAATCCCGACCTGGAACTCTTTCCGTACGTTTACCTAATGCAAAAGATGGCTATGGTTGGATATATACCAATATTATTAAGCCAGGGATGAGTGGTGGTCCCGTACTGGATGCAAAAGGACGATTAGTGGGGATTAATGGACGAGGTATAAGGGATCCAAGAACTGGTACAACAGATTTTTTTGCAATTCCCATTAATACCTACAATACCTATGTAAAACCTAGCTCAACAACCCCGGTTTCAACAATAAGTCCTACTCCGTCTCCGACTCCAACAATTACAACTTCCCCAAAAGTTAGATATTTTACTCAACCACCGCGTTTGACTTACGCAGTTGCCACCCATGATAACATCAGGGAATGGGCAGTAACATATTATTTCACTGTTAAGCTACCAGAGAACGCTGGAACACCATTGCAAAAAATCACAATTGAGCAACGCAAAGGCTTAGAATACATTCGCTTTAATCTCAAAAAGAGTTTTGTCTTTGAAGGGACGCGTTCAAAAAAAGGAAAGAGGCTGCAACTCAAAGATATAACTAGCGATAAAAAAGCAAAAACAGTATCACTAGTATTCGATCCAGCAGTTGCACCTGGTAAAACTATCACAGTTGACCTACAAGCAAGACAAAACCCTACATCGGAAGGAATTTATCTTTTCGGAGTCACAGCGTTTCCCGTAGGTGAAAAATCTCGCGGTCAGTTTCTTGGTTTTGGACGTTTACATTTCTACAGTGGTACCTAATCTCTCCTGTTAGCGCCTAGCGACAGCGTACCGGTTTGGACGCGTCTAAAGACGAATGCACGCGTCTGACGACGTTAGCGCAGCAATGCCGTAAGGCTTAACCGCTCTTAGCGCAGCTATAGGTATTGCGTGACCGCAGGTCATATTCTGTCTCCTGACTTATGATATTTTTTAAACAGTTTTCATCCACTCAATACATTCTTGTAGTTGTTGCTGCATAGTATTAAAATCTGCATGGTGGCGACGACCATGTCCCGGTAAAACCCATTCAAAAGAGTACTGAGTTAATTTAGTCATAGACTTGGCTAATTCCGACCAAGAATACCAACAAGCGCGACGGAAAGCAATTAGTTGTTTAAGGGAATCTGACCATGCTAGATGATCGCCAGTAAAAAGAAACTTGTTTTTATAAAGTAATATTGTATGTCCCTTAGTGTGACCGGGAACGGGAATAATTAAAACTTCAGGTGTGAGTTGAAATGGTTCCAAACCTGTGAGTTTAATTTCCACATCGCGAGTATTATGGGAGATCTCGTCTTCATGAAGAATGCGTTGACAGTTAAAATGTGAAGCAAATTTATCATGATCTGCAACATCATCACGGTGAGTCATGTACATATAGCTAACTCCCCCCATCTGTTCCAAACGCTTGACTAGTGGAGGTGCAAACCGAGGGGAATCTACTAAAATATTACCTTCTGGCATTTGAATAAGATAACTTGCAGCACCAAAAGATTTTTCCGAATGGTAACCACAATGATAAATATTTTCTGCAACGAGAATTGGAAAAGTTAACTGAGCATCTTTAATATCTAGGGGTTTCTCAACAGTACCAATAGAACTAGTTGGACAGGCTAAAAGTGCTTGTAGTGCACCCAATCTTTTTGGTTCACTATTCGGTTGATTGTAAACTGTGGATTGTTCGTCAGTACGATTAAAGATATCAGGAGCCATCCAGCGACATGTATCACAGTCTATACAAGTTGTGTCTACGTAAAAATCGCCTTTTGTATTTTGCGGATGACGTAGATTTAAATTAGCCATGTGTGTGCTCTCTCTTACCCTGTTACTTTTTAGGTAGATGATGAATTTAGTATATACGAAGTCGGTATGACTACGATAAAAAAATTTAGAAGTATTCGTGAGGGTTACTAGCCCTCACAAATACGATAGGTATTTAAGCGCACATAACATAATTGGTGCTTCTATGGGCTATACAGCACATTTCAGGTTGATGAGATACATTTACATGGGTAGTAATAACTTTACCAAAAGAGTTTGAGGATATGATTTTGTATCTTATTTAATTTTTAATTGCAAAGTGCCATATCATACTTGGCGTTGAATAGAAAACTGAAGCCAATCCCCGACAAATGTATTCCTGAGGTGATGCCGGAAAGAAAGGCTACAATATTGATATATAGCAACCCTCTGCAGACTTGCTAATATCCCTTAATTAACCTTATCCAAAAATCAAAATATAAATTGATTTGGATCTTCTAAATTAAGTTCTTCAGGGGAAACTCCTTCCACAATTGCGATTAACTCAGGTGTTGAACCATCATTTAAAAATATTGCTGTTCCGGGTGGTAAATTATCAGGAGATGTACCCAAGGAATAATTACTTGCTTCCCCTACTAGTTGAATTTTGTCTTTAGTTTTCCCTTCAAGCTCGAAATCTGCGATCGCAGCATAATCGTCAGTTCCAGCAGTATTAGGATCGCCGTCATTATAGAAGACAGTCTCGATCGCATTTCGTAATAGTTGTCCTAACACAAAGACATCATTACCAGCATTACCAATCAATACATCTATTTCACCAAAACCAGGTTGGGGACTTAAAGTAGTAGTTCCACTCAAAGTGTCGTCACCATCACCACCCGAGACAAAATCATTACCCGAACCACCATTAACTCGGTCGTCACCGCGATCGCCAAAAACTAAATCGTTCCCTGCTGCACCGAAAACTTGGTCGTCATTTGCACCACCACTAACCAAGTCATTACCCATGCTACCACTAAGAATATCTTTACCCTTGTCACCGAAAACTTGATCGTTTCCTGGACCACCGTTAACTTTATCGTCCCCTGCTCCACCCCTGAGAACATCATCTCCGATTCCCGTGACGTCATCTACATCACCGAACAATAAATCATTCCCCTTACCCCCATTGACAACATCATTACCATTTTCCCCAATTAAAATATCAGGTTTAGCACCACCATAGAGAGAATCATTACCATCTCCCCCTCTAATAAAATCAGTTCCACCTTCTCCTTCTATGCGATCGTCACCACTTCCACCGAAAACGTTATCCTCTCCACTCCCAGCTTTAACTGTGTCGTTACCATCACCAGCACTGACGACATCATCATTACCCTCTAATGCATTGATGAAATCATCTTCTGGAGTACCAAAAAGTAGATCGTTATCTTTTGTACCGAAAATATCTGCCATATTTATCTGAACCCCCCAATATCCAAAACAGATTGATGCCAAGTCTACGAAAAAAACAATTAAGAACTTTTGTTATAGCGATCCTAAACGATTTTGAGTAATTAGATGCCAAAAAGATGCTGTAAGCTGTTAATTATCCTTTTTTAACAAAACGTTGAGTTCGAATTTCAAGTTCAAACTTTAAAATTATTACCTAAAATATTCTGAAATAATATTTTGACCAAAATGTGTGGTGAGGGTTTCAACTAGGACTAAAGGTACGGGAATACCTGTTTGTAAACGTTCTTCGCGGGTAATTACTTCTAACTCACCGGGATAATAAATCGGTTCCTCTGCTTGGATTCGTGGAGTTGCTTTTAGAGAGCTGATTGCTTTTTGCACTTCTTGTTCAAACTGTTTTCTATCGGTCCATGCTGCGACATCTAGTACCCACAATAAATGACCAGTACCGTTTGCTGCATCATGAATTGCTTTATTTTTAAACATCGCAGTTGTAGTTCCTAATAAGGGTCCGCATAATAAATCTGAGATGAATGCTAAGCCGGAACCTTTATAAGAAGCTGGTATATTAACTGCTACTTCCCAGGGATTATTCGTTGGTTTACCTTCTGCTGTTATCCCCCATCCCAAAGGAATTTCTAAATCTTGGTAAGCAAAATGTTTTACCTTTCCTCCACTTACCGCACCTGCAGCCATATCGATAATTACGGGTTTATTTGTACCTGTGGGAATACCCCAAGAAATGGCGTTATTACCTAACTTCGCGACCTTTCCACCAAAGGGTGCTAAATCCACAGCATTGGTATCTGTAGTTGCAAAACCAATCATTCCGGCTTCGGTAGCCATGCGGGTGTAGTATCCGGCGACACCAAAGTGATTGCTGTTAGTAACGCCAACAACTGCAATTCCTGTTTTACTTGCTGCTTCGATCGCCATTTCCATTGCAAACTTAGCTGCATATTGTCCTGGTGCTGCATCTGCATCTATGCGAATCAAACTAGGACGTTGGGAAATTATTTTGATTTGTGGTTTGGGGTTAATTCGTCCGCTTTTTAAACTTTTATCGTAACCAATTATTTGCTGTAAACCGTGGGAATCAATTCCACATAAATTTGCTTCTACTAAATGAATAATTAATGCTGTTTGGGCTTCTGATGATAAAAAATGGGATTTGAGTACTTTTGAGAGGAATTCGAGTAAGGTTGGCGATCGCACTGATAGGGTTTGCATAATCAGCTAAAACTTAGTACTAGTACCGCTATGCGGAAGTCAAAAGTTAAAATAGTTTTGCTAACAAAAGTCAACAGTAAGAAATACTGTTTCTTCTAGCTTTGACCTTTTATGAATTAGTATTTTATTTCCGCTGCGATTTACTAGTAGTCTACCCTTCAGGAAACATATTTCAAAATCCTTATAAAGTAATTTGAATTCTCCCTCGTGGCGCTCTTAACTTTCAATTTCCGATTCAAAAGGTTTATAAATATCAATGGTTTTATAATTCACTTCCCATTGTGTATTTATATCAATATTTGTATTGCTGCCTGCATCAATTTTCTTTTCGTTTTCTTTCTTGAACTGGGATGTGGTTTTTTGCTGTACAAAACGCTTAGTTTCTACTTCCCAACCGGATATTCCTTGAGATAAAGGCGTTAATTCTTGTAATATTTTTGATTCAATTTTTACAGTAAATGGTATAGATTCAGTGCCCCAAACGCTCGCTGTAACTTCGGCTTTTTCGGGAAAAACTTCTAAACGCAATACTAAAGGTATATCGCTCAAATTCCTTACAATTAAATCTTTATAGCCATAAGCTACAGTTGCATCTTGACCCAAGGTAAAAAAGCGTTTTTCTCCGTGAGCATCAATGCTGTGGTTATAGCGTTCTAGCACTTGAAAATTAGCCCAAAGTAAAGCATTAAATAGGGTTGTAGAAATCTGACATAACCCACCACCAACATCATGAGTTAGTTTACCTCTGAGTAACATGGGTCCAGAACGAAAACCATTTTTTATTATGGGACGAGGGACGCGATTCCAAAAACCGAAAATTTGCTTTGGTTGGATAATCAATCCATTTATTTGATCTGCAGCTAGCTGCATATTATAGATACGATTTTCGTTTATATCGGCTGATCCAGAACGTTGTTTGATGGGAGTAGTGAACCCACTCCATTGATATGGATAGTTATAAAGTTCTGTATAATTTTGCTTGTTTGCATAGTAAAAAGGATAGCCATGTAAAAGATTTTCTCCAGATTTGCGAAGATGACGGATGTAAGCTTTCAGGCTTTGTAAGGATTTTCGCATAATTGTGTTTAAATAGACTTTTTAGAATAGTGATATTACTTGTTTTTTTTAGAACTTTAACATCATTTTTACAAGATATCTGCAATTGATTATGATTATTTAGGGCTTGCTGTTAAAAAAGTCCTTTGGTGGGGGGGAGGTAATAAGGAAAAGTTTTACCCCTATTTTTTCAAATTTCTTGCAGTCCAAAAAATTGTAGATGCAAGGTTTTTAAGTCTTATATACTTTTTCTCTTGTACCCTAACCTCTCAGATAAAACTCCCTCTTAGCCTCCCAGATTAAACTCCCTCCTAAGCTCCCCAGATTAAACCTCCTGCTAAGCTCCCCAGTTAGCGGAAGCGTTAACATAGTGTTCGCCGTATGCGCGCTCGACGTAAGTCTTTGCGTCAGTATTGGGAGGAATGGCGGGAATTTTTGATGAAAAGTAACCTGTCAGAATAAACAAAATAAACTGATATTTGCTAGCCGAATAATCTCAAAAATGTCCGAAATTACATTCGCTAACATTGGAGATAATATTTGATATCCCTAATTTCCCGGATTTATGCAAGTCCTTCACCTTGACCTCAAGCCAATTCAGGATAATTATGTAGAATTACGTTACTTTGAAGGTAATCCCAACGATTATCAAAGTCGTTCTCTTCCTTTAACTGAGATTACGGATTTAATTCAAATTGCAGAACGCGATTACTACACGGTTTTGCCGGAAGACCATCAAATAACTGGCGAAAGATTATTTGATTGGTTAGATGGGAATGATAGGTTTTTTCAACAATTGCTGAATAAACAACGGGGTAAAGGGATTGTTTTAGCCATTAGTACTTTGGGAAACATCTCCCATTTACCTTGGGAATTACTGCACGATGGTAAGTCCTTCCTGGTCGAAAGAAAACCTGGGATAATTCCGGTGCGGTGGGTGTCATCGGATGAGGTGAAGCAATTATCTATCAAGCCACAACCAGAAAATCGGGCGTTGCAAATGTTATTTATGGCGACTTCCCCTTTGAATTTGGAACCGGTATTGGATTTTGAGCGGGAAGAAGCAAACATTCTGGAGGTGACAGCGCGACAACCTTTGACTTTGACGGTGGAAGAAAGTGGTTGTTTGGAAGAATTGGGATTTTTAGTCGAAAATTATGGCAAAGAATACGGGAAAGAAGATAATAAACAGTATTTTGATGTTTTACATCTCACCGGTCATGCAACAATAGATGATGGAGTACCAGCTTTTATTACAGAATCGCCCACGGGTGAGGCTGTATATTCCACTGCTGATGATATCGCTACAGAATTACAATTTCAGCTACCCAAATTAATCTTCCTTTCTGGTTGTCGCACCGGACAAGCAGGGAATTTTGGTACTGTACCTTCAATGGCGCAATCTTTGCTGGAACAAGGTGCAAAAAGTGTTTTGGGTTGGGGACAAAGCGTTTTAGATACAGATGCGACCTCTGCTGCTGCAGCTTTATATCAAGCATTATCTGCAGGAAAGTTGTTAACTGAAGCTTTAGCGCTGACTTACCAGGCTTTAATTAAGAATAATGCACGGGACTGGCATTTATTACGCTTATATGTGGCGGATACTTTACCGGGTAATTTGGTTACACCTTTACGAACCAGGGGAAGAAAACCAGCACCACCCCGTTCCTTCAGTAGCGAATTTTTAGATCCTGCGGGTAAGGTCAAAGTACCTACTAGAGAAAGTTTTGTCGGAAGACGACGACAGTTACAAAATTGTTTGAGAATTTTAATGAACCCCTCAGCAGAAGAAATTGGGGTGTTAATTCATGGAATGGGTGGTTTAGGAAAAAGCAGTTTAGCCGCGAGGTTATGCGATCGCTTAACCAATTTTCAGCGCGTTGTTTGGGTGGGAAGAATTGACGAAACAAGTTTAGTCCGTCGTTTAACGGAGAAGTTAGATAGTAAAGATTTGCGAGAAACCCTACAAAACCCAGATGAAGAATTAAAATTTCGTTTAAAAAGGGTTTTTGCTTGGTTACAAGAAAATGGGGATAAACCTTTCTTACTTGTTTTAGATGACTTTGAAACCAACTTAGAACCCCGCAACGACAGCTACATACTGAAAACGGAAGCAGAAGCGGTATTATCAGCTTTAGTTTGGGCGATTAATCAAACTTACGCACCCCACCGGATAATAATTACCTGTCGTTATGATTTTGAATCAAGCCATTTGCAAGATTTCTACAAACAACCCCTAGAAGGAATGCGGGGTGCAGATTTGCGAAAAAAGCTTAGTCGTCTCACTGCTTTTAATCAAAATAATCAGGATAATCAAGCACAATCCCAGGTAGATGAGACATTAAAAGCGCAAGCGCAACGGTTAGCAGATGGTAATCCCCGGTTGTTGGAATGGTTAGATAAAGTATTATTGCGATCAGACGTCGATGTCGCAGAAATTTTAAATCGACTGGAAACAGATCCTGTTGAACTACGCGAACAAGTTTTAGCGAAACAACTGTTGCAACAAATGGATGATACCATGCGAGGTATCTTACAACGGGGTTTGGTGTTTGAGTTACCCGTACCTAGGGAAGCTTTGGAAGTAGTTTGTGAAAATATTGCTGATTTAGATAACTATATAGATAAAGCTGTAGCCTTGGGATTGTTGGAAGTTAGTCCTGAACAGTCGCTACGAGTACCGAGAATTTTACCTTTGAAGTTACCAGTCATTGCGACAGTAGGAAACAATCCCCAAGATGTCATTGCAACGCAGGTTAGGGCAGCGTTTCCGCAAGGAAATAGCAATCCCCAAGCAACTGTAATTGAAACAGACACCACTATCATTACGGCGCAAGAAAGCAATCCCAAACAATCACAAATCAGTCCCGAAATATTTAAAGCAGCTTCCCATTTAAAGCAGCTTCCCAGGTTTTATATCGTTTGTGGTGGAAAAGTAGAGAAACTTCCACAGAAGAACAATTATTAGAAATTCATCGCTTAGCTTTGCTGGGGAAAGAAAAGGAAATCGCTGGTGAATTAGCATCTAATCTAGCAAATAACTGGTGTCAAAAAAGTCGTTACAGAGAAACAGTGGAGTTTTGTAAGTCAACCTTAGAAATAACAAAAGATTACCGCGTTCTCAAGGAAATGGCTTATTGTGAACTTGTATTGGGTGAAGTTGAACAAGCATTAGAGAATTATCAGCAAGCTAAAAAACTTTGTCCGTCGGAAGATGAAGGAGGAACAGCATTCATTTTTCATCATTTAGCAATCATTTACCAACAACAAGGTAAGGTGAATGAAGCGATTTCTCTTTACCAACAATCTTTGGACATAAAAGAAAAAATAGGTAACCAACAGGGGAAAGCTGCTTCCTTACACCAACTTGCAATTATTTATCAACAACAAGGTAAGGTGAATGAAGCGATCGCTCTTCACCAACAATCTTTGGACATAAAAGAAAAAATAGGTGACCAACAGGGGAAAGCTGCTTCTTTACACCGACTTGCACGGATTTACGCCCAACAAGGTAAGGTGGATTATGCGATCGCACTTTTCCAACAATCTTTGCAAATAAAAGAAAAAATAGGTGACCAACAGGGAAAAGCTGCTTCCTTGCACCAACTTGCACGGATTTACGCCCAACAAGGTAAGGTGGATTATGCGATCGCACTTTTCCAAAAATCTTTGCAAATAAAAGAAAAAATTGGTGACCAACAGGGGAAAGCTGCTTCCTTGCACCAACTTGCACGGATTTACGCCCAACAAGGTAAGGTTGATGATGCGATCACCTTTTTCCAACAATCTTTGCAAATAAAAGAAAAAATAGGTGACCAACAGGGGAAAGCTGCTTCCTTACACCAACTTGCACGGATTTACGCCCAACAAGGTAAGGTGGATTATGCGATCGCACTTTTCCAACAATCTTTGCAAATAAAAGAAAAAATTGATGACCAACAGGGGAAAGCTGCTTCCTTACACCAACTTGCACGGATTTACACCAAACAAGGTAAGGTGGATGATGCGATCGCCCTTTTCCAACAATCTTTGCAAATAAAAGAAAAAATTGGTGACCAACAGGGGAAAGCTGCTTCCTTACACCAACTTGCACGGATTTACGCCCAACAAGGTAAGGTGGATGATGTAATCGCCCTTTACCAACAATCTTTGCAAATAAAAGAAAAAATTGACGACCAACAGGGGAAAGCGGCTTCCTTACACCAACTTGCACGGACTTACGCCCAACAAGGTAAGGTGGATGATGCGATCACCCTTTACCAACAATCTTTGCAAATAAAGGAAAAAATTGGTGACCAACAGGGGAAAGCTATTACTTTGTGGTGGTTGGGAAATATCGCACAACAGCAAGGAGACAATAGCACCGCACTTGATTATTTACAAGAATCTTTAGAGATTTTACAGCGTATCAAGTCACCCTATGCTCAAAGGGTCAAGGGAAGGATTGATCAAATTAGTCGTGAATAACCAGGATTGACGTAAACAATTAGGTCATTACGAGTGGAAGGTAGTTTAGGGGAGTATAGAACGCAAAAAATTTTAATCGTCTGGGATTGCTATTTCCTAAAGGAAACTCTGACGCTAACCTAGCGTCGCAATAACAGCCATAGGTCATTATGAGTGGAAGGTTATGTAGGGGAGTAATTGCGATTGTGGATGATATGGTTGATGGTGGTAGCGGATGGAAACGCGATTGTGAATTATATGGTTGGAAAAATGCCCAAAAAATAATTTATCCCATTATTTGTTTATTGTAGGGGCACACCGACGTGTGCCCTGACGAATGGTATATTTTTTAAACTGGAGTCTCTTAATCTCTCTGGTAGATTTTGATCCTTAATATCAAGTCCGCTTAATTAGTTACTATATAACCCTCTTGAAAAGACGGCGGTTATTACCTAATAACCCTTTTACTCATTACTCATTACTTATTACTTATTACTTATTACTTATTACTTATTACTGTGCGCAATACCTATAGCTGCGCTACCTACGGATCCGGTACGCTTACGCTAACTACGCGCCCCGCTACCTACGGATCCGCTAACATTACTCATTACTTCGCCCCCACAGATGTGATAACTGTTTAGCCGGACGTAATATATAATCCTCTGCTGGGTTTTGATGCTGGTTGCGGTACTTACTATAAATAGATCCAAGTGTATACAGTTATAAGATATGAATAAAAAATATATTACTCATTAGGGCGCACGTCGGTGCGCCCCTACGGGTAATAAATTATGATACAAATTATTTTTTTAGAAATGTCTTGCCTAGGAGGTATCGCTTAAAAAAATGAGGTGATTTTCAATATCTAATATGCAATATCTAATAAACCTCTATAGAGGAATTCCATCAACAAAGCAGCCTGGAAACGATTAATTTTTCAAAAACCTTATATATATGGGCACACTATATTCCCATTATAATAAAATCGTATCCGAAAAATTGCTGATTTGCAATAGGATATTCCCAAATCTTAAGATTTTTTCCTTGACTCTCCAGTGGACTGGAGGGTTTATCATATTCCCAACAAAGTCCTTTATTTGCGCTAATATTTCATCCAATTACGTTTAACCTAATTAAGATTATGACTTTAACATTGAAAGTTCCTGATATTGCTTGTTCTGCTTGTGTAAGTGCCGTCACGGATGCCATAACGTCAGTTGACTCAAGTGCAACTGTAGAAGCTGACCCCAAAACAAAAATAGTTAATGTTCAAACTCAACAATCAGAAGACAAAATTAAACAAGTTTTGGCAGATGCTGGTTATCCTCCTGCTTAATCCAATACGGGAGAAAGTTTGATTATTTTGAACTTTATTCGTCTAGCCTGTCCGTGGGACATATTTTGACTTTTGACTTCTGATTTTTGTTTGACTTGCGCCTAGCGCCTAGCGCCATGGATACTTTAACACTAAAAATAAAGGGGATGAGTTGTGCTTCTTGTACTAGCGCGATAGAACAAGCTGTTAGTTCGCTTTCGGGAGTGAGGGAATGCACTGTTAACTTTAGTGCTGAACAAGCTACTGTTAAATACAACCCCCAAAAAACCGATATCAAACAAATTCAAGATGCTGTAGATGCTGCTGGTTATCAGGCTTATCCCCTCGAAGAACAGGAGATGATGGTAGGGGAAGGTGATAAGGAAAAAGCGGTTCGTAAAGCTGAAGAACGAAATCTAATTCGTAAGTTAATTATAGGGAGTATTATCAGCATCATCTTAATTGTTGGTGGTCTCCCAATGATGACTGGTTTAGAATTTTCGTTTATTCCCCGATGGTTGCATAATCCTTGGTTGCAGCTGATATTAACTACTCCGGTACAGTTTTGGTGTGGTTATGGATTCTATATTGGTAGTTGGAAAGCTTTAAAACGTCGAACCGCAACTATGGATACCTTAATTGCTTTGGGTACGAGTGCGGCGTTTTTTTATTCTTTGGTTGTGACTATATTTCCCGATTTTTTTATCAATCGAGGTTTAAGAGCAGAGGTCTATTACGAAACTGCTGCAGTTGTCATCACCTTAATTCTCTTGGGAAGATTATTTGAGCATCGTGCTAAAGGAAAAACTAGTGCAGCAATTCGGAAATTAATTGGTTTACAACCTAGAAATGCTCGTGTCATTCGCAATGGAAGGGAAATAGATATCCTAATTCAAGAAGTTCAACTTGATGATGTGGTTATTGTCCGTCCTGGGGAAAAAATTCCGGTAGATGGGGAAGTAACAGAAGGTAATTCCACTGTCGATGAAGCAATGGTTACAGGTGAAAGTTTACCTATTAAAAAGCAACCTGGTGATGAGGTTATTGGTGCAACGATTAATAAAACCGGTAGTTTTAAATTTAAAGCAACTCGAATTGGTAAAAATACGGTTTTAGCTCAAATTGTGCGATTAGTACAGGAAGCTCAAGGGAGTAAAGCTCCGATTCAACGCATAGCGGATCGAGTTACAGCTTGGTTTGTACCCGGGGTTATTTTCATTGCTATCGCTACTTTTATTGTTTGGTTTTATGCAACTAGGAATATCACTTTAGCTTTAATTCCCACGGTTGGAGTTTTAATTATTGCTTGTCCCTGTGCTTTGGGTTTAGCGACTCCCACATCGATTATGGTGGGAACTGGTAAAGGTGCAGAAAACGGAATTTTGATTAAGGATGCGGAAAGTCTAGAATTAGCTCACAAAATTCAAACTATTGTTTTGGATAAAACCGGTACCTTAACGGAGGGAAAACCTACAGTTACTAATTTTATTACTGTAAATGGTACAGCTAACGGTAATGAGTTAAAAATACTGAGTTTGGCTGCTTCACTAGAGCGTAATTCCGAACATCCTTTAGCGGAAGCGGTGGTTAGATATGCTCAATCTCAAGAGGTTGGAGTTAAAAATGTCCGCGATTTTGTCGCGGTTCCTGGAAGTGGGGTACAAGGATTTGTTTTAGATCATTTTGTACAGATTGGTACTTTACGCTGGCTAGAATCAGAGGGTATCGATACCCAAATGTTTCTTCTTCAAAACAATACTTGGTCTAATGAAGGAAAAAGCGTGATTTGGATCGCTGTGGATGGAAAAATAGAAGCATTAATGGGAATTGCTGATGCTCTTAAAAGTACATCTCAAGAAGCAGTGAGAATGCTGCATAAATTAGGTTTAGAAGTGGTAATGCTCACGGGAGATAACCGTCCGACAGCAGAAGCTATTGCTCGTGAGGTTGGGATTGATCGCGTCTTTGCTGAAGTTCGTCCCGATCGCAAAGCCGAACAAGTAAAAACATTACAAAAGGAAAGTGGTAAAAAAGAACGTAAAATTATCGCTATGGTGGGAGACGGGATTAATGATGCTCCAGCATTAGCACAAGCAGATGTGGGAATTGCTATTGGTACAGGAACAGATGTTGCGATCGCGGCTAGCGATATCACTTTAATTTCTGGCGATTTGCAAGGTATCATTACCGCAATTAAACTTTCCCAGGCGACTATTAGAAATATTCGTCAAAATCTTTTCTTTGCTTTTTTCTATAATGTTTTAGGGATTCCAATTGCTGCGGGGATTTTATTCCCCTTGTTTGGTTGGTTACTGAACCCAATCATTGCTGGTGCTGCAATGGCTTTTAGTTCTGTTTCTGTAGTTACCAATGCTTTGCGTTTGCGGAAGTTTAAAGCATATTGAAGTCAGTTGTCAGTTTATGGCTAACGCCACGCCCTTACGGGCTACAGTTAATGCGCTAACAGTTATCAGTTGTCAGTTCGGTTGTGTCGCAACTAAATATTTTTGCAACACAATCTTTAGCCTTCTGTCTGTTGAACTATCTGCATAGGAACCGTCATCATCTCCAGATATGGTATAGCTTCAGCAGAGACTATCCATCGCGTCGATCCTGGTCGCTCAATCAAAGGTCTAAATACAGGACATAACATCGTCCCCATGAAATCGAAGTTGGTCATGTCGACGATTAAATCCTCTTCAGGTTTTATATCCCTGATAATCTTGCTCAGTTCCTCTTCCATGTCGGATGAGAGACCGCAGTAAATGCGCAAGCGTTTGGGATTACCTTCGATAATACGAACTGGTATACCAAAATCGAAATACGAATACAGCTGTTCGTAGTATGAGGTAAATTTATCGTCAATCTTCAGTGAATTTAAGTTTACCAAGCCCAAGAGCGCCTCGACCAAATTATGTGGATATTCGTTACGCTCGGGAGACCAAAAGGAGAATTTGTCCAAGGAGAAGGCTTCGCTGGTGAAACTTCCCTGAGCGCTGATTCCATCAAATCCAATTAAACTCCAATCATTGGAGTAATGTCTAAGGATCTCGTAGCAGACCTCGAACAGATGGTTCGCCCGATCCGAGCACAGCTTGAAGGTTCGCTGTAAGCTACTTTCCTCAAAGCGTTCCTTCACCACAACTGTCAATTCAGCATGTGAACTCAAGCATGAAACAGTCCATTTGGAACTGCGGTGGAATGAAGGCGAAAAATCTATCTGGAGTGCGTATTCTTTCATTACTGCTTCACTCAATTAACCATATTATATTGAGCGATATCTAAAGGACTGTTCTAAAAGCAAATATAGCGGTTTCCATTTGAATCAAATACATTTTATATTCCCATTCTGTAGAGACGTTGCATGCAACGTCTCTACAAGGTGTCATGCACTCAACCGAAAATCGCTATATACTCTGTATTTTTATGCTTATTTGGCTTGCTGTACAGGTGTATTCTATATAATATTAATTACTACTAAAATTTAGTATATTTTTCATAAACTCTAAGTAGCCATTCAAAGTAATGTCATTTTTCCAGAAGTCATTCTACTGTGTGTCCTTTAGTTGGACTTTTTGAATATTGGGGTATGCTCTTCGGGAATTCCTTCTAATTCAATAGCATTACAAGCAGCATGATAAGCATCTTCATAGGACCAACCAGCCCCAAGTTCATCATAGAAACCAACCGCAAATTTAATTGCTGCCTTGTCTCCAATAGCACTAGTCATACCGACTACATAATCAATATGTTCGGCGATCGCATTGGCTTGAATCTCTGAATAACAAGCGTTGAGAACAACACATTCAAGTCCTCTTTCAGTAAATCGTTTAAATAAGTTTGCTAAAGCTTGAGTTGGGACAAATTGCGCTAATCCTGCATCATTTTCCAGAATTAAGCCGTTTTCACCCGATCCATGACCGCAAAAGTGAACTATCTGGGGTTGAAAATCCAACAAAGCACGGCGTAAATCATCAGGACGAACCGCCCAACGTTGTTGTAAAGTAAATTTATCCCGATGCTGGGATCTTCGTAAACCCTCATCAATTTCTCGAACTTCTTCATCTAAGCGTAATCTAGATTCATTGCTGGGAAGGGAGGCTAAGACTAAAATTGTTTTACGGGAACTACCTTGAGGATTTTGTGGTTGAGCTAAGTTGGGAAACTCTTCTTTGAAGATAGAACGAACAACTTCCCGAACATCTGTGGCGTTAGAACCCTGAGTTACAACGCGAGCAACTTCTCGGATTGCTTGCGCATCTAGTCCATGATAAGTGCGATCGCCAACATGAATATCTTGTCCCTGTCCGATATTAATGTTGTATTTTCCTATTTGCAGATTTTGGATTCCACCACTATTTAACCATTGACGTAGAGCTTCTATATCACGTTCGGTTTGAGTACCGTTGAGAATGCGTTGAATGATGTTGTTGAGGTTAGTGGGGTTGGTCATTTCTCAGAGTTTTTTAGTTTGATTTTAATTGCTTCCTTTCTTTGTTGAGAAGATTTCATTTGGCAAGTTTTTGAGCTTTCGTTTGGGGATCAAATTCTAAGCTGGGATGAAGTTTTAATGCTTTTTGAAAAGCAGAAACTGCTCCATCGATATTACCATCAAATGCCAGCTGCTCACCCTGTAACAAAAAAGCAGTTGCAGAAGGTTGTACACCGCAAAAACGACGCTCCTCATCACTAACATTGGGATTATTTTTGAGGTAATCGCGTACCCAATCGCAACCCTCTCTTAGCAAATCGTCAAGATTCAAGTTCCACAAAATTACCTTACCATTTATATCTGCTGAAGCAATTGTTTTTCCATCATTACTAAATGCAATACTTTTAATTTCAGATGTATCCCCTTCCAAAGTAGCTAGTAAAGTACCATCTAACTTCCATAGTTTAATTGTTGTATCACTGCTTGCTGAAGCAATTATTTTTTCTTTCGGATGGAAAGCAATGCTGTTGACAGCATCAGTATGACCAACAAAAGGAGAACCAACTGAATCGCCATTCTTGGGGTTCCAAAGCCTTATAGTGTTATCTGTAGCAGTTTTAGCTTGAAAATATTCTGAATTTCCAATACCACTTGCTGAAGCAATCAAATCACCATTAGGACTAAAAATCACCTGGTTGACTGTAGCAGCATGACCTTTAAGAGGTCTAAATAAACGACCATTTTTGCTATTCCATAACTTGATGGTGTTATCTGCATCTTCACTTGCTGAAGCAATTAGGTTTCCCTTAGGACTAAAAGCTACACTCGTAACTTTACCCTTGTGTTCTTCTAACCTATGAACCAGAGTACGTTTTTTACGATCTTTGATGTTCCAAATCATGACAGTTTTATCTTTGCTACCAGTTGCAATTAGATTACTGTCGGGGCTAAAAGCGACACTTGTAAATGAATTTTGGCAAGGTTGTGTCTTTGTTTGAGAGGGAAGGCGATCGCCGCAATCTTCGATTAATGGGAGTTCAGTACGTTCTTGTGTTTTCCATATTTTGATAATTCCTTTGTTACCTATGAAGGCAATTAGCTTACCATCAGGACTGAAAGCAATGTCAACCAAGTCAGCAATTTTATTAATCCATTTAGCAGTACCTTCCAAATTATCGTCAGGAGTCCCATCGGGTTTCCAAAGTTGAATACCACCATCGAAAGTTGTCGAAGCAATTTGGTTACTTTTGGAGTTGAAGGCAACTCTATATCCTTCTAGAGTAGGAACTGGATTACCGTGATGTTTCCAAAGTTTTACATTGCCATCTGAACTTGCTGAAGCGACAATATCTCCTTTGGAATTAAACCCAACGCCCCAGACTAGATTTCTATGACCTTGGAGAGTATGAACCAATCTACCCATAAATCTATCTACAAATCTACTATTTGACTTCCAAAACCTCCAAAGTTTTACTGAATTTTCACTTCCCAACGCAACTAGATCGTCTTTATGACTCACAGCTAATGCATCTCCCCCTGGAGAGGTAAGAATTTTATCTTTTAAAAGATAAATTAAATTACAGTTTTTTAGATCCCAGAGCCTAATACCCTTTTTAGCGGAGGTAATCAGCTTACCCTTAGTAGTAAAGTCAACCACATATCCTTCTGAGATTTGGGGACAAACAACCTTACTATCATCAGTATTCCAGATTCTGACAATACCTTGACTATCTGCTGAGGCTATTAGCTTGCCATTAGAACTAAAAGCAGCATTTGTAACATCGCTATTTCCCCCTTTGAAAGATTTTTGCAACTTACCTCTTTTGGTGTCCCATAGTTCTAGTATTCCTTTCCTATTAGATAAGGCAATCATATTACTTTTGGGATTGAAGATAGCTAATTTGGATCTACTTGTACCTTCCCAAGGTTGAGATAGTTTAAATTTATTGCCAGTTTTCTTCCAAAGCATGAACCTGTACGAACTTGTTGCAGCAATTAGATCTCCATCGTGACTAAAATTTATATTACGAACCATACTAGTACTAATTTCTGTCAAGTCATCAACAAATGTACCATCAGGCTTCCAAAGTTTAACCCCACCGTTTAGGCTTCCAGATACAATTAGATCTTCTGTAGGGCTGAAAGCAACACTATAAACTGAACTCCTATGCCCTTCTAAGCGGTTATACTCCTTCACTCCGTAAACCATCTTTTGCAGCAGCACAGTGCCCCGAATCAAAGTATCTGCTGTCAAGGAGTTTTCATTATTTAATTTTGTTCCTAGCCTGATTCCATCAATCAAACTGTCCAAGCTTTTATCTGAAACAAAGCGCGAGTTTAAAGTAGCAATCTCAGCTTGCATATTTGCATTTTCTTCTCCGATAACAGCCCTGCGCCATTGCCAAAGTGCTACTGCTGCCACTAAAGAAACTGTTACAATTCCTGCGATCAATCCACCAATAGTGCGTTGACGTCGGCGTTGTTGGTATTTCTGACTTAACAGAATAAATTCTTGTTCTTCTTGAGAAATTTCCCCTTGACGATCTTGGAGTTTTTTCTCCGCTAAAGCAAGCGCTGCTCCTCGTAACAACCATCCATTATCTCGTTGCATTTCCACCCAATGACGCCTTGAAGACCGGAGTTTTTCTTGCCATATGCGAAATTCTCTATCTGCTTCCATCCATTCTTTCAGTTGACCCCAGTTGCGAATTAAGGCTTCATGGATGACTTCGACGGTTTCTTTTGATTGATTTTCTGTTTTTAGTTCTGAACTATTTTCTTTTTCTGGTGTGACATTGATGCGACTGGTCACCACTAAGCGTGCATCGGCTAATTTTTTAACCAAATTCCAATTACTTTCCTTTAGTTCAGCTTTAGTTGCAACTCTTCGAGTGTCTTCGGTTCCCTCCCCCGGACGCACTAACTGTACAAATATCCGCCGAACTTGTTCTTGTTCTTCTGGCTTGAGTTGACGATACTTTTCATTCGCATAGCGAGTTAATGCACCGGAAACTTCACCAATTTCTTCGTAAACTGAGTGGGTTAATTGTTTATGATTACGTTTTTTCCAGAGTTCGGTAAGAGCAAATTCTAATAGGGGTAAATTTCCCGGTTCTTTCTCTACATCATTGAGAATGCGTTCGACCAGTCCACCTTCAAAAGTAACACCTAATTTTTGAGCAGGTTTTTCGATTACTTCTCTGAGTTCTTCCGAGTTCATCGAGCGGATTTTGACATCCACATTCCGTAAGACATCCGCTAAGGGAGGATAAGACAACACATTTCCTAAAAAATCTGCCCGCATCGCTGCGACTAATACAATTGATAAAGACGATTGTTGGGCTAAGGACTGAAATATCTCTAAGAGAGTATTGAGAAATTGGTGGCGGATTTTCTCATCATCACAAAGAGTGTAGAGTTCTTCAAACTGATCGGCAATCAATAAAACTCGATTATTGGGATGATTATATTGAATTGTTTTAAAAATATCAGATAAAGGAAGTGTACGATCTCGAAAATATCTTGCTAATTTACGAGCTTGAGCGATGCGGTCAGTTTCATCAAGATTGTCCTTGTCCACATAAAGCGGAACTAAAGCTTGAGCAAGAGCATGAAATGGTTCTTTCCCAGGACGGAAATGGGTAAATTGCCAATTTCCTTCCATCAATAATTTCGGTATTAATCCCGCCATAATCACAGAGGATTTTCCACTTCCAGATGCACCTAAAACTGGAATAAAGTTCCGAGTTTGAGTTAATTGATAGAGTTCCTCAATAAAAATATCTCTTCCAAAAAAATATTTTGCATCCTCTGGGCTAAAGCTAAATAAACCGCGATAGGGACAAGGTAAATCATCTGTTTCATCATTTACACCAGACGCAACTACTTTGACTTCTTCTTGGTAATAGTTGTTGTAATTGTAAATAACACTGAATGTAACGTTACTATCCTTTTGAATTACTCGAACAACCGCTTGAATGGTTTCATCAGTCCAAGCGTAGTAGTTGCGATCACCAACATGAATTTCTTTTCCCTCACCAAGGGAAACATTATATTTACCAAGTTGCTGTAGTGCATCGCGATCGCCAGCCATAAGTCGCTGGCGCAACAAGGTAAGATCGTTTTGGGTTTGTTGTCCCGTTTCAATCCGATTTAAAATTTGCTTGACATCTTCAGAAAGTGTCATTGGCTATTGAGTGCAAAGTGATACAGAATAATTGTATTTCGATTTTTAGTCATTAAATTAAATATTCAATGAATAAAATAAGTTACCAACTACTTTCGTATTTTACATAGTCTATATTAAATTAGAAAGTAATTTAAATTACTTAATTTATTCATATACTAATTGGATATTTTTTATAACAGAAATTAATAATACTTCAGAGTTAGAGGGACGAGAAGGGAAAATTTGGGTTGTTTAGGGTGAATTGTGGTCTCTCTTTTCTTAAGAATAGTTTTGGGTTATGAGGTAAATTAGTACCTAAAATGCTTATGAAACACAACTCGATTAATAAAAAATGTGAAGATATCAATTAAATATCTCCACAAAAATATATATGGTAATTAATCTAATTCAAGTGATTTAATTCAAATAAATCTAAATTAATAAGCGCCTGTTTTCTGTAGTACGACCCTCAAAGTCTGTAGCAAAATTCTGAAGTCAAATAATATCGACCAATTTTCAATATATTTCATATCTAATTTTATTACATCCTCAAAATTGTCGATATTAGAACGTCCAGAAACCTGCCATAATCCAGTAATACCGGGGAGAACTTCTTGACGAATGAAATGCTTGGTTTGAAATTTCTCTACATCACGCATCGGTAAAGGTCTAGGACCAATTAAACTCATTTCACCAAGCAGAACGTTAAATAGTTGTGGTAATTCATCTAAACTGTAACGACGTAAAAACTTACCAATATTCGTCACCCTTGGGTCATCTTTCATTTTGAAGAAGACACCATCTTTCATTTCATTTTTTGCTTCCAACTCAGCCATTACTTTTTCTGCATTGGGAACCATAGTGCGGAATTTCCAAATTAAAAATTGTTTTCCATGTAAACCAAGGCGTTTTTGACGGAAAAATATTGGTCCCGGAGAATCTAACTTGATTAATATTGCAATGGATAAGTATATGGGTGTAAATAGAATTATTAAAAATAGTGAGAAACAAAAGTCAAATAATCGTTTTATCCAGAAATCAAGACCAGCAAGAAGTGGTGCTGCTATTGTCGGGAAAGGTAGTTCTCCGATTAAACTAAATCGAGATTGGGAGAAAGAAAGTTGATTTTCGGTTGGGAGAATATGTACGGTAATTCCTGTATTGTAGAAGTACCAGTAAAGGAAAAAGCGATTCTTTATCGAATCCCAAGAAATTAATACTTCTTCTATATTGCGATCGCGTAGAAATTTAAAAGTATCTTCTCTATTACGCAAGTCAAGACAGCTAGAGTCAGCAAAACCTTCGACTTTATAACAGTTATCTTTTTCAATAATCTCGATCAATTCATCTTTTTGTTGAGCATCTGCAATGACAAACATTGAATGGCGAATTATACCTTTGTGACGCAGAAAATTGGTTGATAAATCGAATAATAATCTAAAAGTACAAATACCGGTAATAGATGTTAACCAATATACCAAATAGGTTGAAGGGAGTATATGATTTGTTGGTTCGTCAAGCAAAGTAATAAAAAATAGCAGTATGGATGATACGGAAACTGCTTTGATGATACCTGCATAATCACGACGGTGTACCCCAGCTCGATACACACCAGTAGTTGCAAGAATTGTAAACTGAATTCCTAAACTGACTAACAGCAATGATAGATTATTTGTCAATATAGGCTGTGAGGGAAAAGTGTAATTTGTAGCAAAATACCAAGCTGCACTGAGAGATAAGATGTCAATAAAAATCAGTATGATTATACGTAATAATCGGATAAATAACCCTCGCTGTATGGTTGCATTAGCCGAACGTAAGTCTGGTTTAAAATTATCTACTACTAGGTCGCTATTAAGCATGATACAAGCTCTCCTATTTCTTAATATAAAAGAAATCTGTATGAAGTTTTGCTATTCAACTGCAATATTTGAGTTTGTTTGGTGAGAAAAACCCATCATTTCTCGGACAAATAATTTACCGATAAACCAAGGTTGAACTAAATAACGTCTCCATAATCTTTTGGGTTCGCTAAATAAACGGTACGACCACTCCAAACCCATCTTTCCCATCCATCTAGGTGGAGTTGGAACCGCACCTGCGACATAATCTATACAAGCACCGCTCGGTAAAATAATATTGGTATTTAATTGTTCTAAATTATCTAATATCCAATGCTCTTGACGTGGCATACTCATTCCTACCATTAAAACATGAGGTTGGAAAGCATTGATTGCTGCTATAGTATTTTGGTTTTCTAAACTATCTTTACGCACGTCAATATAACCATGAGCGCAGGTAATTTCTAGATTGGGGTATTTTTGGCGGAGGATATCTGCTCCTTTTTGTGCAACTCCCGGTTTGGAGCCTAAATAAAATATTCTCCAACCTTTATTTGCAGATTCGTCCATTAAATCCCATATCCAGTCAGCGTAGGTTACTCTGTGTTTCCGCTGGAGGGAATGACCTAATAGTTTACCAATAAATACCAGAGGCATACCATCTATGTGAGTATAATCAGCCTGAGCGTAGAATTCACGCATTTTTTGGTCATGATGGTAAATATAGAGACTATGCAAATTATGATTAGCGATAATCCATTTTTCTTGCTTTTGAATTGACTCTGCAATTAGTCCATTTAGTTGGGGGATGTCTAGTGCATCCATCTCAACACCAAGAAATTTTGAGGGTGAACGCTTCATATAAAATCTCAGAATATAAGTTTCAAGATTTAAGTATTAGCTTTGAGCATCGATTAATAAAAATTTATCTAGACTTTAACTTAGTTACTCGCGAGGGTTTTTCGAGAATTTTCTCCATACTTTCAACTAGAACTTCAATTCTAGAAGTCCAGCTATGATGATTTATGATTTCTGCACGAGCTAAATGTCCCATTTGTGAAAGTTTTTCTTGTTGCTGAAAAGCTAACAATAACTTACGTTGTAAATCAGCTTTGTCTTCGGGTTGGAACAAAAAGCCTGTTTGACCATCCTCTATTAAACGTTTTGCGTCTTCAAAAGCAGATGCAATAACTGGTTTAGCCATTGACATATACTCATAGAGTTTCATCGGTGAAAGATACATCTGACCCATTTGTAGTTGGATTTGTCCAGAATAACCAATGTCAAACCCAGAAATATATTTGGGTACTTCTTCTCGAGAAACTCGACCAACAAAGGCTACATTCTCTGAAATACCTAGATCTTGAGCTTGTTTTTCCCAAGTAGATTTCATTACACCATCACCTACTACAGCAAGTGATATATCTATACCTGCATCCCGTAACTCAGCAATAACTTCTAATAGTAAATTTAATCCAGACCAAGCATATAAACTACCAATAAAACCGATAGTAAAACCTGGAAATGTACGATAAGGTGTATATAATTCGGGATTAATAAAATCAGTATCTACCCCATTATTTACTAAAACAATTTTTTCAGTTTCAATTCCGTAATCATGTACTAAAATTTCTTTAAGAGTTTCGCTTACACATGCTAAAACATCACATTTTCTATAGGATTGAATTTCGATCCATTTAGCAATACCATCCAGTACTAATGCTTTACGCTCTGCTTTTGCCTCATAAAAAAGTAAAGCTTCCACTTGTAAAATCCAAGGTATTCCTTGACGTTGAAAGATCCAACCCAAACACTGTAAAGTAGCAGCATATTCATATACGAAATCTACTTTACTTCCTAATTCTCGCCAACTTTTCCAGGAGTTAATAATACTAAGTCCCAAACGAACTAAATCTACAGCTAAAGTACGAAAAAATCCTTTACTGATTACTTCACTAGAACCTTTTGCAGACCAATTTTGTGGTACTCGATCACCAACAATGAATTTTTCAACTTCCCAATTGAGTGTTTCAAAACCCTTAATAATTCCCAAGACGCGGGAGCGAGGTCCTGACATTTCAGCATCAGGATGTGTGGAAATTCGAGGTGCTGCAGCTAAAAAACCAATTCTTGGCGACATTTCTACTCCTTATCTACTAATTGGTAATTGTTAATTGCTAATTGATGTTTGATAATACAACGTTAATCATATTCTTTTGGTCTTGGTCATTTTTCAAATTGTAAAATCAACTAATTAGATGTAATTGTTTACCTTTTTAATAACTATTAACTATTACCTATTATCCATTACCCATTAAGTAAGTAGGCACAAATAAAACCAACTATGTAACAAAAGATAAAGAAGCCTGAAATTCCTGCGATTGCTGAGGACGCGCTCCGCGAACGTTTCACTATGTTCCACATGCGCTTTGCGCACACTGCGTTAACGCAATGACATACCTTGTTTTTTTAACGCCGACCTACTTACTCCTCTACAAATGTGGGAGATACCGCCAAATTTCTATAACCAATTACAGCGCGTAAATAAGGAAGAATCCAATAAAGAAACCAGAATAATCCAGAGTGACGACGACAAAATACTGTCCAAGGTTTGATTGGAAAAGCTTTAATATGAGTTGCTTTTTTTAAACGTTCTAATACACTTAATTTTGTATCTACCCAACTGTTGTGAATTGAGTTTTTACTGCAGCTACCAATGTAACCGGGTGCAACCCATATGGAACAACCATTTTTCCGCGATCGCAAACCGTAGTCAATATCTCCCATACTATGAATAAAGGCTGAATCAATATTTCCAACTTTTTCCACCACAGTACGAGGAATTAGTACACAGTTTCCAAAAAATGTATCGCACTGCTGAATAACTTCCGCAAAACCTAAAAAGTTATATTTATTGGAGTACCATTTCTGAGATTTAATCGAACCACCATAGGATGCTTTTCCTGTGGATGTATCTCTGGTAGTACCAACCACTATAGAGTTTTTATGGTTTTGTTCTACTAGTTGTTGATATACACTGAACAAGCGCTCAATAGCGTCTGTTTCTAAGATTGTGTCGTCATTCAACCAAAGATAATATTCATAGTCTTTTTGTATTGCTCGTGCAAATGCAAGTCTCATTCCTCCAACCCAAAATAGATTTCCATCACCTTGGAGAATATTGACTTCAGGATATTCTGACTTTACTGCATTTGCGGTACCATCAGAACTACCATCATCTGTTAAGTAAACATCGAAGTCTGAACAATTTGTTTGTTGGTATAGTGCATGTAAACACGAGAGAGTTGTACTCCGTCTGTTGAAACAGGTCATTATGACCGCTAATTGTGCTTTTCTCATAAGTTTTTTGATCTGATGTAAAGTAGGACTATCTATATCTATAAATTTCAATTTCTAAATATTTCAGAAGTATCTCAGAGCATGTCTGATTTTTAGAGAGAAAATCTGGTGCTGAAATCCTCTGGAGTCAATTTATGTAATTCTTCTAACTTCACATAGCGAGATTGAATCCCTTGAGGTGGAGCAAAGTATTTTTCCATCAAAGTTTTTGGATCGTGGCGATCGCCACCTTCTTTTTCTATTAGTCGAGCGATGTAAGAACAATAATCTAGTCTCAAATCGTTGATTTTTTTGAGAGTTTGCGTGCGAATTTTTTCTGGTTCGGGTGACAATTTTATCCAAGTCTCCACTGCTCTTTCTACTGCTCCGGCTTCTGGAGTTACAATAATTGAATTCTCAGGGGTAAAGAATTCATCTCTTCCACCTTTGCTGGGAGTACTAACTACAGGAATTCCACAAAGTAAATATTCGCTGGAGGCTAAATTTGCTCCTTCTAATGCAGACAAAATTAAACCACAATAAGCCTGATTGTATTTTTTTGCTAATTCAGGACGTGGGATAAACTCTTTGTTAAAATCAGCATGCTTCAATTCAGGACAGTAGGAGTGTAAGTCACCTCCATAAGATACAACCATTAACTTTTCAATATTTTTTGCTAACCAAAGGCGCTTTGACGAATTAAGCTGCGCGGTATAAATTGCATCATATATCTTGGGTTGTTCGATAGGTCTGTACAAATACTCATTAATATAAAAATTTTGATTGAAGTGCGCTCCACGAACCCGAAACTGTTTACGCATTTGTTCTTCATCTGCAGCATTGACCATTAAATGATGGGTTCTACCTTCAATACTGTGTAGAATTGATTTGATTTTACGTAAAAACATTTGTTTGGGAGCAGCACACCAGTAAGGAGTATGTTCTAAAACATGCTTGGGACGAAACCATTTAGGTAAAGGTTTGTGTGTAAATTTTTTGTCCTGATAAACAACTCCACCAAAGAAAGGATAACTTCCAAGAAAGGAAACAATTAAAGGTTTAGTACTAAAAATATAGTAACCATGAAATAACATATAGAGATTTTCCTTCTATTAATTAATGATTTATGAAAATATTGATTCCATTATTTTCAAGTTAATTCCCCGCTCTATATGATGAAATCAAAAATACTTAAATATCTATCAATTTATATTATTTACTTTAGATACTTGTCACTTTTTCGAGCCAATTACTCACATTTATATTTAATTTAAATACCCTCAATTTTTGTTCTATTTTCCGGACAATTAACATATGTCTATGTAGTACGGAAGTACGCGCCATTTGATAGGAATTTACTTTTTTACATAACCACTTATATTTATCTGAATCAAGATTGAAACACTTCAATCTTTTAATCTGTTTGTTCCAATCGCGATAATAAAATAAGTTAAAATAATGTACTGAAGTTAAATCATCCCATTTTTTCAAGCGCCATTGTTTAGACAAGCGATTATGTAAGGGTAATGGATAACTATAACGGTCGGAAAAATGAGATACTTTCTCTTCTAAGGCACATAAAGTGATAGATAAAACTGATTGTTCGACAAAATAAATACCCTGTGGAGGAGTAATATCTAAATGCATTACTTTCTCAAAGTTTTTCTTCCAGGATTTAAATATACCTGCATTCCTTCTAACTACAACTAAACCTGAGTTCCAATAAGCTCTGATTTTTTTATTTCCTATTGGAGTATTGACAAATACTTCCTGTTTTACCCCTAGGACTTCATAAAGTTTTTTCCAGTACCATTCGTGAGGGTCTTTACTACCTGTAGAACCAATACCTTGACCGTATTCAGGGCGCATTCGTACGTTACAATCTACTGGTAATAAAAATTCTGTGGGCTCTGCAAAAAAGCACTTATCACTATCAAGAAAAACTAGAATTTCTGCATCTATATTTTCTTCTGCATAAGCACAAGTCAAAGGCTTATTCGCTAAATAATATTGATGAAATTCTTGGTTAATAGGAAGTTGCTGATGAATAACTCCCAATTCTTCAAATGCTTTTTGAGTTTCTATTGCAATTGGTGTACCAGTTCTAGGATGAAAACTATAAATTGGTGTATCTTTTAAATTACCGCAAAATTTGCGAATACTCTCTGCAAGCATTAATGATTGAGCCTCTAAGCGACCCGGTTCTGTGCAGATGATAAAAGCTAATGGAACTGTTGACATATTTACATTACTCCTAATTAATTTTGATGTAAATTACATCTAAATTATTTCATAAAAGCTTTAAAAATTACTCTAGCTTTTAATTCATAAACTTTAAATTAATCAATACAAATAAAATATTAATACACGATATTTTTAGTATTCTTTAAAATTAATTTATGAGTAAAACTGATATTTATTCAATTAACTAGTTCTTTAAATAAATTCCAATAACGCCTTGCTTGTAGTTCTAAATTAAATTCTTCTTTCGCTCGTTCGCGAGCATGTGAAGATAATTTTTCATATCTTTGAGGATTTTCTAAAACCCAAATAATTCCTCTAACTAAATCATCAATGTCATAGGGTTTAGCTAAATAACCACATTCCTGATGTAACACAATATCTTTTAAACCAGTTGCATTAAATGCAATAACTGGAGTTCCACAAGCTAGTGACTCAGAAGCAGTCTGTCCGAAAGACTCTTGCAAAGATGGAACCAACATGACATCCGCAGCAGAATAAATACTAGCTAAAGATGTATCATCATAGAAATGCCCTAAATAATGAGTTTTAAATCCTAAATCAGGTGGATTTTCTGGTTCAGATGCACCAAAAATGACTAATTCTGTATTATCTTTCCATTTAGTCTTACTCAGTTTTTGCAACGCTGGTTGTAATAGATGAAAACCTTTATTGCGATCGCTAGTTGCTTGTAAAGCTCCAAATAGGATTAATTTTTTATCTTGAGGTAACTTAAATATTTCCCTTACTGACTGTTGATTTAGAGGTCGATATGTGTGAGTATTTAATCCATGGGGAATCACTTCTACTCTTGAATTTTTGAATAGTGAGCTAGATTGGGCGCATTCACCAATCCAATTACTTGGAGCAATCAAAGTTAGCTTAGTGAAATTAAATTTGCTCCAAGCTCTAGCTTTACGCTTATATACCCAACGAGATAAATCCCAATCACTACTACTATTAAGTTGAGGACAAGAACCACAAGATTGGGTGTAGCGTTGACAATCTCGAGCGACGTGACATCCTCCAGTAAAAACCCACATATCATGGAGGGTCCATACTAAAGGTTGTCTTAGTTTCGCAATAGATTCAATTTGCATAAAAGCCCCACTAATCCAATGCAAATTGATAATATCTGGGTTGATTTTAGTTACCTGTGGTACGACCCGATCTGGCAACCATTGACTAAAAAATGTACTATTGCTTCTTTCGGGATAAAGTTTTAGTGGTAAGGTTTCAAATGTTAATTTTGTTTTAGCTACGCCTTGAAACAGCCTAATTTTTGGTGCAATAACTGTTTGATCGCTACTTGACTTTTCTTGCACCAACATTTGTGAGTTGAGCCCAATATCTTGTAGACCCTTATGTAAGCGGTATGCTGCACGAGCCGCACCACCATTGGTATCATGGGTACTCAAATGTAAAACTTTCATTTAACAGTTATCAGTTATCAGTTATCAATGAACAGGAAATATATATTATTCGCTCGCAAATATATTTTTTAGTAAGCACTTATCTATTTCAGGTTGGTGTAATATCTAGACTGGATGATGCTTGATGTTTTAATCTGTGATGCTCCATAGTTAAAGATAGAGATGTTGTTAAATACATCAACCAATTCCAACTAGGAACCAACAATCTAGCCTCAGATATATTAAGGATAATAATAATTACCAACATTTGCATTGGCCAATAATCTTCTGGTTTTTTTGCTACAAATATAACTCGATTAAGTGCCATAATAAAAAACCGAATAAAACCAATAGCAAAAATCAAGAAACCACCAATTCCTAAATCGAGTATTATCTCTAAAAATCCATTATGAGAATTACTCGCCCATTCATGGGTCAATCGAATATTAGAAGCAGATGGACTATCCCAAAACCCAGCATATCCATAGCCATACCAAGGTCTTTCGAGGATTTTATTTAATACAGGTTCCCATAGGTCAGTACGTCCACTAAAAGTAAGGTCTTTACCTGATGCGCCAACTATATTTTCTGCGTTACCTAGAATCAAAATGGAAGTACTAATTAATAATATTAAAACAAAACTAATCGTAATTATTTGTAATTTATAGTTATTATTTTTGCTAAGTTTGTATAAAGGTAAAAGAGATATCATTGTTACAACAATCATTAAAGAAGTTGTAGAGCGAGAAAGAATAATTAGGCAAATCGAAAACCCAACTATTACTAATCTTAGCCAGCGATGTCTAGACTCACTGAGAGCTAAATGCAAAGAAATTCCCGCACACCAAGCCATCATATATCCCAGTTCATTTTTATGACCAAAAATTCCACTCCACATCCCGGCTAATTCTGGTGTGACATGAATTCCTCCAAAACTTGGAATTAAAGGGAATATTATCGATAAAACTGCTGTTATCCCCAATGTAAAAGCGCTGAATCTCATTTGTTCTTGGAGGGTGTAACGCATTGCTAAATAAATAGCCAGCAAATATATTCGAATTAGACCTCGAATATAAGTTAAGCTCGAAGCCATATCTGCTGACCATAAAGCAGAAAATAAAATTACTACTAACAGGAAAAATTGAAATATATTTTTACTACCAACATATGCAAAGCCTTTCCAGTAATAGATGATTAAAATAGATAAGATTAAATATGAAATCATATTTAATAATTGATCTACAAATGCACCCCCGAGGGGAGTTGGTGAAATTTCTATTGCAGGTTTGATCGCAAGAGCGCCAACAGAAATTAGTATTAGTAGAATTGTGGCTGGTTTTTCAAGTTGCTGAAATTTCACTTATTCACCACCTATCATCAATTCATTTGGATAAATTATTATCAGCAGTTAATTATTTTTTTATCCTGAAGTATTTTCTTCAATTTTTGTTTAAATATATCCAATCTAGTTGCACCATATACTGTCTTTTGGATAAACCTATCTGCAGGTAAATTCCGGACAATAAAAGGTGGATGTTTTAAAGGAAATTCTACTGCTTCTGTAGGAAGATTAATAAATGAAACATCCTGATTAAAGTTAAAATTAGTTGCATCTGCACCGAGACCAACATTTTGAACTAAATTTACATTCGGAATAACATTTAACCCACCCTGCATCCAACAAGCAAATGTCCATTGATAATCCCAAGTTATACCCATAGGATTTTCATAAATTGAGTCAAAAATACTTTCCCAATAGCTAACTGCTTTTGAGTCATTTAAAATGCTATCTAAAATATTAGATTTCTTGACTTCTTGCCATAATTTAATATGTAGATCGTAATTTTTCCAAGCACGTCTCCAACTAGCCCATCCCCAACAGTGACTGTAGGATGAAAAGTAATAACTATAATCAGTGCGTTTTTGTCCTAATTGAGCATTTTGACCTGCAATCGAAGTAATTCTAGAGTCATTTCGATATTTTTCTAATAGTTCTTCACAAAACTGGAAAAATGTAATGTGAGGGATACAATCATCTTCTAAAATTATTGTTTCTTCTACATTTTCAAATACCCAATCTAAACCACTGGAAACTCTGCGAGCACAGCCTAAATTAATTTCAGAGTAGTTCTTAATTACTTCACAATCCCAGTCTACTTTTTCAATAATTGCTCTTGTCGCTGCACATTTTTCTGCTTCACCTTCGCGCTCGTGACGGGGACCATCAGCAACTACAAATAGTTTCTTAGGTTGAATTTGGCGAATTCTTTCAAAAACTTTTACGGTGGTATGAGGACGTTTAAAAATAATAAAAGTAATTGGGGTTTCTAATTGTTTAGCCATAATAATTTATCTCTATTTTGCAAAAAAAATATTTCATTTAAGTAAGTAGGTGAGAAAAAAGTAAACTATGTAAATMAATATAAAATATCTGTATTTGTCTCGTGGTAGCGCTTTAGCGCTAAAGTSCTATTACAAACAAGTTATGATTTTTATTACTAACATAATTGTATAATCATTGTATAAAATAGATTATTTTGAGTTTGACTGATTCTAATCTCATTGATTATGATGTATCCATTAAATTAAACATAAATATAAATTTAAAATTAGACTTAAAAAATTAATAAAAAACCTCGATAATATTTTTAAAAACTCATATTTAAAGAAAATATCATTTATTATTATTTAATAATTAATTAGGAGAAAAAGGTAAAAAAGAGTGAATTTGAATTTTGAATAATTTGTGCGTCCTTCGATCCACAGCATTACTGAAGAAAGCAGCTACAGCTTGAGATACAATAGTCGCGATCGCAGCACCGACTCCCCCATATCCGGGAATTAGTAAAAAATTCAGGATGACATTAAGAATGGCTCCAAATAAAGTTTTACCAAGGGAAACATGGTTTAACTTTTCTGCAACAAACCAAGGTGATGTTGCAACACCCATAAATACAAATAGAGAAGCCCAAATATGAACTGCTAATATTGGTCCAGCATTTGCATATCCACTCCCAAACATAATCGCAACGACATATTTAGAGAGAAATGTCATGGGAATCGAAATCATCAGAGAGATATATGTCAATAAGCGCAATAATTGTCCAATCCGCTTATAGTAATGATATTCAGATTTTTCTTTGGCTGCATATATGCTAGGAGCAAGAGAAGACACTATGGTAGTGGGAATAAAATACCACAGTTCAGAAATACGCACAGCTGCAGAATAAATCCCAACTTCACCATCACCCTTCATTTGACCCAACATAATCTGATCGATTTTCATAAAAATCAGAATCGCAAATCCGGAAAATATCAGCGGGAAACTTTCTCGAAGCAGACTTTTTGCTGTGCTTAAATTCCACCTCCAATTCCATAATCTGGAAAATCCTCGGATGTGATAGATAACCATTAAAGCGATCGCACCGATGACAATCTCTCCAAGGGTCACCCAAGCAAACGCTATTAATGACGCTTTGCTTAAAATGAGCGCCACCTTTATTAAAATACTCAGTAGATAAGCAATATTTTTTGCAATTACACTGTATTTTGATTGAACTTGTGACTGAAACCATAGGTCAATCGTATCAGCAGATCGGAAAATTCCAGTTATAGCTAATATTGTCACTAGCCATATCGTCAGTATTTTATTGGTTTCCAGGAAAAGGATACTTCCCACGACTAATAGAACAGAAACAATTCCACCTATGAGCTTTAAACCAAAAGTGGTTCCTAAAATCTCTTCCTTATTAGATGATTCTCGCACCAGATGACGTATGACAACATCATCTAAACCCAAAGTGAAGATTGGTGTAAATAAACTAACAAAAGCTAACCCATAATTTAAGATACCGTATTGTTCGGTTCCTAAATAACGCGCTACCCACACCCCAACAAACAAACCTGCACCCATGCGCAGCATGCGATCGGCGAATAACCATCCTGTATTACTAAGAATTGTGCGTAGTTGAGAACGGGATTTAAGTTGGGATAGGTTAGGAATTTTCACTCTTCTAAGCATTATTAAATTAAGATTATTTTGAATTTTTAAATTATTTTCAATTTTGAATTTTGAGAATTTAATTTTCCAGCTTTCAAAACCTCAAAAAAATATATAAATAATAAAATGATGCCTTTTAATTTCCAATAAATATTTTTTTCTAATAAGAATATAATTTTTAAATATAAACTAAAGTCTTTAATTTTAGGGCAAGGTATTGTTTTTAATTCATTCAGGGAATAATGAGCTAAGAGTAGTGGTAAATTTAAACTATTTTTTTGCATTAAATAGTTAAATATTGCCGAGCGTTTTAATAATCTCTTATATTCAAAACTAATATTTTTGCCTGAAGATTTACTATTATGGAAATTATTACTTTTATGGATTCTATACATTACCAGTGGTTTGGATATATAAAACTTTTTAGCCCCAACGACAGAAGCTCCCCAGACAAGACAATCATCAGCTCTAACGCGCCAGTCATCTATATACGGAATAGGTAAAATCTTATTTGCGATTTCTCTACGCATTGACAATGTTGAAGTAATCGAACCGATCCATTCTCCTAAACATAGAGTTTTAAGTACTGAATAACCCAAATCTAGATCCGATTCATCTTCTAGAAATATTCCTTGTTCTACTCCAAATTTTTGATAAGCACAAAATAAAAAATCACACTCCCGATTGCGTTGATAAAAATTTAAAGCATATTCTAAATATTTAGACTCATATGTATCATCTGCATCGAGAAAAAATATTAAATCGCCAGTCGCAGCAATAAATCCTTCATTAAATGAAGATAGTTGTCCTTGGTTTCTATCTTTTAAGATATACTTAAAGTTATCTTTATGGGAAAATTTAGTAATAATTTCTACAGAATTATCTGTAGATGCATCATCAACAATAATAATTTCGTCAAAATTAACGGTTTGATTTAAAGCACTATTAATAGCCTCCGGTAGAAAATATGCATAATTATAGTTATTAATTAAACAAGTTGTTTTCATCTTTTTTCTATTTTGAATTAATATCTTCGTTTTTGTGAATAACTTTGAATATAGTTTGTTTGATTAATGAGGCTTCATTTAATGTTGTAGCTGAATCAATAGCCTCTTTGGTGTAATACAAATTGCTATTTGGTTCGCTTTTCAAATTGACGCCGTTGATAACTATCCCTAAAACTTTCTGGTTTGACTGAGTTAAATAATCCTTAGCCGCATTTGCACTATCTAAATCAACCACACCAGGACGTACAACTAGCAAGATACCGTCTGTTAAATCGCTTAATATCGCTGCATCTGCAGTTCCTACCACTGCTGGAGTGTCAAAAATTACTAAATCGTATTTTTGGGTAAAGTTGCTTAATAATGTAGCCATTCTTTGAGAGTCAAGTAATGCAATAGGATTAGGAGGTAAGACCCCAGAAGAAAGCACATCTAAGTTGGATGTAACCTCTGTTACAGCAGCATTAATATCAACATGGTCAACGATAACGTTACTTAGACCGATCGCATTAGTCAATCCCCAGGTATGATGCTGGATTGGATGACGCATATCTGCATCTACAAGCAGTACGCGACGTCCCAAACTAGAAATTGTTAATGCTAAATTTGCTGCGACTTCCGATTTTCCCTCTCTGCTCACAGAACTTGTCACAACAATACTTTTTAGCTGACTATCAGAACACAAAAATTTTAAATTAGCTTGTAATATTTGATAAGCATTTCCAACTGGAAATTGGGGAATATCTTTACCAATAATTCGAGGAATAGACCTATTAACTCCGGCGATAGAAGAGCTATTTTTATGATTCTTACCCGATGCAGGAATAACCCCAAGAACCGTGTATTTCAATACTTCTTTAGCTTCTCTAACAGTCTTAACTGAGCGATCTATTAGATCTAAACCAAATGCAGCAATTAGACCTAAGAGTATACCCGCAGCTGTTCCACCAATAATAAAGGGAACTTTTCTTGGTCCTTGGGGTGCATCAGGTATTAAAGCAGCAGAAATGATCCGTGCATTGGGAATTCTTTGATTCTCCGAAACTTTAATTTCCTGGATTTTGGTTAAAAGCGTTTCGTAGGTTGATTGTGCTGCTTTGACTTTGCGTTCTAGTTCGCGTTGGTTTTGTTCTAGTTGTGGTAGATAATTAGCTCTTCGCTTATAGGTATATAACTTATTTCTGAGTTTAATAATTTGTTGCTCCAAACCGAAACGTTCTGCTTCCACGCGAGTAATTTCAGCAATTAAACCCTGTCGTATTTCTCCAATTTGTAAATCTAAATCTCCTGCTTGAAACTGTCCGTCAGTACCTGCGACTTCAGCTGTTCTTTGTTGAAGAATATTTTTGAGAGCTTCTAATCTTTTTTGTTGTGCGACGACACCAGGATGTCCTGCTTTAAAACGAGTCTGCTCTAGTGCTAACTGACTTTCAGCTTCTTGAATTTGAGCAAGTATTTTTTGTACTCCTGCTGTTTGGCTTAAATCTGCAGATATAACTGCTTGCTGTGGTTCAACTTTAGCGCGATCGCTTAAAACTGCTAATCGTGCAGTAAAATGAGCTAGTTGGGCTTGGACCTGAGATATCTGTTCTTCTAACTTAGTTATCGTTCCTACAGCTGCTTGGGCTTCTTCCTCTAATGCAATAATCCGATTTTTCTCTTTGAAGCGTCGTAATTCTAATTCTGCTTCTCTTACTAATTTTCTTGCTTTTGGTAGTTCTTTGGAAAGAAATTTGCGTGCTGTTTTGGCTTCAGTTTGATTTGCTGCAACATTCTGTTCGATATATTTATCAATAACTGTATTGACTACTTTGGCTGCTTTTTCAGGATCTGGATTGCTATAGGAAATTAATAAAACATCACTACCCTTAACTCCTTCAACATTTAATTCTGCAGCTAAAGCATTGATCGGTACAAGTTTTCCTTCTTTATCTCTAAAATCGAGCGCGCGAATAGTTTCTTGAAGTACGGGATTTGATGTTACTATCCTGGCTTGAGTATCTAAAGGATTATGGTTTTGGGTTAAAGCTTCTAAGCGTCCTAATTCTTCTGATAATCCCGTCAAGGAAGACGTCCGATTACTTTTGATCATTACGCTTCCCTCTGCTCTATAGGTAGGTTCGAGAGAAAAAGCATACAATGAAGCTCCTGTTACCGTAAGGGCGATCGCGCCCAAAGCAGGTAACCAACGACGTTTTATAACTTGTAAGTATTTTTGAATATCTATTTCTTCAATATTACTTATAGTTTCCATATTCGTAGTTATAAAAATATATAACGTTGAGAATTTATATAATTGGCAGTATAAATTCAGTAATTTCAGGCAGACAATGCAATTAAAACATGTCCACTTAAATTGCAATCTATAATTGAGAGACTATAAATAGTTCAGACAAGCTTAAAGTTTCGTGAAATAAAGAAAATAATAAAACCTATCTGAATCTAAAATAATTACTTTAAAAGCTTTAGTACATTCGTTTAGACACTCGGATTAAATGACAAATATTTAAATAAAATTACTCGTAATTGGATATAAGTATTGAGGGTACAGATGCTGTAATTAATTAATATGAAACAATTCCGATAGTAACAGATTTTAGTATGAATTTAATATACATAAAACTGTAGTTAAATAGCTAGAAAGAGATTTTTTGTGATATATTCAACAAATAACCTAGCAATAGAAATCAGTAAGTATTTACGGCTATTTTATATATAAAAAAGAACCGATTAATATATGACTCCCTTATTTTTATAACTTATAAGCAAAATTTTATATTTAATTCATACATTATACAATTGGTAAAATGCAATATAAAGTCAAGTCAAAAGGGCTACAAATTATATGATATTTCTAGAAAAAAATTATGGACACACCATTAAATGTAATTCTAGAAAGAAAATTAGGTATCAAATAACTAAAATCAAAATATTTTTGAATGATACCTTAACTACTTAGTTCCTTAAATCAGGATCATAGGAAACAGCATATAACAGGCAAAAATGTAAATCAACTGAAACAACATACTTTACATGAAATTTACTTGTATTTACGGTTAGCTTTATATTGTTATAAATAATACTATTTTACGACTCCAAGGAATTTTCTAAACCTCTTAATAAATTATCTGTGTTTTGAGCTTTTGAAATTATTTCCCCTGTAGTATTTAGTTATTTAATTTGTAAAAACAATCGATTGGAAAAAGAATAATTGTAGATTTATTCATAGATTCATTTTCCCATAAACTCTGTAGAGACGCGACATGTTTCCCTTCAGGAACGCTAGCAAAATCTCATCTCTACAACACCTCAGAATTAATGGGACAGAGCAGTTGTTTGTTGATACTTGAATTATTAAGCATAAAAAATATCTCAAGCTTATAATTTCATTATCGAGTAATCGTAAGCTTTTAACACCATGCTAACATCATTTGTATTAATTTGAAACGAAGAGAAGGCAGAGAATAAATGATGACTAAATCTTTCTGCTTGCTAAGCAGTATTTGTTTGTGTTTATTTTTAACAGTTGCTTGTCAATCGCAAAACTTTGATAACGAACTTGCAACTAAACAAAAAAATCTTCCCGTTTCCTATTCCTCAAACGTTCTGAATATTACATTAATTCAACATGATTCCTGTCCTTGGTCCTATTTTTGGTGTGTAGTTGAGAAGGGTATAAATGATGCAGCAAAAGATCTAAAAGTTAATGTTAAGCTTTTACGTCCTAGTGAAACTCCTTATAAACCATCAGAACAAAAGGAATTGATAGAGAAAGCTTTGAAAGACAACCCTGATGGGATTGGAGTAACTCTAACAGACCGAAAACTTTTTCGAGAACCTTTAACAACATTTCTGGAGGATCACCAGGACGATCGCAAAAGCAGAATTCCAGTAATTGCTTACAATGCAGGTAATAGTCCAGATAAAGATGATATTCCATACGATATCTACATCGGACAAGATGAAGAAAAAGCTGGTTATGAAGCTGGCAAAAAATTAGTTGAGCTAGCGAGACTGAAGAGTAGTGGTAAAAGAGGTGTTTGTATTAATCACCAAGAAGATACTGAAAATTTGCAAGCCCGTTGTCGAGGTTTTGAAAATGCATTAAGAGATGAGGGTATACCGTATTTCACTATCATAACTAAAGATAATCCTAAAAATATCAAAGAAGAAATAGAAAAGGATTATCAAACCCATAAGAATACAGATATTGTTTTGTCATTAGGACAAATTGGTGCTGCTCCGTTTTACGAATTTATGGAAGATAATAAATTAGAATCAAGTCAAATTTTCCATGCAACTTTTGACTTGAGTAAAACAATTATCAACAATATTGAAAATGGAAGAACTTTATTTGCTATAGATCAGCAACCATATCTACAAGGATACATGGTAGTGCAATGGTTGGCACTAATAAAAAACCATAATTTTACTCCACCAGGAAAGGTGATTTCTACCGGACCAAGTTTTGTTGACAAAGATAATCTTGATAAAGTTAAACAGCAAGTAGGTCAATATCGTTAAAAGAGTTCTTTCTTCTAAGCGCGTGTCATAGGTATTGCGTCTCCCTTAGGGATATAGCGATCGCCGGATATTGCGATTACTATGTCCGTTAGGACATGCTGCGCTAATATTATTCGTCCGACTTTGAGAGGAATATAACGCACTAATTTCTGCTGAATTCTATTTAATCCCAATTCATCTGCTCTTCCTCTCTTTTAGCTTTGTTATAGCTGTACTAAATGATTGACTATTAAAGTGACGACGCTTTAGCATTGAAAACTCATAACTGGTTTGACCAGTTTTTTAATAAATCTGTAGTCTTGTTCTACTATCTTGTTGAGATATTTATTTTGACGTAATTCACAATCTTCTGTTAAAAGTTTATCTTGGTTTTATCAATATAAAACCTTTGCTATATCTATTTTAGCTGTAATGATTATTCTTGCTATAATACCAACTCTATGTGAAGTTGCATATAACTGTAGAATAAAGAATGAAGAAATAAAAGAAGCAAAAGCGAACAATGGGGCGTCCC